>NZ_JBIWMA010000001.1:0-361321 GCF_044766465.1 Streptomyces sp. NPDC102259 | reverse complement strand
GGGGCCCCCCCCCGGGGCCCCCCCCCCCCCCCCCCCCACCGGGGGGGGGTTGTGGGGGGGGGGCGGGGCCCCCCCCCCCCCCCCCCGCGGGGGCTCCGCCGCCTACTGCTGCGGGTGGTGGGGCGGGATCGCCGGAAGGTCGCCCGTGGTCTCGTACGACGCGAGCATGTCGATGCGGCGGATGTGGCGCTCGTCCTCGGAGAAGGGGGTGGCGAGGAAGGTCTCGACGAACTTCGTCGCCTCGTCCTGGGAGTGCATGCGGGAGCCGACGGCGACGACGTTGGCGTTGTTGTGCTGGCGGCCGAGGGACGCGGTCTCCTCACTCCAGGCCAGGGCGGCACGGACGCCCTTCACCTTGTTCGCCGCGATCTGCTCGCCGTTGCCGGAGCCGCCGATCACGATGCCGAGGGACTCGGGGTCCGCGGCCGTCCGCTCCGCGGCGCGGAGGCAGAAGGGCGGGTAGTCGTCCTGGGCGTCGTAGATGTGGGGCCCGCAGTCGACCGGGTCGTGACCCGCCGCCTTGAGCCATTCGACGAGGTGGTTCTTGAGTTCGAAGCCGGCATGGTCCGAGCCGAGATACACGCGCATGGGATGAGTGTGACACGAGTGTTGCGGGGTAGCAGCGCCGGGTGCCGCGTCCGAAAACTTTGAGCAATCCCATAGAAGCTCAGGAAAACCTCAAGTAACGATCTGGAATCATAGGTTCCCGAATTCATTCACCTCGGATTCACTGGACCGGCTCGTACGCCCCCCACGCACGACGCACCTGATTCCCCTCACGCGGCGCAAAGGAAAACCATCCTCATGACTTCGCAGCCGACCCTCACCAAGGCCGACAACGGCCCCGGTGGTTCCGGAGAACCTGGGACCGGATCCGGATCCGGGCTTCACGCAGGGCTCAAGAACCGGCATCTGTCGATGATCGCCATCGGCGGGGTCATCGGAGCCGGATTGTTCGTCGGTTCCAGTTCCGGTATCGCCACCGCCGGGCCGGGCATTCTGCTGTCCTACGCTCTCGTCGGCACGCTCGTGGTGCTGGTGATGCGCATGCTCGGCGAGATGTCCGCGGCCAATCCGACCTCCGGCTCGTTCTCCGCGCACGCCGACCGGGCGCTCGGCCGCTGGGCGGGCTTCTCCATCGGCTGGCTGTACTGGTTCTTCTGGGTCGTCGTGCTCGCGGTGGAGGCCACCGCCGGGGCCAAGATCCTCGAAAGCTGGATGCCCGGCGTACCGCAGTGGGGTTGGGCGCTCATCGTGATGGTGGTGCTGACCGCCACCAACCTCGTCTCCGTCGGGTCCTACGGCGAGTTCGAGTTCTGGTTCGCCGGGATCAAGGTCGTCGCGATCGGCGCCTTCATCATCGTCGGCGGGCTCGCCGTGTTCGGCGTGCTGCCCGGTGTCGACAGCGACAAGGCGGGACTCGGCAACCTCACCGACCACGGCGGATTCCTGCCGCACGGACCCGGCGCCATCCTCACCGGTGTGCTGCTCGTCGTCTTCTCCTTCATGGGCAGCGAGATCGCGACCCTCGCGGCCGGCGAGTCCGAGAACCCGCAGCGGGCCGTGACGAAGTCCACGAACAGCATCATCTGGCGTATCGGCGTCTTCTACCTCGGGTCGATCTTCGTCGTCGTCACGCTGCTGCCCTGGGACGACGCGTCCATCAAGGAGCAGGGCTCCTATGTGGCCGCCCTCGACTCCCTCGGGATCGCGCACGCCGGCCAGATCATGAACTTCATCGTGCTGACGTCGGTGCTGTCCTGCCTCAACTCCGGGCTCTACACGGCCTCCCGCATGGCCTTCTCGCTCGGTCAGCGGGGCGACGCGCCGAAGGTCTTCGCCCGGACGACGAGTCGTGGTGTCCCTCTCGCGGCGATCGTCGCCTCGGTGACGTTCGGATTCGTCGCCGTCTTCTTCAACTACAAGTTCCCGGACTCGGTCTTCCTCTTCCTCGTGAACTCCAGTGGCGCGGTGGCCCTGTTCGTCTGGCTCGTGATCTGCTTCTCGCAGCTGCGGATGCGGAAGATCATCCAGGCCGAGGCGCCGGAGAAGCTGGTCGTGAAGATGTGGCTGTACCCGTACCTGACCTGGGCGACGGCCGCGCTGATCGTCTTCGTGCTCGGTTACATGCTGACCGACACCGAGGGGGAGAGCAGCGGGCGGACGACCGTGCTGCTGTCGCTGCTCGTCGCCGCCCTCGTGGTGGCCGTCGCCTTCCTGAAGGAGGGCCGGGTCAAGGCCCGGGCCAAGGCCGCGGCGACGGCAACTGCCGCTGCTCCTGCTCCTGCTCCTGCTCCTGCTCCTGCCGGGAGCGAAGTCGAGTAGTTCCGCCTCCGGGCAGAGGAGAGGGGTCCGCTTCGGCGGGCCCCTTTCCGCCGGGCAGAGGAGAGGGGTCCGCTTCGGCGGGCCCCTTTCCTCTTTCCCCTATCTCCGGCCTCACCGTCACGTCACATCACGTCACGGTGAAGCTGTCCTTGACCTTCTCGTACGTCTTCAGGGCCGCCGCCTCGACCGCGGGCTGGTACCAGGTGTTGATCTGGTACGACTTCCCGCTCTCGTTGAAGCCCAGGAGCCGGGCGTGCCAGGAGGTGCCCTGGAGAGTGAACGTGTACTCCCAGACGACCGCCGGCAGGCCTCGGAACGTCGTCTCCTCCAGGCGGATCTTGCCGTAGTCCCGGCCCTGGTGGGCGTTCCGTTCGGAGGTCCGCCAGGTGTCCATCAGATCGCCACGGGCCAGGGAGGACTTGGCGACGAGTTCCTGACCGCCGTCGGGGGACGTGTAGTGCACCTCCGCGCCCGTCTTCACATCCCGCCGCCAGCCCTTGGGCGTCGCCCACGCGAAGCCGCCGGCCTCCTGGTGCGCGCCGGGGGGCAGGCTCTGGGGCCTGAACGTCCCCTCGACGGTGGACGACGCGGAGGGACTCGCGCCCGCGCCGGAGCCGGAGCCGGAACTCGAGCCGGCGACCGGGGACGGCTCGGGCGAGGAGCCGCCTGCCTGGTTGTCGCCGTCGTGCGAGCCGGGGGCCGCCGCCAGCACGATCGCGAGCACCGTGGCCCCGACGACGACACCGACGGCGGCGACCGCGCCGGTGCGGCGACCCGTCCATCCCCTCCGACCACCGGGCGGCAGACCCCCTCGACGGGTCGGCGACGGGTTCGGGGCGGGGTTGCGTTCCGTCACCGCAGCGGACCGGGAGAGCGAGATTCCGGAGCGTGGGGGTGAGGTTCCCGGCGGGCCGGGGGACGGCGGTTCGGAGCCCGACTCCGAGCGCATCTCCGAGGCCGCTTCGCTGGAGGTGTCGGAGAAGACGGAGAAGCCAGCGGTGGAGGCGGCATCGGTGGAGGCATCCGTCGCCTCGGATACGCCAGGTGCGCCAGGGGCATCAGATGTGCCAGGGGCGTCGGGCGGGTGGGGCGTCCTGGTGGCGTTCAGGAGTACGCGCGTCGGTGATTCCCTCAGCGGCAACTCCCCCACGTCCGGGACCGGTTCCGGCGCCCGATCCCCCGTTGCCCCCTCGACCTCCTCGAACCCCTCGACCTCCTCGGCCCCTTCGATCCCCTCCGCCCTCTCGCCGACCCGCTCGTCCCCCGCGCTCGCCTCTCCCCCGGTCACCGTCAACGTCGGTGTGGGCGTGGGCGTGGGCATTGGTGTGGGCATGGGCGGCGGGAAGGCTATGACCTCGAGGGTGGATTCCAGGTCGGCGAGGGTGGGGCGGGCTGTGGGTTCCTTTGCCAGGAGGGCGGTCAGGATGTCGTACAACGGGCCCGCGTCGGACGGGAGTCGGGGTTCCTCGTAGAGGACCGCGTGCAGGGTCGCCAGGGTGGTGTCCCGGGAGAAGGGGGAGTGGCCGGCCAGTGCGGCGCAGAGCGTCGCGCCCAGGGACCACACGTCGGAGGGTGGGCCCTGCGGGTGGCCCGAGATGCGCTCGGGGGCCATGTAGTCGGGAGAGCCGACCAGCATGCCGACCATCGTCAACGCCTTCGTGTCCTGGATCGCGGCGATCCCGAAGTCGGTGAGGACGATCCGTCGCACGCCGGTCTCCCCGTCGCCCGCGCTCGCCCGGTCCCCGGGCCTCCCCTCGCTCCCGGTGTTCCCCGCCCGCCCGGTGTTCCCCGCCTGCCCCTCGTTCGCCGCCCGCCCCTCGTTCCCCGCCAGCCCCGCGTTCCACACGCCTTCCACCAGGACGTTGCCCGGTTTGATGTCGCGGTGCAGTACTCCCCTCGCGTGCACCTGGCGCAGTGCCGTGACCAAGCCCAGGCCGATACGGGCGGTTTCGCGGGGGCTCAGTCGGCCTTCCTCGGCCATGATCCGTTCGAGGGAGCGGCCGACCACCAACTCCATGACGATCCACAGGCGTTCGCCCTCGTCCACGACGTCGTAGACGCGCACCACGTTGGGATGGTCGATCCGGGCGGTGGCCCTGGCCTCGCGCAGGGTGCGTTCGCGGCGGGTGCGGGTGTCCTCCGAGTCGAGGCCGTCGATACGCATTTCCTTCACCGCGACCTGGCGGTCGAGAACTTCGTCGGTGGCTCGCCACACGCGCCCCATTCCCCCCTGGCCGATACACTCGACCAGCCGGTAGCGCCCCGTCACCAGTAACCCGGGGAAACCGCCACTCCCCGAATTCCCTGTGTTCCCCGGATTCTCTGCGTTTCCCGCATTTCCCGGCAATCCGCTGCACCCCCTCCATTGCCCGGCCCCTGGAACACAATAGTCACACTTACTGCCTTACCAGCATAGTGTGAAGAAATCTTGTGGTACCTCTTCCAGTACTGCGAATTCAGGCGCAGCCAAGGGGGGCGAACATGAGTTCTCGTCGTGCGACGACCGTCGCCGGATCGCTGGTCGTGGCATCTTTCTCGGCGGTGTTGATCCTTTCCGGCCCTGCCGGGGCGGACGATCAGGGGCCCGGGAGCGGCAAGGGGGGAAAGCCCGTCGACGAGGCGCCCGCGGGCGTGAAGACGACGACGACACTGCCGGAGCGGATCTCGGTCGACAACAGTTCCAAGAAAACGGCGATCACCGCCACGGTGAAGAACGAGGGGACCAAGGACAGCGGACAGATAAGGCTTTTGGTCGTCGGCTTCGACGGCCTCACGGTCAAAAGCGTTCAGGGGTGTGACGCCATCGCGAAGAAGGATCTTCCGGAAGGATCCAACAGCGGTTTCGCCTGCCCCATCGACAATCTCGCGGCCGGGGCGTCGAAGTCGTACGCCGTCGACGCCACCTTCGATCTGAGCAAGACCGGGAAGATCTGTCTGCCCGTCCAGACCGGTGACGGGAAGAAGACGTTCTGGCAGCAGGGCCCGGTGCCGTTCGGCACGACGAACCCGTCGCCCAACGCGCCCGCCACCCCGCTGCTCCTCGGCACCGACAACACGCCCGTGGGTCCCGGCGGCGAGGAGCTGCCCAAGACCGGCGTCGGCCGGGACGTGTTGCCGCTCGGCGCGGCCGGAGCCGCACTGCTCGCGGTGGGCGCGGCCGGGCTGTGGTGGTCCCAGCGACGGCCGGAGCGGCGGGAGAGCTGAACCGGCCGCACGCGAAAGGGGTTCGCCGGGCCGGGTCGCGTGCTGCGACCCGGCCCGGCGAACCCCTTCGTCAGCGCCTGAGGGCGGTCACTCCTTGACGAGCTTCCAGGCCGTCGGGAGCAGACCCATCGCCAAGGCCGCCTTGACGGCGTCGCCGATCAGGAAGGGGGTGAGGCCGGCCGCGATCGCGGCGGAGGCGGACATGTCGGCGGCGTAGGCCAGGTACGGGACGCCGACGAGGTAGATGATCGCCTCGCCCAGGAGCATCGTGGCCGCCATGCGCGGCACGGAGCGGTCGGCTCCCCGGCGGGCCAGGGCGCCCACGGCGGCGGTCGCGAGGATCATGCCGAGGATGTAGCCGAAGGAGACGGAGACGCCGGAACCGCCGCCCGCGAACCACGGCACACCGGCGAGACCGGCCATCGCGTACACGGCGAGCGAGGAGACCCCGCGGCGGACGCCGAGGGTGGTGCCGACGAGCAGCGCGGCGAAGGTCTGGCCGGTCACCGGGACCGGGGAGCCGGGGACCGGGACCGCGATCTGGGCCGCGAGGCCGGTGAGCGCGGCACCGCCGAGCACGAGCGCGATGTCCCGGACACGGGAGGCAGGGAGAAGGTCGGCGAGGACCTTTCCGGGACTGGCGGGGGTGACGGCGGCGGTGCTCATGGGGACTCCGCGGGACGGGGAGGGACGGGACACGGCGACGCTATCCCAGGGGGGTCGAGGCGATCACCGTCCGCGGTCGACAAACGGTCGAGCGCGGGGTTGGTTGGCTCCTGACAAAGGGTGGGGGTTACACGCGGTACGAGGTGACCCTGGTCACTGAGGTGGAGTGGTTCGGGATACGCGGGCCCCCCGGGCGGTCTCTGTAGGGTTTCGCCAATCGAACGGCGGCCGTCTCGCCCGTCGGTCGCCATCTGGGCAGGGCTGGGTCCCCTTTGCTAGCTTCGAGCCATGGTTGCCCAGGCCCAGTCCCTGAACTTCTCGTCGCGTCGCCATGTCGACCTGCGACGCGTGGGCGCGGCCGCCTGTCGCCCTCCGGTGTGAGGCGGGCGGAGCCGACCATCCGGCGCGCCGCGCTCCACAGACGGCGCAGTGTCGGACCGGCTCCCGACTTCCGAGGAAGTTCCCCATGCCCCGTACCGCGGTTCCTCCCGCCCCGATCTCTCCCGTCACCCGGGTCGCCGACAGCGACCGGCGGCGTACCAGCGCCAGTGTGATCCTGCGGTCCGTGCTGGAGCACGGGCCGGTCGCGCGCTCCACCATCGCCCGGCTCACCGGGCTGTCCCCCGCTTCCGTCACCGACCACTGCGCCCGGCTCACCGGGCTCGGGCTGATCCGGGAGGCGGCGGCGCCCCGGCGCAGCAACGGGGTGGGCCGGCCGCACGTTCCGGTAGACCTGGACGACTCGCGGTTCGTGGTGGGCGGGGTGCATGTGGCGGTGCCGTACACCACCGTCTCGTTGCTGGATCTGCGCGGCCGGGTGGTGGCGCGGCGGGAGTTGAAGCATCGGGACCGCCTCGAACCGTCCCAGCTGCTGGCGCGGGCCGCCGACGGGCTCGGCGCGCTGCTGAGGGAGACTCCCGGCTGCCGGGCCCTCGGGGTGGGGGTCGCCGTGGGCGGCTGGGTGGACCGGGATTCGGGGACCGTCGTCGAGCATCCGCTGCTGGGCTGGCGGGACGTGCCGGTGCGGGAGACGGTCGGCGCGCACACCGGGCTGCCGGTCCAGGTGGACGGGCACGCGCGGGCGTTGGTCAACGCCGAGCGGCTGTTCGGGCAGGCGCGGGGCGACCTCAGCGTGCTGCATCTGTTCGTCGGGAACATGGTCGACGCGGCGTTCGCCACGAACGACGAGGTGCATCACGGGCCGCGTTCGCAGGCGGGCGCCATCGCGCATCTGCCGTTGGCCGGCGGCACGGAGTCCTGTGCATGCGGCCGGGTCGGCTGCCTCCAAGTGGAGCTGAGCGAGCGGACGTTGTGCCGACGGGCCCGGCAGGCCGGGGTGATCGACGGGGTGAATCCGATGCACGTGGTCGCCGCGGCGCAGGCCGGTGACCCGGTGGCCGCGCGGCTGTTGCGGGAGCGGGCGCGGCTGGTGGGCCGGGCGGCCGGGCTGCTGCTGGACGTGCTCAATCCGGAGCGGGTCGTCGTCACCGAGGTGGGCGTGCTGTTCCGGGAGGACTGCCTCGCCGCGCTGCGGGACGAGGTCGGGGCGGGGCGCTCCGCCGCCGTCTCGCCGAGCAGTTTCCCCGACTCCGTGCTGGCCGTGGCGGGCGGGGCGGTGGCGCTGGACGTGCTCTACCGGGATCCGCTGGCCTGGTCCTGGCCCCGCCCCTCGGACGCTCCACCCGAGTCGAGTTAATTCAGAAACTCCGAATGTTGACAGGCCCCACCCGTGGACAGGAACATCTTTCTCATGAGCTGTCGCACTTTCTGTTGCTGACGCCCCGGCGCGCCGGGAGCGCGTCCTTCTTCTGCCTTTAGCCGCGGGAATCCACTGCGGATCCGTTCCGGATCGCTTCGGATTCATTTCGGCTTCGTTGCAGACTTCTTGCGGATTTCCTGCGGATCCTTTCGGTTCCCGCAGACCCATTGCAGCCTCGGCCCGCTCGCCTCTGCCTGCTCCGGCCCGCTCGCCTCTGCCTTCCTCCTTCTGCCTGCCTTGTCTCCATTTTCCCCTGGGGGTTCTCCCGTGCCTGTTTCCCGTACGACCGGTGTCGACCGGCGTCTCTTCCTCGCCTCCCTGCTGGGCGCCGCAGCCGGCGTCGCCGGGCTCAGCGGCTGCGCCGAGAGCAGTGCCGCCACCGGTGACAAGGGCGCCTCCACCGCTCCGCTCGCCGCCAAGGTGCCGGCCGGCACGAGCCTGAAGATCGCCTCCTACCAGGGCGCGCAGCAGTTGCAGCTGAAGCTGGCGAAGCTGCCCGAACTGCCCTTCGCGGTGTCGAGTTGGCTGAACATCGGAGCCGGCCCCGACGTCATCAACGCCTTCCGTGCGAAGTCCCTGGACGTTGCCAACAACGCGGGCATTCCGCCGATCCAGGCGCATTACCAGGGCTTCGACGCGAAAATCGTCGCGATCAACATCACCCGCAAGCCGAACTACGTCTTCGCCACCAAGCCGGGCAGCGACATCGAGTCCGTCGACGACTTCCGCGGAAAGAAGCTGGCGTTCTCCCAGGGGCAGGCGCAGGGCGTCGTCCTGCTGCGGGCGCTGAAGAAGGCCGGACTGAAGTACGACGACGTGAAGCTGGTCCCGCTGACCAGCAACCAGTTCCTCACCGCCCTCCAGTCGGGCCAGGTGGACATCGCCCCGCTCGGCAACACGCAGTCGCCCGCCTACCTCAAGCAGTACGGGCCCAAGGGCGCCCGCATCATCACCACCGACGTCGTCGACCTGCTCAGCCTGCTGTGGGCGCCGGCGTCCGTGCTGAACGACAAGGCGAAGGCCGCCGCCGTCGCCGCGTACATCCCGCAGTGGGCGAAGGGCCTGGTGTGGAGCTACGAGAACCCGGACGTCTGGAACGAGGAGTTCTACGTCAAGACGCAGAACCTGACCATCGACCAGGCCCAGTCGATCACCGCGCTCGCCAACAAGCCGCTGTTCCCGCCGAGTTGGGCCGAGGCCATCAAGTGGGAGCAGGAGACCGCGGACCTCCTCGCGGAGGGCGGCTTCGTGAAGAAGTTCGACGTCTCCTCGCTGTTCGACCACCGCTTCGAGGGCATCGCCGCCAAGTCCGTGGCAGCCGAGTACCGGAGTTGACCGCCATGACCACCAGCGCAAGCACGACCACCAGCACGCCCACGACCACGAACACCGGCACGAGCACCGGGGCGAGCCCGACCGCCGGCACGACCGCGACCCCGACCCCCGCCGCCACCGCCGTCGTCGGCCCCGCCGTCGCCGCCGACGACGGTCCTCGGGTCGGCCGCCGACAACGACGCCGTGGCCTCACTCCCGGCAAACCGTGGCCCGCCTCCCGGCTCGTCGGGCCCCTGCTGCTCATCGTCCTGTGGGCCGCCGCCTCGGCCGCCGGGAAGCTGGACACCGGGGCGATCCCCGCACCCTGGACGGTGCTGAGGACCGGCGTGAACCTGTGGACCGACGGAACGCTGACCACCGACGTCCTCACCTCGCTGGAGCGCGCCGCCTACGGCTTCGCGATCGGCCTGACCGCCGGAGTGGTGCTCGCGCTGGCCTCGGGGCTGACCCGGTCCGGGGAGGCCCTGATCGACGGGACCGTGCAGCTCAACCGGGCGATCCCGACCCTCGGCCTGATCCCGCTGTTCATCCTCTGGCTGGGCATCGGCGAGACCTTCAAGATCGCGATCATCGCCATCGTCGTCTACATCCCGATCTACCTCAACACGCATGCCGCGCTGTCCGGCATCGACCACCGGTTCGTCGAACTCGCCGAGGTGCAGGGCCTGTCGAAGGTCCAGTTCATCCGGCAGATCGTGATCCCCGGCGCCCTGCCCGGATTCTTCGTGGGACTCCGGCTCGGGGTGACCGGCTCCTGGCTGGGACTGGTGGTCCTGGAGCAGATCAACGCCACCAGCGGCCTCGGTTACATGATGTTCCAGGCCCAGAACTACGGCCAGTCGGACGTCATCCTCGTCGGCCTCCTCATCTACGGCGTCTTCGGTCTCCTCTCCGACACCGTGGTCCGTCTCATCGAACGGAGGGTGCTGTCGTGGCGCCGCACACTGAGCAGCTGACCCGCTCCACCGCCGTCGAACTGCGCGGCCTGACAAGGTCGTTCGAGGACCGCACGGTCCTCGACGGCATCGACCTGGACATCCCCGCCGGCCAGTTCGTGGCGCTCCTCGGCCACAGCGGGTCCGGCAAGAGCACCCTGCTGCGGGCGGTCGCCCACCTCGACCACGAGGTCGTCGGCAGCGGGCGGCTCACCGCCCCGGAGCGGGTGTCGGTGGTCTTCCAGGACTCCCGGCTGCTGCCCTGGCGGCGGGTGCTGGACAACGTACTGCTGGGGCTGGACGGCAAGGAGGCCGAGCACAAGGGCCGCGAGGCGCTCGCCGAGGTGGGGCTGAAGGGCCGCGAGCGGGCCTGGCCCAACGAGCTGTCCGGCGGTGAGGCGCAGCGCGCCGCCCTGGCCCGCTCGCTGGTCCGTGAGCCCGAACTCCTCCTGGCCGACGAGCCGTTCGGGGCGCTGGACGCCCTCACCCGGATCAAGATGCACTCCCTGCTGCGCGAGCTGTGGGAGCGCCACCGGCCTTCCGTACTGCTCGTCACCCATGACGTGGACGAGGCGATCGTGCTCGCCGACCGGGTCCTCGTCCTCGACCACGGCCGTATCGGCCTCGACCTGACCATCGACCGCCCGCACCCGCGCTCGTACCGGGACCCGCTGCTCGGCGAGTACCGCGAACGGCTGCTCGCCGCCCTGGGCGTCACGGAGGACCACAAGTGACCACGGCTGACAACGGACGACAGCTCCACCTCAACGCGTTCCTCATGAACACCGGCCACCACGAGGCGTCCTGGCGGCTCCCGGAGAGCGACCCGTACGCCCACGTGGAGCTGGACCACTACGTCCACCTGGCCCGGATCGCCGAACGCGGCACCTTCGACTCCCTGTTCCTCGCCGACGGCCCACAGCTCTGGGGCAACATCGCCCAGCGCCCGGCCGGCTCCCTGGAACCGCTCACGCTGCTCACCGCGCTGGCGACGGCCACCCGGCACATCGGCCTCATCGCCACCGCCTCGACCTCCTACAACTCCCCCTACAACCTGGCCCGTAAGTTCGCCTCCCTCGACATCATCAGCGGTGGCCGGGCGGGCTGGAACATCGTCACCACCGCCGGCGCCGAGGCCGCCCGCAACTTCGGTCTGGACGCCGAGCCCGCGCACGCCGAGCGCTACGCCCGGGCCGGCGAGTTCCTCGACGTGGCCCTGAAGCTCTGGGACAGCTGGGAGGACGACGCGATCGTCGCCGACAAGGCGGCCGGCGTCTGGGGCGACGACACGAAGGTCCACCCGCCCCGGCACCAGGGCAGGTACTTCAGTGTCGAGGGCGCCCTCAACGTCCCGCGTTCGCCCCAGGGTTACCCGCTGCTGGTGCAGGCCGGGTCGAGCGAGGACGGCAAGGCGTTCGCGGCCCGCTACGCGGAGGCGGTGTTCACCGCGCAGCAGACGCTCGCCGACGCGCAGGCCTTCTACGCCGACCTCAAGTCCCGTACCCGGCAGGCCGGCCGGGATCCCGAGCACATCAAGGTGCTGCCCGGGATCGTCCCGGTGATCGGCTCGACGGAGGCCGAGGCACGGGGATACGAGCAGGTCCTTGAGGACCACATCGTGCACACGCACGGGGTCCAACGGCTGGAGCAGCTGCTCCAGCTGGAGCCGGGCGCCCTGGAGCTGGATGCCGAGCTGCCCGCCGATCTGCCGCCGGAGAGCGCGATCGAGGGCGCGAAGAGCCGCTACACCCTCGTGGTGGAGCTGGCCCGGCGCGAACGCCTCACCGTGCGGCAGCTGATCGGGCGGCTCGGCGGCGGACGCGGGCACCTCACCTTCGCGGGCACGCCCGAGCAGGTCGCCGACGCGATCGAGAGCTGGTTCACCCAGGGCGCCGCCGACGGCTTCAACATCATGCCCGCGGTGCTGCCCTCCGGACTGGACGCCTTCGTCGACCACGTGGTGCCGATCCTGCGCGCCCGCGGTCTGCTGCGCACCGAATACGGACCCCGCACGACCCTGCGCGAGAGGTACGGCCTCCCGCGCCCCGCCAACCAGTACGTGAACGCTCCCGCACCCGCCCTCGTCTGACCCTCGCCCGAAAGGACCTTCCCATGAGCATCGAGATCCGCAAGGTCACCGCGAACATCGGCGCCCAGGTCGTCGGCGTCGACATCGCGAAGCCCCTCGACGAGGAGACCTACACCGCCCTGCGCGAGGCGCTCGACGTCCACAAGGCCCTGGTCTTCGACGACGTGAACCTGGACGACGCGGGCCAGCAGGCCTTCGCCCGCCACTTCGGCGACCTCACCACCGCCCACCCGACCGTGCCGGCCGTCGACGGCTCCCCGAACGTGCTGCCGGTCGACAGCGAGCGCGGCCGCGCCGCCAACCACTGGCACACGGACGTCACCTTCGTCCTCAACCCGCCGCAGGCCAGCACCCTGCGCAGCCTGGTCCTCCCGCCGTACGGCGGCGAGACCCTGATCACCAGCTCGGCGGCCGCCTACCGCCAGCTGCCGGAGCCGCTGAGGCAGCTCGCCGACAGCCTGTGGGCCGAGCACACCAACGACTACGACTACGCGGTGCCGCAGGAGACGGTCGACGAGGCGCAGGCCGCCGCGCGCGCCCAGTTCACCTCGATCAAGTACCGCACGGTCCACCCGGTGGTCCGCGTGCATCCGCTGACCGGCGAGCGCGGCCTGTTCATCGGCGGGTTCGCCCAGCGCATCGTGGGCCTGTCGCCGGCCGAGTCCCGCAAGATCCTCGACCTGCTCCAGTCGTACGTCACCCGGCCGGAGAACATCCTGCGCCACCGCTGGTCGGAGAACCAGCTGGTCCTGTTCGACAACCGCATCACCCAGCACTACGCGGTCGACAACTACGACGGGCAGCCCCGCCGGCTGCACCGGGTGACGGTCGCGGGCGACATCCCGGTCGGCATCGACGGCAAGGAGAGCTACTCGGTCGAGGGCGACGCGGCGCACTACACCTCCGTGGCCGCCAACGTCTCCGTAGCGGCCTAGACACACCGCGTATCCGGTCCGTCCGGATCGTGGGCAGCCCCTCCGCCCGAGCGTAGGGGCTGCCCAGACTGTGGGCGTTTTTGCCCATCTCACGCATTGGACGAGCCGCGCCCATGCCCAGCAGCACCACCCTCGGGACCACACCCGAGCCGGACGTCACCCTGTCCCACGGCCTCAAACAGCGCCATCTGTCGATGATCGCCCTCGGTGGTGTCATCGGCGCCGGGCTCTTCGTCGGCTCGGGCGCGGGGATCGCCGCCGCCGGTCCGTCGATCGTCCTCGCCTACGCCCTCTCCGGCCTGCTCGTGATGCTGGTGATGCGGATGCTGGGCGAGATGTCGGCCGCGTACCCCTCGTCGGGCTCGTTCTCGGCGCACGCCGAGCGGGCCTTCGGCCCCTGGGCGGGCTTCACCGTGGGGTGGGCCTTCTGGGTGCTGCTGTGCACGGCCGTCGGCCTGGAGGGCATCGGCGCCGCGAAGATCGTCACGGGCTGGCTGCCGGGCACGCCCGAGTGGGCCTGGGTGGCGCTGTTCATGCTCCTGTTCTGCGGGGCGAACCTGGCCGCCGTGAAGAACTTCGGCGAGTTCGAGTTCTGGTTCGCGGCCCTGAAGGTCGGCGCGATCACCCTGTTCCTGGTGCTGGGCGTGCTGGCGGTGGCCGGTGTCCTGCTGCTCAGCCACTGGCGTCCGGACGACGTCTTCCCCTGGCTGCTGAACATGATCGGCGCGGTGATCCTGGTCGTCTGGATCTTCATCGCGCTGTCCCAGCTGCGGCTGCGCGGCCGGCTGGAGCGGGAGGCGCCCGCACGGCTGGTCGTCCGGATGTGGGCGTTCCCGGTGCTCACCTGGGTCGCGTTGGCGGGGATGGCGGGGATCCTCGTCCTGATGGCTCGGGAGCCGGACACCCGGGTGCAGCTGTACTGGTCGGGCGGGATGACGGCGTTCCTGGCGGCCGTCGGGTACGCGTGGCAACGGCAGCGGAGGCGGACCACGGCCTGACCCGCCCGGCCCTCTCCCCGGCCCCTCCCCTCTCCCCCGGCCGGCCCCTCCCGCCCGGCCCCCGGCCCCCGGCCCCTCCCTGTCGGCCCTCACGTGAAAGACGCGTGGGGGCCTCCTCCTTGCCGCCACGCCCGTCCACTCTTGCCCGGAGCCCCCTTCTTGTTGCTAACCTGCACTTGCAAGTTACTTGCAATAAGAGGTTCGAGGGGGACCCGTCATGCCCGTCTACACGCTGCCCGAACTGCCCTACGACTACTCCGCGCTCGCCCCCGTGATCAGCCCGGAGATCATCGAGCTGCACCACGACAAGCACCACGCGGCCTATGTGAAGGGCGCCAACGACACCCTGGAGCAGTTGGCGGAGGCACGGGACAAGGAGCGGTGGGCGGCCCTCAACGGCCTGGAGAAGAACCTGGCCTTTCACCTCTCCGGCCACATCCTGCACAGCATCTACTGGGCCAACATGACCGGCGACGGCGGCGGCGAGCCCCTCGCGGCGGACGGCGTCGGCGACCTCGCGGACGCGATCACCGAGTCCTTCGGCTCGTTCGCCGGCTTCAAGGCCCAGCTGACCAAGGCGTCCGCGACCACCCAGGGTTCCGGCTGGGGCGTCCTCGCGTACGAGCCGCTCAGCGGCCGTCTGATCGTCGAGCAGGTCTACGACCACCAGGGCAACGTCGGCCAGGGTTCCGTGCCGATCCTCGTCTTCGACGCCTGGGAGCACGCCTTCTACCTCCAGTACAGGAACCAGAAGGTCGACTTCATCGAGGCGATGTGGGCCGTCGTGAACTGGCAGGACGTGGCCCGGCGTCTCGAGGCCGCCAGGTCCCGCGCGGATGTGCTGCTGCTCGCCCCCTGAGGCAGCGGTGAAGCGTCCTGCCTCGTGATCGTCTTCTCACCCTTCACGACGGCGGGCGGAATGAAGGAACGGCCCCGCGAGGACAGGACTCGCGGGGCCGTTCCCGTGCGTTCCGCTGTGTTCCGCTCCCGTGCGCGCGGGCGGGCGCGGGGGCTTCCCAAGGCGCCGCGTTCCGGGCGACAGTGGCCCGCATGGGTCTTCCGAAGCGGCGTTGCCCCAATTGCGGGGACACCGAACAGCACTTCCGGCACCTGCACGGCGCCGAGCGGGCCTTCGCCCTGACGCAGACGCAGGTGCTGGTGCACCGGGCGGATCTCGACAAGTACCGGCGCTGCACCCGCGAAGGCTGTGTGCGGGTGCAGTCCTACTTCAACTGGAGGTCCGGCTTCGATCTTCCGGAGGAGTTCCGGGCGCCGCCGCAGACGGCCGCCTAGGCGCCGCCCCCTAGCTCTGCCTCTGCCCCTGCGCCTGCCCCCCGCCTCCGCCGGGGGACCTCCCCACCCTCGGGGTCCACCGATCGGTGGACGGGAAGTTCAACCGGGCACCTCTGTCGGTCAACTGCCCTGGCCAGACAGGCTTTTGGGCATGAACTCACTCACTGTGCGCATGGCGCGTTCCAGCGCGCGGCACCCCTGGCGGGCGATCGTCGGCTGGCTGGTCTTCGTGACGCTGTGCCTGGCGGCCGGCAGTGCCGTCGGGATGAACAGCGCGAGGACGGCCGACTACCGGGTCGGCGAGGCCGGCCGGGCCGAGGCCATGGCGGCCGAAGGGCATCTGGAACGCAGGTCGGCCGAGCAGGTGCTGATCTCCGCGCGGTCGGGCACCCTCGGCGCCGAGGCGGCCCTCGGGGCCGTCCGGGACCTCACCGCCCGGATGGAGCGGCTGCCCGAGGTCGCCGAGGTGGCCGCGCCGATCCGCTCCGCCGACGGCCGGATCCTCATGGTCGAGGTGGCTCTGCGGGGCGAGGAGCGGGACGCCAAGGACAAGGTCGACGCGCTCACCGCGCAGACCGCGGCCGTCCAGCGGGCCCACCCGGAGCTGCTGCTCCAGGAGACCGGCAGCCCCTCCATCAGCAAGGGCGTCGACGAACAGCGCGGTGACGACCTCGCGCTCTCCGAGAAGATCACCCTGCCGGTCACGCTGCTGACCCTGTTGGTCGTGTTCGGCTCGCTCACCATGGCCGCCGTGCCGCTGCTGCTCGCACTGTCGTCGATCGCGGCGGCCGTCGGCCTGTCGATGGTGGCCTCGCACGTCTCCCCGGACACCGGGGTCGGCACGAACGTCATCCTGATGATCGGCCTCGCCGTCGGCGTCGACTACACGCTCTTCCATCTGAAGCGGGAGCGCGAGGAGCGGGCCCGCTCCGGGGGGCGGCTGAGCTCGCAGGCCCTGGTAGAGCTGGCGGCCGCCACCTCGGGCCGGGCGGTGATGGTCTCCGGGTTCGCGGTCGTCGCGTCCACCGCCACGCTGTACCTGGCCTCGGACGTCATCTTCTCCTCGCTCGCCACCGGCACCGTGGTGGTCGTCCTGGTCGCGATGGCCAGCTCCCTGACGGCGCTCCCCGCGCTGCTGACGGTGCTCGGGCAGCGGGCGGAGCGCAGGGCCGCACGCCGGGCGGAGCGGGGCAGGCCCGCACGCCGTCCCCGCGGCGGAAGCGGCGGAAGCGGTGAGAGGAGTGAGAGCGGCGGCCGGGTCTGGACCGCGCTGCTGCGCCCCGCCGCCCGGCACCCGTTCGCCACCCTCGGTGTCTCCGTCCTCGCCCTGCTCGCACTCGTCGTCCCGCTGGCAGGCCTGCACATCACGGAGATGAGCCGGGACACCCACTCCCGCGAGATCCCCGCCATGCGGGTGTACGACCGGCTGAACGAGGCGTTCCCGCAGCACCGGGTCACCCACCAGGTGGTCGTGCGCGCCGACGCCGCACGGGCCGCCGAGGTCGCCGAGGCACTGGACGCACTGACCCGGCTGGCGGACGCCGACCCCCTGTTCACCGGCACGCCCCGGCTCCGCACCTCCGCGGACCACCGTGTCAGCACCCTCGAACTGCGCGTGCCGTACCTTGGCGACTCCGACCGGGCCTACGACTCGCTCGACCACCTGCGCCACGACTACCTGCCCGCCACCGTCGGCCGGATCGCCGGCGCCGCGTACGGCGTCAGCGGTGACGTGGCCCGGTACACCGACTATCCGGCGCACCAGAACGGCAAACTGCCCCTCGTCCTCGGGGCGTTGCTGCTGGTGACCTTCCTGATGACGGTGTACGCGTTCCGTTCCGTCGTCCTCGGGCTGATCGGCGTGGTGCTGAACCTGCTGTCGGCGGCGGCGGCGCTCGGGCTGCTGGTCCTCGTCTTCCAGCACACCTGGGCCGAAGGGCTGCTGGACTTCCGCTCCACCGGCTCGATCGGGTCCCGGGTCCCGCTGTTCCTGTTCGTGATCCTCTTCGGACTCTCCATGGACTACCAGGTGTTCGTCGTCAGCAGGATCCGGGAGGCCGTGCTCGCGGGCACCCCGACCCGGCAGGCGGTGCTCGACGGGGTCCGCCGGTCGGCGAGCGTGGTGACCAGCGCGGCGGTCGTGATGACGACGGTGTTCGTGAGCTTCGTCTTCCTCCACATCATCGAGATGAAGCAGATCGGGTTCGTGCTCGCGGCGGCCGTCCTGCTGGACGCCTTCGTCGTACGCATCCTGATCCTGCCGTCGGCGATGCTGCTGCTGGGCGAGCGGAGCTGGTGGCCGGCGCGGCCGGACCGGGAGACGGCGGGGCCGCGGCCCCAAGTGCCCCCCGGGCGGCCGGTGGTCGACGTACGTTGATCGGTATGACCGCTCTCGCCGGGCCCTCCGCCGACGCCTTCTGGGCCACCTCCCTGCGCCGCTGGAACGCGGTGTGCTGGGTGCTGTTCGCGGCGATGGCCGTCGGGATCGCCGCCCTGGGGCGGCCCGGCGGGGGCATGTACGAGGCGCTCGCGCTGCTGGGCAGCGTGGTGCTGTGCTACGCGATCCTCGACCGCTTCCCGGACAACCCCGTGGTACGGCCGCACGGCTATCTCACGGTGCTGGTGCTCGCGCTCGGCGGGCTGGCGTATCTGCGGACCAGCTACGCGGCGCTGTTCATGGTGACGCTGCCGCACTACTGGATGTTCGGGCGGACCCCGAGGATCTCGATGGGGTTCCTGGGGCTCGCCACCGCCTCGACGCTGCTGGGCAGTTGGCTCCTGCAGGGCTGGTCGGCGGAGTTCCTCGGCGAGACGGCCGTGTCCACCCTCATCGTCGTCGCGGTGGGGGTGCTGATCGGGCTGTGGGCGCACGCGGTGGTCGCGCAGAGCACCGAACGGGCGCGGCTCATCGAGGAGTTGGAGCGGACCCAGGCGCAGCTCTCCGCGGCGCACCAGCGGCAGGGCGCGGCGGACGAACGGGAGCGACTGGCGCGCGAGATCCACGACACGCTCGCGCAGGGCTTCGCGTCGATCGTGGTGCTGGCGGAGGCGGCCCGGGCCGGGATGGCGGCCGATCCAGGGCGCAGCGCCCAGCAGCTGCGGTCGATCGAGTCGACGGCCCGCGAGAACCTCGCGGAGGCACGGGAGTTGGTGGGCTCGGGCGGGCGTGCGGGCGCCGCGGTGGCGGGCTCCGCGGCGCCAGCGCTACGGCGGGTCCTGGACCGTTTCGTCGAGGACACCGGGCTCACCGTGGACGCCGACCTGGCGGACCTCGACTGCGACCAGCGGACCCGGATCGCGCTGCTGCGCTGCACCCAGGAGTCCCTGGCCAATGTGCGCAAGCACGCCCGGGCCTCCACGGTCGGGGTGGTGCTGGCCCGGCGGCCCTACGGGGTGGAGCTGGAGATCACCGACGACGGCGCCGGGTTCGTGGTGGAGGAGTCGAGGGGCTTCGGACTGGACGGGATGCGCAAGCGGGTGGCGGAACTGGGCGGACGGCTGACGGTGACCAGCTCGGTCGGGGACGGGACGCGGATCCTGGCGTCGATCCCACTGGCCCGGGACACGGAGGGAGCGGCATGAGCAAGGTGACGGCGCTGCGGGTCGTCGTGGTCGACGACCACACCGTGATGCGGGCCGGGGTGGTGGCCCTGCTGGCCGGGGAGGACGGCATCGAGATCGTCGGCGAGGCGGGCGACGGCCGTGCCGCCCTCGACCTCGTCGAGCGGCACGACCCCGACGTGGCTCTGGTCGATCTGCGGATGCCGGTACTCGACGGGGTCACCACGACGACCGAGATCGTCGCCCGCCATCCGCGCACCCGGGTGCTGATCCTGACGACGTACGACACGGACGCGGACATCGAGCGCGGGGTCGAGGCCGGCGCCATCGGCTATCTGCTGAAGGACACCACGCGCGAGCAGCTCGTCGACGCGATCCGGGCGGCGGCGCGCGGGGAGACGGTGCTCGCGCCCCGAGTGGCTCAGAAGCTGGTGGCCCGGCTGCGGCGCCCCGTCCAGGAGGCGCTGACCGCCCGGGAGACGGACGTTCTCGGCGCGGTCGCCGACGGGCTGACCAACGCCGAGATCGGCCGGCGTCTGGTGATCTCGGAGGCGACCGTCAAGACCCATCTGCTGCGTCTGTTCGCCAAGCTCGACGTGAACGACCGGACCCGGGCGGTGGTGGTGGCCATGGAGCGGGGGCTGTTGCGCCGGCCGTGACACCGGCCGAGGGCCGTGCCGCCGGACGTCAGTAGTTCCAGATACGGGCCGAGTGCGGTACCGAGGTGTCGACCTCCGTCATGGGTCCATGGTGCCCCGCCGGCGGCGCTCGCGGGGCACCACCACCGTCACAGGTTGCTGAAGTCCGGGCCCTTGGTGCGGGAGCGCTTGATCTCGTAGAAGCCGGGGACCGAGGCGACGGCGAGGGTGCCGTCCCAGAGGCGGGCGGCCTCCTCGCCCTTCGGCGCCGGGGTGACCACGGGACCGAAGAAGGCGATCTGCTCACCGTCGGGTCCGGGGACGGCGATGACGGGGGTGCCGACGTCCTGGCCGACCTTCTCGATGCCCTCCTTGTGGGAGGCGCGCAGCTGGGCGTCGAACTCGAAGTCCGACTGCTCGGCGTACTCGATCAGGGACGCGGGCAGACCGACGTCCTTGAGCGCGCCGGCGATGGCCTCCACGGTCGGGCCCTCGCCGTTGTTGTGGATGCGGGTGCCGAGCGCGGTGTAGAGGGGGCCGAGGACGTCGGCGCCGTGCAGCTGCCAGGCGGCGGTGACCACGCGCACCGGCTGCCAGGCCTTGACCGCGAGCATCTCGCGGTACTCCTCGGGCAGCTCGTCGATCTTGGGCTCGTTGAGGACGGCGAGGCTCATGATGTGCCAGCGGACCTCGATGTCACGGACCTTCTCCACTTCCAGCACCCACCGGGAGGTCATCCAGGCCCACGGGCACAGCGGGTCGAACCAGAAGTCGACGGGGGTCTTCTCCGACATGTCTCTCCTCGAGCAATCCTCATGAGATAGGCCTTTCCCCCCTGAACACCGCCGTCCGTGCCGCACATTCCCTGCTGCCGGGCGTCAGGGGCGCGTGGCAGGATCACTCCTGTCCGAAAGCCCGTGCTCAACGCACTGAGGGAGTACCGCCGTGCCCGGTGAGAACCTGTCCCGCGACGAGGCCCGGGAGCGGGCCGCCCTGCTCTCCGTCGACGGGTACGACGTGTCCCTCGACCTCCGGTCGGCGGTCGGCGACCGGGCCGGGGACGAACCTCGCACCTTCCGGTCGGTCACCACGATCCGCTTCCGCAGCAACGAGCCCGGCGCGTCGAGCTTCGTGGACCTGATCGCGCCGAGTGTGACGTCCGTCTCCCTCAACGGCCGCGACCTCGACCCCGGTGAGGTCTTCGACGGCGCCCGGATCCTGCTGGAGGACCTGGCCGCGGAGAACGAGCTGGTCGTGGACGCCCAGTGCGCCTACTCCCGCACCGGCGAGGGCCTGCACCGCTTCGTCGACCCGGAGGACGGCGAGGTGTACCTGTACACCCAGTACGAGCCGGCCGACGCCCGGCGGGTCTTCGCGGGCTTCGAGCAGCCCGACCTCAAGGCCCCATTCCGCTTCGAGGTGCGGGCGCCCGAGGAGTGGGTGGTGTGGAGCAACGGCGCCGGCGAGCGCACCGACGGGGTGTGGCGCTTCGCGGAGACGAAGCCGATCTCGACGTACATCACCTGTGTCGTGGCCGGCCCGTACCACTATGTGACGGACACCTACACACGCGACCTGGGCGACGGCACGACGCTGGAGATCCCCCTCGGCGCCATGTGCCGCAAGGGTCTGGCGCCCCACTTCGACTCCGCGGACGTCTTCCTCGTCACCAAGCAGGGCCTGGACTTCTTCCACGACCACTTCGACTACCCGTACCCGTTCGGCAAGTACGACCAGGCGTTCGTGCCCGAGTACAACCTCGGCGCGATGGAGAACCCGGGTCTGGTGACCTTCCGCGAGGAGTACATCTTCCGCGGCAAGGTGACGCAGGCGTCGTACGAGGCGCGGGCGAACGTCATCCTGCACGAGATGGCGCACATGTGGTTCGGCGACCTGGTCACCATGGTGTGGTGGGACGACCTGTGGCTGAAGGAGTCCTTCGCCGACTTCATGGGCACGTTCGCCAACGTCGGCGCGACCCGCTTCACCGACGCCTGGATCACCTTCGCCAACCGCCGCAAGGCCTGGGCCTACCGCGCGGACCAGCTCCCCTCCACCCACCCGATCACCGCCGACATCCGCGACCTCCAGGACGCGAAGCTGAACTTCGACGGCATCACGTACGCCAAGGGCGCCTCCGTCCTGAAGCAGCTGGTGGCGTACGTCGGCCAGGACGCGTTCCTCGAGGGCGCGCGGCGCTACTTCAAGCGGCACGCGTACGGCAACACGCGCCTCGGCGACCTGCTGTCGGTGCTCGCCGAGACCAGCGGCCGGGACATGGCCGGCTGGTCGCGGTCCTGGCTCCAGACGGCGGGCGTGAACTCGCTGACCCCGCAGGTGCTGCTGGACCCGCGGGGCCGGATCGACGAGCTGGCAGTGGTCCAGGACGCCGCCGAGGCGTACCCGGAACTGCGGCCGCACCGGGTGGCGATCGGCCTGTACCGCCGCGAGGACGACCGTCTCGTGCGGTACGCGCGCGCCGAGACGGACGTCGACGGTCCGCGGACGGTCGTGACGGAGCTGGCGGGCGCGGAGGCCCCGGAGCTGGTGCTGGTCAACGACGACGACCTGACGTACTGCAAGATCCGCTTCGACGACACCTCGCTGGCCACGCTGCGCGAGCACCTGGGTGCGATGACCGACCCGCTGGCCCGGGCCCTGTGCTGGTCGGCGCTGTGGAACCTGACCCGGGACGCGCTGCTGCCCGCGTCCGACTTCGTGGACCTGGTGGTGCGGTTCGCGCGCGACGAGTCCGATATCGGCGTCCTTCAGATGCTGCACGCGTGGGCGGACTCGGCGCTGGTCCACTACGCGCCGCGGTCCTGGCGGCGGACCGGCGAGGAACTGCTCGCCGACACCGCGCTGCGGGATCTGCGGGCGGCCGAGCCGGGCAGCGAGCACCAGCTGGCCTGGGCGCGCTTCTTCGCGACGGTGGCGTCCTCCGACTCCGACTTCGAGCTGCTCCAGGGCCTGCTTGACGGCACGGCGAAGATCGACGGCCTGGAGGTGGACCAGGAGCTGCGCTGGGTGTTCGTGGAGCCGCTGGTCGCGCACGGGTACGCCGACGAGAAGGCGCTGGCGGCCGAACTGGCCCGTGACGACACGGCGTCCGGCAAGCGGCATCAGGTCCGCTGCCTCGCGGCCCGCCCGTCGGCGGCGGTCAAGGCGCAGGCCTGGGCCCAGCTGGTGGAGTCGGACTCGCTGTCCAACGCGCTGGTGGAGGCGACGATCGCGGGCTTCGACCGGCCCTCGCAGCGGGAGCTGCTCGTCCCGTACGCGGAGAAGTACTTCGCGTCGATCGAGCGGATCTGGGCCGAGCGGTCGATCCAGATCGCGATGAACGTGGTCAAGGGCCTGTTCCCGTCGCTCCAGGACTCCCCTCGGACGCTGGAGGCGACGGACGCGTGGCTCGCGGCGCACGAGTCGGCGGCCCCGGCGCTGCGACGGCTGGTGCTGGAGGCGCGCGACGACCTGGCACGGTCGCTGCGGGCACAGGCGGGTGACGCACAGGCGGATGGCGCGGGGGCGAGTGGCGTGGGGGCCGGGACCGACCGAGGTCTCCAGCCCTGAGCTTTGGCCATGAATTCCGCTGACGGTCACCGTTACGGAATTCAGGCAATCCGACCCGTAACCCCTGGCTCCCCCCTGCGGGACCAGGGGTTTTCGGCGCCCCATCGGCATCCGAACACCCGTCCTTTAGGACGAGCTTGTCCGGATTTGTCGACGGGCGTGTAACAGCGGTTACGAGACCGGCCCGGCGCGGAATCCCCGTTGCATGAACCACCACAACACCCCGCTCCCCCAGGTTCCCTCGGCGTCCCCCCGCGCCGTCCGCCACCTCTCGGACGTACAGCGCCGCCTCACCACCACGGCCCAGCTCCGCTCGCACGGCGTCGCGCCGGCCGAGGCGGACGAGCAGAGCCGTCCCGGCGGCCCCTGGCAGCAGATCCTCCCCGGCGTGTACCTACTCCACCCCGGCCCGCCGACCAGCGAGGAGCGGCTGCACGCGGTGCTGATGTACGCGGGCCGCGACACGGCGACGCCGCCGCCCGGGGTGCCGACCCAGCCGGGCGCCGGGGACCCGCACCGGCCGGTGTACAAGGAGGCGATGATCACCGGGCTGGCGGCCCTGAACCTGCACGGGCTCGCGTCCGCTCCCCCGCTGCCGTCCCTGGAACACATCGACGTCCTGGTCCCGCGGCTGCGCCGGCTGCGCTCGACGGGCTGCGCCCATGTCGTCCGTACGGGCAGCCTGCCGACTCCCGCGCAGGCCACGGGAGTTCCGGTGGCGCCGGTGCCCCGCGCGCTCGCCGACGCCGTCGCCCAGCTGACGGACGCGGGGACCGTACAGCGGCTGCTGACGGAGGCGGTACGCGGGGGCCACTGTGAACCGGCGGCGGTGGTACGGGAGTTGAACAACGCCAAGTTGCTGAGCCGCCCGCATGTGGTGGACGCGGTGGACTCGCTGCTCGCGGAGGGACGCGCGATCGCGGAAGAGCGGCTGTACGCGATGGTGTACGAGTACGGCCTTCCCGACCCGGTCTGGAACGTGGACCTCCGGCTGCCGGGCGGTCCGCCGCTGGGAGGTCTGGACGCGTACTGGCCGGACCAGGCGGTGGCGGTCGAACTGGACACCCGGGCGCCGAGGCAGGACGAGGACGCCCTCTGGTCGGAGTACGCCCGCAAGCGCGAACATCTGGAGCGGCTCGGCATCACGGTCGTGTACATCACGCCGAAGAAGCTGCGGGACACGATGGAACAGCAGGCGGCCGTCGTCCGCACGGCGTTGATGGCCTCGGGCGACCGGGACCCGGCCGCGTATGTCGTGGTGCTGCCCCGTTAGTGACGGACCGGGGCAGGGCCAGGAGGGGAGAGGAGGGGCCGTCGGGCGCGACCCGGCGGCCCCTCCTCATGACGTCATACCGTCACGCCCGTCACGCCCGTCACGCCGTGCGCAGCGGGCAGCCCGTGCCGACGCGGTCGGCGAGTTCGGCGCGGAGGGCGGCGAGTTCCGCCATGCGGGCGTCGACGATCTGGATCTTCTGCTCGAAGAGGGCGGAGAGGGCGTCCGCGGAGTCGGGGGCCTCACGGAGTTCCTCGCCGTGCCGGGCGATCTCCGCGAGGGTGAAACCCAGGGTCTGGGCGGTACGGACGTAGGCCAGCCACTCCACCGTCTCCGGCGCGAAGTCGCGGTACCCGTTGGGCAGTCGGCGGCCCTCGACGAGGCCGACCCTCTCGTAGAAGCGGATGGTGTCCCGGGTGGTGCCGGTGCGGGCAGCCAGCTCGCCGATGCGCATGCGGGAGCCTCCTCAGGTAGCGGTCCGACGCTTGACCTTGGAGCGTAGTCCAGTGTTTAGCGTCGCCCTCATGACCACTTCCGCCCCGTTCCTCGATCCCGCCGGCCCCTCCTTCCTCCGTGTCGTCCGCGCGAGCGCCTGGTACGACCTCGTCGTCACGGCCGGCTTCGCGACGCCGTGGACGTACGCGCTGGTCCATGACGTGCTGTCGTCGTGGAGCCGGGCGTGGGGGCTGGGCGCGTTCCCGCGGACCGACCCGATCCAGATCCTGTTCGCGAATCTGATGGGGTCGGTCGTCATCGTCTGGGCCGTCCTGCGCCTGGCCCGACCGCTGGCGGTGCACGGCCTGCTCGACGGCGTCGCCCGCGCGCTGTTCACGGCGTGGATGGCGTACGCGCTGGCCCAGGGCGCCCCGGGGGTGCTGTGGCCCTTCCTCTGCGTGGAAGCGGCCTGGGGCGTGGCGCAGTTGGTGCCGTGGCTGCGGAAGAGGTGACGCTCGGGACGGATCGCCTCGGGCGGATCACCTCGGGCTGGCGGATCACCTCGGGCCGTTCACCTCGGGCGGATCACCTGCGGCCGCCCTTCCTCAGGAGCAGCTCCGTATTGCGGTCCTTCGCGTCGCCCGCCAGCCGTGCCCCGTCGAAGCGGGCGTTCGCGGACAGCTCGCGGTAGAGGGCCGCCAGGCCGGTCTGGGAGAGGTCGGCGTGGTCCGTGCGGTGCGGGGCGGACGACTCGATGAGGGTGGTGTGGATCGAGAGGGTGCCGTCCTTGTTGTCCACCAGCTCGACGACCCGGGCGAGCTGCGGGAACTCCACGTGGGAGGCGGTGGAGATCTCCCAGAAGGTGCCGCCCGCGGCGGATCCCTCGCCGGAGCCCTGGTGCGGGGTGATGTCGTTGCGGTGGATGTGGCCGTTGATCCAGGCCAGCACGTTGGGGTGGCGGCCGAGCAGGGCCGTCAGCTCGGCTCCGTCGTGGCGGCGCTCGGCCGGACGGGCTGGGTCGGGGCGGGTGTTGGACATGCTCTTGCCGGTGTGGTGGCTGAAGACGAGGGCGTACGCGTCCTTGTGGGCCCGCAGGGTCGCGTCCAGCCAGTTCAGCTGTGCCGTGCCGATGGAGCCGTCGAAGTGGCCGCCGGGGTCGGTGGTGTCGAGGCTGATCCCGATCACGCCGTCGGCCACGGGGAAGGTGTAGTACTGCGTGCCCGCGTCCAGGTTCGCGGCCGTGTAGCCGTGGCCGACCGGTCCGCCCACGCCCTTGTGGGCCGGGTCCAGATGGGCCCTGAGGTGGTCGGCGGGGGTGTAGGGGGCCCGTCGTGCGTCGGGGGTGACCGCGCGGGACGTGCGGGTGTGCGACTTCAGCAGGTCGCGGATGACCTCGCCCCGGGGGTCCTTGTCCTGGCTGATGCTCTGCTGGAGCCGCGTGGCCTCGGCGGGGCTCAGCTCCATCAGTTTGCGGCCGCCCACCGCGTACTCGGCGAGCCAGGGGTCGCCGTGCGCGTAGCAGCCCAGCGGCATCGCGTCGTGGTTGCCGACGGTGGAGTACCAGGGCAGGTTCAGGCCGGGGCTGCGCACCTCGCGGATCGCGGCGGCGAGGAAGCCGTCCAGGTGCGGGAACCCGCGCTGTTTGTAGGCGTCACGGGTGGTGGAGTCGGGCTGCCAGTACAGGGGCAGGCCGCTGTTCTGGACGCCCTCGTAGTGGCGCGGGTCCCCGGAGTTGGGGGTGATGCGGCCGCCGCTCATCACCTTCAGGTACCACTCCAGCTCGGTGTGGGCGTTGTTGTCGGTGTTGTCGCCGGTGGTGACGACGAAGTCCAGCGGGGCGCCGGTGACGGGGGCCGTCCGGAGGGCGTTGACCCGCTCCACCAGCGCGACCGCGCCCTGCACGGTGAGCGCCTCCTGCGGACGCCAGGCGATCTCGTTCGCGGCCCGCAGGTACTCCAGGCGCAGCGGGTGCTGGCTGTCGATCAGGTGCAGGTCGGTGAGCTGGACGAAGGCGGCGAGGGTCGTACGGCGGCCCGCCCGGCCCGACACGGGCGCGGCCAGGTCACCGCGGACGACGCGCTGCCAGCCCGGCGCGCTGCGAAGGCGCCGGTACCCGGAGCCGGTTCGCGGGGCGGCGACGGAGGCGAGGGTGGTGCCCTTGGTGTAGGGGGCGGAGGGCGCGGCGGGCACGGCGACCGGCGGCGCGGCTTCCCTGGCGGGGGCGGCCGAAGCCGGTGCGGCGGCGGGCGGCACCGCGGGGGCCGCCTCGCTGTCGGTGGGGCGCAGGGCGTAGCCGACGCCCGCGGAGACGGAGACGGCCGCGGCGGCGGCGAGGACGGTACGACGGTCGACCCCCAGGACGGAGGACGTGACAGAGCGTGTGCGCGGCATGGCGCGATCTCCCCGAGTACGAACGCGTCGACGGTGGGCGCGGGCGGTCGCGGCAGCGAACATCCCGCTCCCTCGGATGCTCGGCACCGGGAGTGGCCTGCGCGTGAACGCCTTCGCAACGGGCAACGCCGATCGCGTACGTGGATCTCGGGGGCCCCGATCGGACCGGGGCGGACCTCGACTGCTCCGCACACCGCCCGGAGCCGGTCACTCCGCGTTCATCTCACGGGGTATCGGTCACGGGGTACGAGTCACGGGATATCGCTCGGCGGACAGCGGACAGCGGTCGGCGGTCAGCGGTCAGCGCTCGGCGGACAGCGGTCAGCGGTCAGCGGTCAGCGGTCAGCGGTCAGCGGTCGGGAGATATCGCTCACGGAGTTCGGTTCAGGCCCCGGGGCCGGTCGGCGGGGGCGCGAACACCCGCCCGTGCACGGGCCGTTCCTGCCACAGCCGCAGCGCGACGTCGACCAGCCGGATCCGGGTGAGGCCGGGGACCGCGTCCAGATCGTGCCAGGCGGCCAGGTCGGTGGAGCCGTTCACCTCATTGCGCAGTTCGCCTCCGACGACCCGGCCCTCGTAGACGATCCGGACGCCGTGGTGGTCCACGGGCCGGCGTAGTCCCCCGCGGCGGAAGGTGTGACGGGAGGAGTCGATGCCGAGCAGGCCGGTGACCTCGACGCGGTAGCCGGTCTCCTCGTCCAGTTCGCGCACGACGGTGTCGAGGGGGTCCTCGCCGTGCTCCATGCCACCGCCGGGCAGCACCCACTCGAGGGTGCCGTCGGGGGCCGGTGAACGGGCGAGCAGGAGCTGTCCGTCACGGACGCAGACGGCATAGGCCGCCACCCTCAACTTCTTGCGCATGGGGGGACGTTAGCCGGTCGGATCCGGGTTCGCAGGGGAGTATTCGGGCGCGGACCAGCGCAGCGGGAGCGCGGCGGGGGTGTCGACCGCCTCCGCGACGGTGAAGTGGACCGTACGTTCGCCGTCGGGCGCGAACCGGGTGCGGGCCTCGCCCGTGAGCTGGAGCGTGCGGCCCGTCGTCCAGTCGAGGAAGAGCAGGCCGGCGCGGGGGTCCGTGGCGAGATTGCCCAGGGTGAGGAACATCGAGTTGCCGGGGTGGTCGCGCCAGGTGAGCGTGCGCGGTGAGGCCACGTGCACGAAGCCGGGGGCGCCGCCGCGGTGACCGAGTTCGGCCCCGGCGCCGTCGGGGTGGAGGGTGGCGAGGAAGAAGGTGTCGGCGGCGGCCAGGAACTCCCGCTGCCCGGACGTCAGTTCGGTGCTGCGGCGCGGGCTGCCGGGCGTTCGGTCGACGGTCTCGTAGGTCTCCCTGCGTTGCACGTACTTGGGGCAGTTGGCGAACACCCGGTCGGTCTCGACGGCGAAGCCGCGCGGGGTGGGCCGCAGTCGGCCGTTCACCCGGACCCGGCGTCGCGTGCGCGGATCGAGAACGGTCGTGCCCACGGGGGTCCCGGGGGTGGCCAGTGCCGCCGCGAGGGGGTCGGCCGGGGGCGGCGCGTCCGCACCGTCCGACGGGCAGGCGTGGGAGACGCCGGTGGCGACCGAGATCCGGCGGGGTCCGGTGGCCCGGACGAAGCCGGGGGCGCCCGTGAGCGCCGACGCCCACACCCGGCCGTCCACCGGGTCGGCCGCGCCCAGGACCAGCAGCGGCTGGAGCTCCAGGAAGGCGGCGACGACCGGCCTGACGCCCTCGCCGATCGCCCGGCCCATGTGATCGGCGAGGTCGCGGACCCCGACGCGGTCCTGAACCGCACGCGAGCCGGAGTGGTAGACGTCCATGACCTGCTCGACCTCCTCGGCCCCGGCAAAGCCCCTCGGGCCCCGCACACCGATCGCGAATTTAACCGCTCACATCGAGGTTAAGGGTTAGAATCAAGCGTGTCAACCGGTCACGTACTCTTGAGCGGTTAGCCCGGAAGGAGCCCCCGATGTCCGCCACCGCCCCCGATCTCCGCCCCCTCACCGGCGAACCCCTCGCGCTCGACCTGCTCAACACGCGGTGGGTACGGGAGGGCGCCGTCCAGGATCTGCTGCGGGACACGGACGGGCTCGCCGTGTGGCTCGCCGCGAACGGGCTGGACGAGCGGTTCACGGCCGACGCGGCGACCCTGCGGCACACCCTCCGCGCCCGTGACGCGCTGAAGGCCGCGGTGGACGGCCCGACGGACGGCCCGACGGACGGCCCGACGGACACCACCGGCGTCGACACCGTGCTCGGACACGGGCGGATCCGGCCCACCCTCACCGCCGAAGGACCCGGCGAGCGGGCCGAGTTCAGGGACGACGCCTGGGGGCCCGGCTGGCTGGCCGCCCGGAACTACCTGGAGCTGCTCTCCGCCGCCCCCGACCGGATCCGCGGCTGCGCGCACGAGGACTGCGTGCTGCACTTCTTCGACACCTCACGCAACGGCACCCGCCGCTGGTGCTCCATGGCGGCCTGCGGCAACCGCGCGAAGGCCTCCCGGCACTACGCCCGCGCCAAGGACGCCTGACCGAAGGACGTCCGACCGAGGACGTCCGACCGGAGGACCGACCGAAACCCGCACAACCGGCGGACAGCCCTCGCACAGGGGGCTCGTAGAGGGTTTTCCCCATACATCCATATCGATTCGGTCAACTCTCCCCAAACAGCTGTCCCTTAGGTAAAGCTTTGCGGTCATCCGGGACCGCATTCCGGACGATCGTGATCAGGCAGGAACGGCCTGGTCACGTGGTGCTCGTTCCTTTACCTACAAGGGATGCCGATGACCCTCACCCCTCAGCGTGAACCGATATCGGGCGCAAGACGTGTGGCCCGGATAGCCGTGGCCGCGGGCCTGGTGGCCGCGCTGTCCGCGGCCGGCCCGATACCCATGGCCTTCTCCGCCGACGCCGGCCAGACCCCGGCCGCGGCCGACCCGGGCGCGAAGTCCGCCCACGACAAGCTCGGCTCCGACGACGCCGACCTCCTCGCCGAGGCCAAGGCCGCCGGCGACAAGAACGTCACGCTGATGGTCGCGACCGCCCCCGGCCAGACCGAGCAGGTCGCCAAGGAGCTGGACGCGGTCAAGGGCGGCTCCGTGGGCCAGTCCTACGACAAGGTCGGCTACGTCCGCGCCACCGTCCCGACGGGCAGGGCCGACTCGGCGATCGCCGCCGCCGCCAAGCTGTCCTCGGTGCACGCCATCGACCTGCGGCAGGACATCGTCCTCGACGATCCGACGCCGAGCGCGGACACCGCGAAGGGCGCCAAGTCCGCCGCGAAGACGAAGACCTACTCCGCGCCGAACAAGAACACCCCCGCCGAGAACCCGTACAACCCGTCCTTCGAGACGGGCGCCGTCGACTTCGTGAAGAAGAACCCGAAGGCGGACGGCCGCGGTGTCACCATCGGCGTCCTCGACTCCGGCGTGGACCTGGCGCACCCCGCGCTCCAGAAGACCACCACCGGCGAGCGCAAGATCGTCGACTGGGTGACGGCGACCGACCCGATCCTCGACGGCGACGCCTCCTGGCGTGCGATGACCACCTCCGTGTCCGGGCCGAGCTTCACCTTCGGCGGCCGGACCTGGACGGCGAAGCCCGGGGCCTACCAGGTCAACCTCTTCCGGGAGTCCGCCACCGCGGGCGGCGACGCGAAGGGCGACGTCAACCGCGACGGCGACACCACCGACGCGTGGGGCGTCCTGTACGACGCGGCCGCCGGCACGGTCACCGTCGATGTGAACAACAACGGCGACTTCGCCGACGACACCGCGATGAAGCCGTACAAGGACGGCTACCAGATCGGGTACTTCGGCACCGACAACCCGGCGACCGACGTCGCCGAGCGGCAGCCGTTCGTCGTGCAGATCCGCAAGGACGTGCCGATGGACCCGTACGGCGGCGACTGGGTCGGCAAGAAGGCCGACTTCGCCAACATCGGTCTCATCGCCAGCGAGCACGGCACGCACGTCGCCGGCATCACCGCCGCGAACGGACTGTTCGGCGGCAAGATGAACGGCGCCGCGCCCGGCGCGAAGATCGTCTCCTCCCGCGCCTGCGTCTTCGGCCCGGGCTGCACCAACGTCGCCCTCACCGAGGGCATGATCGACCTGGTCGCCAACCGCGGCGTCGACATCGTCAACATGTCGATCGGCGGTCTGCCGGGTCTGAACGACGGCAACAACGCGCGCGCCGAGCTGTACACGCGCCTCATCGACACCTACGGCGTCCAGCTGGTCATCTCGGCCGGCAACGAGGGCCCCGGCGCCAACACCATCGGCGACCCCGGTCTGGCCGACAAGGTGATCTCGGTCGGCGCGGCCATCTCCAAGGAGACCTGGGCCGCCAACTACGGCTCGCAGGTGACGAAGAAGTACGCGCTGCTGCCCTTCTCCTCGCGCGGCCCGCGTGAGGACGGCGGCTTCACGCCGACGCTCGTCGCCCCGGGCGCCGCGATCAACACCACCCAGACCTGGCTGCCGGGCGCCCCGGTCGCCGAGTCGGGCTACCCGCTGCCGGCCGGCTACTCCATGCTCCAGGGCACCTCGATGGCCTCCCCGCAGGCCGCGGGCGCCTCGGCGCTGCTCATCTCGGCCGCCAAGCAGGCCAAGGTCGCGCTCACCCCGGCGATCCTGCGCACGGCGCTGACCTCGACCGCCGACCACATCAAGGGTCTTCAGGCGTACGAGGAGGGCGCGGGCGCCATCAACATCGTGGACGCCTGGAAGTCCATCAAGAAGGGCGCCACCGCCCACGACTACGCCGTCAAGGCGCCGGTCGACACCGCGCTCGACTTCGCGCTGAAGACGCCGGGCTTCGGCACCGGCATCTACGACCGCGAGGGCGGCCTGAAGGCCGGTCAGAAGAAGACGTACGACGTCACCATCACCCGTACGTCCGGCGCCGACAAGGCGATCCGCCACGAGCTGCACCTCGAGAACAACGCGGCCGGCACCTTCAAGATCCTCGGCTCGGACGAGGTGAAGCTGTCGCTGAACAAGCCGGTGACGGTCAAGATCCAGGCCCAGCCGAAGGCCGCGGGCATCGCCAGCGCGATCCTGGAGGTCGACGACCCGAAGACCGAGGGCCTCGACAAGCAGATCCTCAACACGGTCGTCGTCTCGACCCCGGTGAACTACACGTTCCACGCGTCGAACACCGTGCAGCGCAACAGCTCGCAGTCCTACTTCCTGACCGTACCCGAGGGCGCCAAGGCGTTCGAGGTCGCGATCGGCGGGCTGAAGGACAAGAGCCAGACCCGGTTCATCTCGATCCACCCGTACGGCGTCGGGGTCGAGGACAGCTCCACGATCTACTGCTACAACAACTACCTCGACGGCAACGGCTGCAAGCCCGACGCCCGTTCGTACCAGGACCCGCAGCCCGGGGTCTGGGAGATCGAGGTCGAGTCGCGCCGCACCTCGCCGCTGCTCGACAACCCGTACAAGCTGGACGCCACCGTCTACGGCGCGGCCTTCGACCCGGCGACCGTGACCGTGCCCGAGGCGAAGGTCGGCACCCCGGCCCCCGTCTCGTGGAAGGTCACGAACAACTTCGCCGCCATCGACGGCAAGCTGGCCGGCGGCCCGCTCGGCTCGTCCAAGGCGACCCGCCCGACCATCGCGAACGGCGCGACCGACACCACCACGGTCGAGGTCCCGGCCGGCGCCAAGTCGCTGGACGTCTCCATCGGCAACGTCTCCGACGCCTCCGCCGACCTGGACCTGACGGTCTTCGACGCGGCCGGCAACCAGGTCGCCCAGCAGGCCGACGGTGACTCGGAGGAAGCGGTCTCCATCCCGTCGCCCGCCGCCGGCACGTACACCATCGAGGTCGCGGGCTACTCGGTCCCGGCCGGCACGACGGCGTACGACTACCTGGACGTGTTCTTCTCGTCCTCGCTCGGCACCGTCACCGTCGACGAGTCGACGCCGGTGAAGCTCGGCACGGGCGCCTCGGCGTCGGTCTCCGCGACCGTCACCGCCGCGGCCGCCGCGCCCGAGGGCCGCGCCTTCTTCGGCCAGGTCCAGCTGGTGAACGCGCGGGGCACCGTCGCGGGCATCGGCAACGTGGCCATCGAGAAGGTCACTCCGTAACCGGTACCGGTTGACCGGTCGACCGACGGTGGTCGACCGGTAGGGGCCGACCGGCAGCGGTCGACAGGGGCGGGCGTCCACCGGGGCGCCCGCCCTTCGCCGTGTCACGGCGTGCCCCGCCTACTCGCAGGTGACGCCCTCCGTCTCGGGCAGGGCCCGGGTGAGCGCCTCACGTTCCTGGGCGATGTCGGGCTCGCCGACCGCCCAGACGTCGGGGGTGGTGGACCCCTTCGACAGGGCGACCAGGACGTGGTCGCCCTCGCGCAACAGCGGGTCCATGTCCTCCTCCAGCACGAAGTCGACCTCGGGCCCGCTCCCGGCCGCCGGCCGGTAGGCGTGGGTGACGTGCACGGTGACCCGCTCCCGGGCGGTGCCCGCCACCCGGCCGACGGCGGTGACGTCCCCCTCGACGACGAGCCGGGCGCAGGCCAGATAGCCGGGATCGCCGAGGAGACTCGACCCGTCGCCCGCCGACGCGTCGGCCTTCTCGTCGGAGCCGGCCGCGCTGTCGGCGCTCTTGCTCGACTCGACGCCGGCCACCCCCTGGCCGATCTGGACGACCACCCACCCGCCTCCGAGCACCAGCGCACCGGCGGCGGCCACGCCGGCGAGGCGCAGGGCGAGGGGACGGACCCGGCGCGGTGGACGCGGCCGTCGTACCGGGGCCGGCGCGGGAGCCCGCCTCCGCCCCGGTACGGCGGCCGGGGCGGGCGCGGGGGCCCGCGTCCGCTCGCTCACCGGCTCGGTCAGGACGTCCGCGAGGACGCCGAGCTGCTCGCGCAGGAGCGCCACGTCGGCGGTCGCCGAGCGGTGGGCGGCCAGGTAGGCGGAATCGGCGCGGGCCTCCTCGGAGAGGTCGGAGAGGGGCACGTCGAGGACGGCGGCCATCAACGCGTCCATGCCGTCGTACCCCTCCCGCCCGTCGTGGTCCTCGTACCGATCGTCGTCCCCGTACCGGTCGTGGCTCTCATGCCGGTCCTGGCTCTCGTGAGCGTTGTGGCTCTCGTCGTGCGGTTCGTCTCCGCGTTCGGGTCGTCCGGGTCGGGCGGTCATGTCACACCACCTCGTCTTCGTGCAGGCGGGCGCGCAGGGCCCGGACCGCGGTGTGCAGGCGGCTTTTGACCGTGCCCTCCGGGACGCCCAGCTCCTGGGCGATCGAGCGCACCGGCAGGTCGGCGTAGAAACGCAGGACGAGAACCTGGCGCTGGGCGTCGGGCAGGTCGTCCAGGCCCTGCGCGACGGCGAGGGAGAGCACGCTGGTGTCCTCTCCGGAGGGGTGCTCGTGCTGGCGCAGCGAGGCCAGCCGCTCCCCCAGCCGCTCCTGACGGCGCTTGGCGCGATGCCAGTCCATGGCGAGGTTGGAGGCGACGACCGCCGCCCACGCGGAGACGTCGCGCGGCGTCTCGTACCCCTTCGCCGCGCGCTCCAGGAGCCGCAGGCGGACCTGCTGCACCCCGTCCGGCAGGTCCGCCTGCGGCACCCCGCCCAGCGCGAGCACCGCCCGCACCCGGCGTTCCTGCGCCGCGTCCAGCGGATCGTCGCCCTGTCCGGCCCCGTCCCCCTGGGCGCGCCGGGCTTTTCTGCGCAGCACAGCCACCCCTCCCTACCGCGTTTCCCCTACGACGCCGTGGCGCGCGAAAACGTTCGGTGCGACCGTGGGAAATCCTCGGGAGGCGTACGTCACACCGGCGGGCGTCCCAGTCCTCGAGCATGGTGGGCAAAGAATTGGACAGGTGGGCCGGGGTCGGCCGCATGATGGAAAAAGCCCGTAAAGAGCCGTGAACAGAGCAAGGAGTCACCGTGAGGGTCGGAATCGTCGGAGCCACCGGTCAGGTCGGCACGGTCATGCGCAGGATCCTCAAGGAGCGTGACTTCCCCGTCACGGAGCTGCGTCTGTTCGCGTCGGCGCGTTCGGCGGGGACGGTCCTGGACGGCGTGACGGTGGAGGACGCGGCGACGGCCGACTACGCGAACCTCGACATCGTCCTGTTCTCCGCCGGCGGCGCGACCTCGCGGGCGCTGGCCGAGAAGGTCGCCGCGCAGGGCCCGGTCGTGATCGACAACTCGTCGGCGTGGCGCAAGGACCCCGAGGTGCCGCTGGTCGTCTCCGAGGTGAACCCGCACGCGATCGTGGACCGCCCCAAGGGCATCATCGCCAACCCGAACTGCACGACGATGGCCGCGATGCCGGTCCTGAAGCCGCTGCACGCGGAGGCCGGTCTGGAGGCGCTGGTCGTCGCGACGTACCAGGCGGTGTCCGGCTCGGGCCTCGCGGGCGTGGCGGAGCTGCACGGGCAGGCGCAGAAGGTCGTGCCCGACGCGGACCGGCTGACGCACGACGGCGAGGCGGTCGACTTCCCGGAGCCGCAGGTCTACAAGCGTCCCATCGCCTTCAACGTGATCCCGCTCGCGGGCTCGGTCGTCGAGGACGGCCTGAACGAGACCGACGAGGAGCAGAAGCTCCGCAACGAGTCCCGCAAGATCCTGGAGATCCCCGGGCTGAAGGTCTCCGGCACCTGTGTGCGCGTCCCGGTCTTCTCCGGCCACTCGCTCCAGGTCAACGCCCGTTTCGCGCGCCCGATCAGCGCCGAGCGCGCGACGGAGCTGCTGGGCGGCGCCCCGGGCGTGGCCCTCTCCGACATCCCGACCCCGCTCCAGGCGGCCGGCAAGGACCCGTCGTTCGTGGGCCGCATCCGCGAGGACGAGACCGTGGAGCACGGTCTCGCCCTGTTCATCTCCAGCGACAACCTCCGCAAGGGCGCGGCCCTGAACGCGGTGCAGATCGCGGAGCTGGTGGCGGCCGAACTCAGGTCCGCCTGACCTCGTAGAGGAAACAGCCGTACTCGACGGCCCGGACGTGCACGAACGCCACGTCCGGGTCGTCGAACGCGTTCCGGAACGCCTCGTCGAGCCCGCCGGCGCCGACGAGCGCGCCGCCCAGGATGCGGCCCTCGGCCGAGTACCGCCGCACGGTGCGGTGCGCCTGGGCGAAGGGGTACCCGTCCCCGGCGAATCCGGCGCAGCCGTCGGCGTGGACGAACACGGGCCCCTGCTCGTCATAGGCCCCCGGGTCGACGCCCGCCCCGGCCGCCCATCGACGCAGCGGCGCGTACGAGACGAGCGCGATCCGCTCCCCCACGGCACTGCGTCGCAGACAGCACCGCAGCGGGGCGCCGCCCTCCTCGTCGGTGAAGGAGGCCGTGCGCCGTCCGGCGTCGTCGACGACCCGGAGCTCGTCGAGCACACCATCCGGGACGGCCCGTGGCGCCCAGGCCACGTCGTTCACTGTGAAGGTCATACCTCCACCCTGGCGCCGGGCGGCCGAGGAGACCGGCGGCTTTTGGACGTCACGTTCGGGAGCGGTCCCGGCCACGTCCGCCGAGCGGACCAGCACCTCGGCGGACGGACGGGCCGGCCGCCCATAAGGTCGTCGCCTCAGGCAGGCGTCCCGTGGAAGGATGACGCAACCGACACATATCCGAGGAGATGACCGCGTGCCTGGCACAAACCTGACTCGCGAAGAGGCGCAGCAGCGGGCGAAGCTGCTCACCGTTGACTCGTACGAGATCGATCTCGACCTGTCCGGCGCGCAGGAGGGAGGGACCTACCGGTCCGTCACGACGGTGCGCTTCGACGTCGCGGAGGGGGACGCGGAGTCCTTCATCGACCTGGTGGCGCCCACCGTCCACGAGGTCACGCTGAACGGGGACACGCTCGACGCGGCGGCGCTCTTCAAGGACTCCAGGATCGCGCTGCCGGGCCTGCTGGAGGGCCGTAACGTCCTGCGGGTCGTCGCGGACTGCGCGTACACCAACACCGGCGAGGGTCTGCACCGGTTCGTCGACCCGGTCGACGAACAGGCCTACCTGTACACGCAGTTCGAGGTGCCGGACGCCCGCCGCGTCTTCGCGTCGTTCGAGCAGCCGGACCTCAAGGCCACGTTCCAGTTCACCGTGAAGGCGCCGTCCGGCTGGACCGTCATCTCCAACTCCCCGACGCCCGAGCCCAAGGACGACGTCTGGGCCTTCGAGCCGACCCCGCGGATCTCCAGCTACATCACCGCGCTCATCGTCGGGCCGTACCACAGCGTCCACAGCGTGTACGAGAAGGACGGGCAGTCGGTGCCCCTCGGCATCTACTGCCGGCCCTCCCTCGCCGAGTACCTCGACTCGGACGCGATCTTCGAGGTCACGCGGCAGGGCTTCGACTGGTTCCAGGAGAAGTTCGACTACGCGTACCCGTTCAAGAAGTACGACCAGCTGTTCGTGCCGGAGTTCAACGCGGGCGCGATGGAGAACGCGGGCGCGGTCACCATCCGGGACCAGTACGTGTTCCGGTCGAAGGTGACCGACGCGGCGTACGAGCTGCGCGCGGAGACGATTCTGCACGAGCTGGCCCACATGTGGTTCGGCGACCTGGTCACCATGGAGTGGTGGAACGACCTGTGGCTGAACGAGTCGTTCGCCACGTACACCTCCATCGCCTGCCAGGCGTACTACCCGCAGTCGCGCTGGCCGCACTCGTGGACCACGTTCGCCAACTCCATGAAGACCTGGGCGTACCGGCAGGACCAGCTGCCGTCCACCCACCCGATCATGGCCGAGATCCGCGACCTGGACGACGTCCTCGTCAACTTCGACGGCATCACCTACGCCAAGGGCGCGTCCGTCCTGAAGCAGCTCGTGGCGTACGTCGGCATGGACGAGTTCTTCGCGGGCGTGCAGGCCTACTTCAAGCGGCACGCGTTCGGCAACACGCGCCTGTCCGACCTGCTCGGCGCGCTGGAGGAGACCTCCGGCCGTGACCTCGGCACCTGGTCGCAGAAGTGGCTCCAGACCGCCGGCATCAACGTCCTCCGTCCCGAGATCGAGACGGACGCCGAGGGCGTCATCACGTCCTTCGCGATCCGCCAGGAGGCCCCGGCGCTCCCGGCCGGCGCCAAGGGAGAGCCGACCCTGCGCCCGCACCGCATCGCCGTCGGTCTGTACGAACTCGACGCCGACAGCGGCAAGCTGGTGCGCGATGAGCGCGTGGAGCTGGACATCGACGGCGAGCTGACGGCCGTACCGCAGCTGGTCGGCAAGCGCCGTCCGGAGGTCGTCCTGCTCAACGACGACGACCTGTCGTACGCCAAGGTCCGCCTCGACGAGCAGTCGCTCGCCTTCGTCACCGAGCACCTCGGCGACTTCGAGGCGTCCCTGCCGCGCGCCCTGTGCTGGGCGTCCGCCTGGGACATGACCCGGGACGGCGAACTGCCCACCCGCGACTACCTGTCCCTGGTGCTCTCCGGCATCGGCAAGGAGTCCGACATCGGGTTGGTCCAGTCGCTGCACCGCCAGGTCAAGCTGGCCATCGACCTGTACGCCGCCCCGGCCACCCGCGAGGCCCTGCTGACCCGCTGGACGGACGCCACGCTGGCGCATCTGCGGTCCTCGGCGGCGGGCAGCGACCACCAGCTGGCGTGGGCGCGCGCGTTCGCGGCCACCGCTCGTACGCCGGAGCAGATCGACCTCCTGGAGTCGCTGCTCGACGGAGGCCAGACGATCGAGGGCCTGGCCGTCGACACCGAGCTGCGCTGGGCGTTCGTCCAGCGGCTGGTGGCCGTGGGGACCTTCGACGAGGCGGACATCGCCGCCGAGTACGAGCGGGACAAGACGGCCGCCGGTGAGCGGCACGCGGCGACCGCGCGGGCCGCCCGCCCGACCCCGGAGGCCAAGGCCGAGGCGTGGGCGTCGGTCGTGGACTCCGACGAGCTGCCGAACGCCGTGCAGGAGGCGGTCATCGGCGGCTTCGTCCAGACCGACCAGCGTGAGCTGCTCGCGCCGTACACGGACCGGTACTTCGAGGTCGTCAAGGGCATCTGGGACTCCCGTTCGCACGAGATCGCCCAGCAGATCGCGATCGGCCTCTACCCGGCGGTCCAGGTCTCCCGGGAGACCCTGGACAAGACGGACGCCTGGCTGGCCTCGGCCGAGCCGAACGCGGCCCTGCGCCGCCTCGTCTCCGAAGCCCGCGCGGGCGTGGAGCGCGCGTTGAAGGCCCAGGCGGCCGACGCGCAGTAGTCCGGCGGTCCTTTACGCGACAGAGGGCGCCCGGTGCCACACCGGGCGCCCTCTGCCATGCCTGCCCTGTCCGGTCCTGTCCTGTCCTGTCCTGCGATGCCATGCCGGAGGTCGGGTCAGGTCGGGCTGGGCCGCGTAGGGTCGGGTCGGGGGCTGGTCTCGCTCACCGTCGGAGCGCCGGACCCGTCACCTCCGGCCGGTCCCCGTCTTCGCGGGCGTTGCTCCCCGCGGGCCCGAAGGTGCGTACGGTCCCTGCGCCGGCCCTCAGCTGGCCCGCCACCGTCGCGCCGAACGCCAGCGCCATACCCGTCAGCTGTACCGGTGTCAGCGCCTGGCCGAGGGCGGCCCAGCCGACGACGGCCGCGGTCAGCGGGGAGAGCGGGCCGAGGAAGGTGACCTGGGTGGCGGTGAGCCGGCCGATGCCGCGGAACCAGAGCCAGTACGAGACCGCCGTGTTCGCCAGGGCGAGGTAGAGGTAGCCGCCGACGGCGCGGCCGTCCAGGGCGGGCGGGGCGCCCTCGACGAGGAAGGCGAGCGGGGCGATGAGCAGGCCGCCCGCGGTGAGCTGCCAGCCGGCGAGGGCGAGCGGACCGACGCCGGCCGGGCGGCCCCACCGCTTGGTGAGGACCGTGCCGGTGGACATCGAGGCGGTGGAGGCGAGCGCCGCGAGTACGCCGAGCGTGTCCAGGGCCCCGGCCGCCTTCAGCACGACCAGGCTGACGCCGAACGCGGCCACGACCCCGGCCACCACGGTCCGGACGGTCGGCCGCCGGCCCAGCAGCGGCGCCGAGAGCCCGACGACGAACAGCGGTCCGATCGAGCCGACGACAGCCGCCAGGCCGCCGGGCAGCCGGTAGGCGGAGAGGAAGAGGAGCGGGAAGAAGGCGCCGATGTTCAGCGCGCCGAGTATCGCGGCCTTCCCCCACCAGACGCCGCGCGGCAGGGCCCGGCCGAGGGCGAGCAGCAGCAGCCCGGCGGGCAGGGCCCGCATCAGCCCGGTGAACAGGGGGCGGTCGGCGGGGAGGAACTCGGTGGTGACCGCGTACGTGGTGCCCCAGGAGACCGGGGCGAGAGCGGTGAGCAGGACGGTCGTGGACCTCTTCATGAGATTAGCTTAGCGCTAAGCGACTTAGCGTCAAGCGGATCACCCGTGATCTGCTTAGCCGTGAGTCACCTAGCGGTGATCCGCTTAGCAATAGTCCGCTTAGCGTCGAGCCACTTTCTCGTGGGTGAGCGGAATCGGGGGATACTCGTCCCATGAGCAGCCCGCAGCCCCCGCGCAAGGACCCCGTCGACGCGATCATCGAGCAGTGGGCGACGGTCCGGCCGGATCTCGACACGGGCGCCATGGAGGTCTTCGGCCGGATCTCCCGGCTCTCGCGCGCGATGGGCGACCGGCTGGAGAAGGCGTACGCGGCTCTCGGCATCGGACGCGGCGAGTTCGACGTACTCGCCACCCTGCGCCGCTCCGGCGAGCCCTACACGCTCTCACCCCGCGAGCTGTCGGCGACGCTCATGCTCACCACCGGAGGCATGACGGGCCGCCTCGACAAACTGGAACGGGCCGCGCTGCTGCGCCGCTCCCCCGACCCGCACGACCGCAGGGGCCTCCAGGTGACGCTGACCGAGAAGGGTCTCGAGCTGGTCGACCGGGCGGTCGGCGCGGGCCTCGCCGCCCAGACCGAGGCCCTGACCGCCGCCCTGGACACCGAACGGGCCGATCAACTCGCCGGGCTGCTGCGCGAGTTGCTGTCGACGACGGAGACGCCGAGAAGCTGAGCCGGGTCCGAACGGGGAGCCGGGCGAGGGCCGGACGGGGAGCCGGTCAGTCGTCGAAGGGCCAGGTGTAGCCGAGCTCTTCGGCGCGCTTCCGGGTGCCGCCGCTCACCCGGCCGTACTTCTTCGGGTCCTCCTCGGCCAGGCGGCGCAGGGCGACGGCGGCCTGCGCCTCGGGCGGGGTGCCGTCGTCCGGCACCGTCCAGCGGAACACGAGAGGGTCGCCTTCCGGGCGCCCCGCGCCGAGCCCCGGCTGGTACCAGAAGTGCACCTGGACGACGTCCGGGTCCTCCGTGCCGGTGCTGGTCCAGCCCCGGCGCGCGTCCCACCGGCTCAGCAGGTCCGGCCGTTCGACCAGCCCCGCCTTGATCAGCCGGGCCACCGCGCGGGCCCGCCAGGACCAGGCCCGGTCACCCTCCGCGCGAGCGATCTCCGCGTCGTAGGCGGTGGCGTCGAACCGAAGGGCCGGGAGTTCGGGCGCGGGCCCCCGGATGCCCGGCGGGGGCGGCCGCCGCCAGTCCTCCCACACGACCCGGTCGCCGTCGCGGCGGATGGTGACGTGGAGCGCGCCGCAGCAGCCCTCGCCGCACCAGGCCTCCGCCAGCCGCACCCGGCGGGGCTCCGGGGTGGCCCGCAGCAGACCCTCGTCGAGGAGGAGCTCCGGGCTGAGCGCGGGACCGTGCGCGAAGACCGCGGGGACGAGGGGCCGCCCGTCCACGAGGATGCGGGTCTCGACCGGCCCCCGGTCCACGGGGTCTCCGGCCACGATCTCGATGCGCAGCCCGCTGTCGGGCGCGGCGGGGCGAGTGAACGGCCGCCGTCCGGTACGCCGGATCCAGCCCGCCCGGAGCCGCCGGTCCGCGTCGGCCGAGCGCTCCGCGTCGAGGTCGGCCAGGACGGTCCAGGAGGGTTCGGCCAGCAGCCGGCCGAGGGATCCCAGGAGCGTCTCGCGGCAGCCGGAGGGCCAGTCCAGCAGCGCTCCGGGGCCGCTGCTCAGATCGAGGGCGAGGGAGAGAAGAGTGGCGTGCTGTTCGAGGGTCGGCGGCAGGAGACCGGCCCGGGTGACAACGGTTTCGTACACGGCGGGTGCCTCGCGGTAGGTGAGAAGTTCGGTCACGTCGTCGCTCGCGCACGCCATCCGGACGAGCAGCCGGGCCGCCCGGGCGAGCAGGGCAGGGTCGGCGGGACGCTCGGCGAGCAGGTCGGGCAACCCGGCGGCTTCCGCGATACGGCGGGCGGTCGCGGCGCCGAGGAAACGGGGTTCGGCACGGAAGGCCACCAGTTCCGAGCGGATGGCCGGTACGTTCCCCGTCCCCAACGCATGGACGAGCGGCCGCAGTTCGCCGCGGCGCACGGAGGTCACGAGCCAGAGGACGGCGGCGGACCGACGGTCGAGGGCGTCGAGGGCCTGGACGGCCGGCCCGGTGAGCGACCGGAGCAGGCCGAGGGTGGAGAGATACGGGACGTCCTCGGGCTCGCCGAGGCGGGTGAGAAGGGCGAGGCCCGCGGTGACGGCTGGCACGGTGCTGCCGCTCCGGGTCAGCTCCCTGGCCAGGGAGCGGGCGGTGGCGTGTTCGTCGGACGGCAGCGGCAGGGCGGCGACGGCCGACTGGATCAGGCGCCGGTGGCGGCCCCGGACGCCGAGTTCGGCGAAGCGGCGGTGCAGGGTCGCGGAATCCTCCGGCAGCGGGTTCAGCGCCTCCCGGATGACATCCGCCGCCTCCCCGCGGGACAGCCGGGTCTCACGGGGCTCCGAAGGAGACTCCACGGGGGGCTCCGACGGGAGGTCGGCGGGGAATTCGGTGCGGAGACCGGCGGGAAGACCGGGGAGATCGGTGCGGAGGTCGGCGGGGAGGTCGAAGCCGCGGCCGGGCGGGAGCCCGTCCGGCGACTCCTGCCGCAGGCGGAGCACCTGGTCGTACAGGGCGGACGGCGGCACAGCCGGGGCGCTCACCGAGCGGTGTGGAACTCGATTCGGCAGGTCATGCACAGGAGCCTGTCAGCCCGGCCCACGACCTGTCGACGCAATTAGCCGACGTGTATCCAACGGCACCCCACCCCTCGGGCCCGTATCCGGGCTGGGAGTCAGGGGGGGGCCGACGAGCTAGGCCTTGGCCTTCGCCTGGCCCTTGACGGTGATGTTGGAGCTGGTGGTGTCGCCCCGGTCCTTCGACTTGTCCAGGACCCACACCAGGCCGGCGATCAGCGCGAACAGCGCGAGGGGGGCCACCACATAGAGGCCCAGCGTCTCGCCGACGCTCAGACCCGGGCCGGGGTCGTCACCGTCGTCGCGGGTCAGCGCGAGCGCGGGGGACGACATGAGCAGCATCATCAGCGTCGTACCGGCAGCCAGGGCGCCGGCGCGCAGGGCGTTCTTCTTGTCCACGGTGCCCAAGTTAGCGAACGGTGTCGGGGAGCGCGCGCCCGGGGTGCCGTATGAGGCGCGGGGCGCTCGTGCGGCCGTCCCGGAGGCTGCCGCCGCCGAACCCCGGCCGGGGCGCCGAAAGGCCCCCTCCGCCCCGCTCTCGTACTCCCGTTCAGGCACCCGCAGAGGAGCTGCCTCCGGGCGGGCCGGGCTCCTCCCGCAGTACCTCGATCAGCGCCCGCAGCCTCGGCGAGGCCGCCAACTCCTCCAGGGTCACCGGGCGGCCCGTCGCGTCCGCGATCGGCAGCCGCCAGTTCGGATACTGGTCCCAGGTGCCGGGGAGGTTCTGCGGGCGGCGGTCGCCGACGCCGTCCGGGAGCCAGACGCCGATCATGCGGGCGGGGGTGCGCAGCAGGAAACGGTGGACGGCCTGGACCTCGGCCTCCTCCGAGGAGAGGTCGCTGCCGCCGCCGATGCCGGCCAGCAGTCCCAGACGGGTGAGCAGGCCCAGCCACTCCGCCGTGTCGTTGGCCGCTTCGGCGCGCTCCTCCTCCACGGACCGGGCCAACAGGCCCAGCCGGTCACGGAGTTCGACGTGCTCGCCGGTGAGCCGGGCGGCGGTGGACGGCAGGTCGTGCGTCGTGGCGGTGGCCAGGCAGTCGTCGCGCCAGCGGTCGGGGGGCAGGGGGCTCCCGTCGCCGTCCCAGTCCCGTTCGAACCACAGCACGGACGTACCGAGCACCCCCCGTTCGCGCAGCGTCTCCCGCACGCCCGGCTCGACGGTGCCCAAGTCCTCGCCGATCACCACCGAACCGGCCCGGGAGGCCTCCAGCACCAGGACGGCGAGCATGGCCTCGGCGTCGTAGCGGACGTACGCACCCTCGGTCGGCGGCTCGCCCTGCGGGACCCACCAGAGGCGGAACAGGCCCATGACGTGGTCGATGCGCAAGGCGCCGGCGTACCGGAAGAGGGCCTTGAGGAGCCGCCGGTAGGGGGCGTAGCCGGAGGCGGCCAGCCGGTCCGGGCGCCAGGGCGGCAGGCCCCAGTCCTGGCCACGCGCGTTGAAGGCGTCCGGCGGGGCGCCCACCGACATACCGGCGGCGAAGTACTCCTGCTGCGCCCACGCGTCCGCGCCCTCGGGGTGCACGCCGACCGCCAGGTCGTGCACGATCCCGACGGGCATGCCCGCCTCGCGCGCGGCGCGCTGGGCGGCGGTGAGCTGGGCGTCGGTGAGCCAGGCGAGGCGGGAGTGGAAGTCGACGCGGTCCATCAGCTCGCGGCGGGCGCGGGTGGTCTCGGCGGAACGCGGGTCCTGGAGCCCGGTCGGCCACCGCCGCCACTGCGACCCGTGCACCTCGGCGAGCGCGCACCAGGTGGCGTGGTCCTCCAGGGCCTGGCCCTGTTCGGCGAGGAAGTCGCAGTAGGCGGCGCTGCGGCCGGGCCCGAGCGGTACCCGGGCGACCAGCTCCAGCGCCTCCCGCTTCAGCTCCCACACGGCGTCCCGGTCGATCAACTCGCCCTTTTCCAGGACGGCTTCGCGCAGTCGTGCGGCGCGTTCGAGCAACGCGGAACGCGGATCCCCGTCGTCCCGGACGTATGCGAACTCGGGGACGTCCTCGACCCGCAGATGCACCGGGTCGGGGAAGCGGCGCGAGGAGGGACGGTACGGGGAGGGGTCGGTCGGGGTGCCGGGCACGGCCGCGTGCAAGGGGTTGACCTGCACGAACCCGGCGCCGAGTGCGCGTCCCGCCCAGGCGGTCAGCTCGCCGAGGTCACCGAGGTCGCCCATGCCCCAGGAGCGCCGGGAGAGGAGCGAGTACAGCTGGACGAGGAGTCCGTACGAGCGTCCCGTGGGCGTGGGCAGGCGGGGCGGGGCGACGACGAGATGGGCGCGGCCGGTCCGCCCGTCGGGCGCGGTGACCGTCAGCTGATGCACCCCGAGCGGGAGTTCCTCGACGGAGTCGCGGGACTCGCCCTGCTCGGTCTCCACCCGTAGGCCGGTGCCCTCGGGCAGTGCGGCGAGCGCTTCGCAGGGGCTCCCGCGCCAGCACACCACGGTCGGCGGCAGCAGCCGCTCGCGCAGTTCCCGTTCCCGGGCGGCGAGCGCGGCACGCACGGCCTTCGGGGTGCCCGCGTCGACGCCGAGGGCGGCCAGGGCGCGGGTGACGGCACCGGCCGAGGCCGTGACCGTGCGGTCCGGGGAGGGCTGGTAGGAGGTGGCGACGCCATGCAGCACGGCGAGCCGGGCGAGCTCCTCTCCGGGGGGCACGGTCATCTAGGGCCTCGTGGAGTCGGAGTCCGCGACGGCGAGCGGCGGCTCGCTGGTCAGGGGCTCGGCGTCGGGCAGCGGGGGTTCGCTGGTCAGCGGGGGTTCGGCGTAGGTGCCCTCGGCGCTGAAGTCGGAGAAGCGGGGGTCTTCGAGCTCGACGGGGGTGGCGGCGGAGTGTTCCGCCAGGCGTTTGGAGCGGGCCGGTGCGATCACCGTGGCCTCCTCATCAGTACGGCATCGGATACCCCAGCCCTACCCAGCGGACGCGGGGACAGACGTCCTCACGTCATTACACGCCGCCGTCCCCTCCCACGGCCCGCGCCGACACGGCGAACCGACACACCGAAACGCCGATGCACGACGGGCACACCACGGCAGCCCCGGCACACACGGCACACACGGCAGTCACGGCAGTCACGGCAGTCACGGCAGTCACGGCACACGACGAACGAGACCGCCGTGCGAGGCGCGGGGCGCGGTTCCCGGCCGGGCCCCATGCTCTAGACCACCCTCCGCCCGCTCTCCGACCGCCCTCCGCCCGCCCTCCGCCCGGTCTCCACCCGTCCTCAGGCAGCTCTCGAGTCGCCCTCCGGCCGCCCTCAGGCGCGCAGAGCGGCGTCGAGAGCGCGTAGGAGTTCTCCCACCCGCCCGCCTCCGGGAGGTGCGGCCGGCAGCCGGCCGAGCACCGCGGCCACCGCCGCCGGCGCGTGATGGCATGCCCACTCCAGGGTCCCCACCCCGACTGGGCTCCCCCCGGCGGCAGCGCTCCCCCCGATGGCAGCGCTCCCCGCGGTGACCGGCCGGGCTTCCCCCGCTGCCAGCTCTTCCGCTCGCGCCGCGTGGGCCGCCGCACCGAGGATGTGCTTCACCTGATGAGCGTTCGCCAGGGGATGCAGATACGCGGCGGCGGCCGCGTGACTCGCCGCTCGTGCAGCGTCGACCGCGGCAGGTGCGGTGGGTGAGGCAGATGAGGTGGGTGAGGCAGGTGAGGCGGCCTCCTGCGCCGCCCGGTACGCCGCCCACGCGCTCTGCCGCAGGGCGCCCGTGCGCCGGCCGCCCCTGGCGAATGCGTCCGCCGCTGCGACGGCGTCGCGCGGGCGCGGGTCCGTGGGAAGGCTCTGTTCGAAGATCGGCAGCGCTCTGCGCGCGCAGTCGGCCGCGTAGCCCGCGATCTCACGCAGTTCGTGTTCGGTCAGCTCGATCTTGTCCGACGTGGTGGGCACGGCCCCATCCTGCCGCCGCCCGAACCCCGCAGACCAGACCAGCGCCCCTCAGACCAGCGCCACTCAGACCCCACTCAGGCCTGCGCGCCGTTCAGACCCGCACGCCGCTGCGACCCGCGCCGTTCGGACCGGCACGACGATTCGGCCCCGGGGGCACAGGAGACCCCCGGAGCCGGTCACAGCCGGCTCCTGATCCGGGCCGTGGTGACGCGGTGCGACAACGCGGGCGACGCAATACGAAGACCCGGGTCGTCAGGCGGAGATGCCGTCGATCCGGGCCAGAGCGTCGTCCGCGCCGTACGGCTGCAAGTACGGCAGCCAGCGCGGGTCCCTATGCCCGGTGCCGATGATGCGCCAGGCGAGTCCGGACGGGGGAGCGGGTTTGTGGCGCAGCCGCCAGCCGATCTCGACGAGGTGCCGATCGGCCTTGGTGTGGTTGCAGCGACGGCAGGACGCCACGACGTTGTCCCACACGTGTTTGCCTCCGCGACTGCGCGGGACGACGTGGTCGACGCTGGTTGCGACGCCACCGCAGTACATGCACCGGCCCCCGTCCCGGGCGAAGAGCGCCCGACGGGTCAGAGGAACGGGCCCCCGATAGGGAACCCGGACGAATCGCTTGAGCCGGACCACGCTGGGTGCGGGGACTGTGACGGTCGCGCTGTGCAGGAAGGCGCCGGATTCCTCGAGGGAGATCGCCTTGTTCTCCAGGACGAGGACGAGCGCGCGGCGGAGCGGTACGACGCCGAGCGGCTCGTACGACGCGTTGAGGACCAGGACATGCGGCACGGATGCCTCCTTGGGCGTCGGCGGCGCGTGGCTCGCGCCGGGACGATCTGTGGTCAGTGTCCCCTCTTGCCTGGTGGACGCGCCACCATGTCCCGGTAACGGGCTGGGAGTGTTTTCGACCACACCCTGTCGTCTCCCCAGGATCATGGCCTGTTCAAGCCCAGGTGAGGACCGTCTCTCCTTCACGGAACCGGCCGGACCACACACAATGCCCCGTTAGTGTGGTGGTTCTGCCCGTCCGGTGACCTTTCCGTGACCTTGCAGCGCGTGTCGTCCTTGACCGCCGCACCGAATGGGGCAGTGCAGCACCTGGAGGTACCTGCCGTGTCCTTGCCCGCCGTCCTACTGGCCGCCGACGCGTCGCCGTCGCCGACTCCCTCGGAGTCGCCGACCGCGGTGACCGTCCCGTCCCTCCAGGACGCCCAGGAGAGCGCGACGAACGCGGCCAGCTGGGTCGAGCAGAACTGGTCGACCTGGCTGGCGATCGGTCTGCGCGTCCTGCTGATCCTGGTGATCGCGGTGGTGCTGAGAGTGGTGGTGCAGCGGTCGGTCACCAAGCTGATCGACCGGATGAACCGCACCGTCTCCTCGGTCGACGGCACGGCGCTGGGCGGGCTGCTGGTCAACAACGAGCGGCGGCGTCAGCGCTCGCAGGCGATCGGCTCGGTGCTGCGTTCGGTGGCGAGTTTCGTGATCCTCGGCACGGCCGCCCTGATGGTGCTGGGCACCTTCGAGATCAATCTGGCCCCGCTGCTGGCCTCCGCCGGTGTCGCGGGTGTGGCGATCGGTTTCGGCGCGCGCAACCTGGTCACGGACTTCCTCTCCGGTGTGTTCATGATCCTGGAGGACCAGTACGGCGTCGGCGACCAGATCGACGCGGGCGTGGCCACCGGTGAGGTCATCGAGGTGGGGCTGCGCGTGACGAAGCTGCGCGGCGCCAACGGTGAGATCTGGTACGTCCGCAACGGCGAGGTCAAGCGGATCGGCAACCTCTCGCAGGGCTGGGCGACGGCCGGCGTCGACGTGACCGTCAAGGCGTCCGAGGACCTCGACCTGGTCAAGGCCACCCTGGACGAGGTCGCCGAGAAGATGAGCAAGGAGGAGCCCTGGAACGAGCTCCTGTGGAGCCCGATCGAGGTGCTCGGCCTGGACAGCGTGCTGCTCGACTCGATGGTCGTCCGCGTCTCCGCGAAGACGATGCCCGGCAAGGCCCTGGTCGTCGAGCGGGAGCTGCGCTGGCGCGTCAAGCGCGCCTTCGACGCGGCCGACATCCGCATCGTGGGCGGCGCGACCGCCACCGTCACGGAGGACCCGGCCGATCCGACGGCTGGGGTCGCGGCCCCGTCGGCGTTCTCCAACGCGGACTCGCCGCAGGTCGCGGCGGCGGCGCCGATCGCGCAGCCCCGGACGGCGGCCCCGGCCACGCCGGCGAAGTAGCGCGTACGCCGGAAGGCCGTACCCGGAAGGCCGTACTCGGAAAGCCCCGGGTACGGCCTTCCGGCTTTTCCGGGCCCCGACGAACGCCACGCCCCCGGTAACGACTCTGTTGCCTCGGGGGCGTTTCCCATTTCACTCCTTGACGTCCCCTTCGTGACGGGTCTACGTTCCTGCCAGCCGATAGGAAACTTTCCTAACAGTAGCCGGATGTGGACTTGCGTCCGGCGGACTTGAGAAGCTGGGCAGTTCAGAAAGGCAGGTGTCGACCCATGGCAGGAACCGCCGGTACGCCGGGCACCCCGCGCGTCCTGCGCGCCATGAACGACCGCGCCGCCCTCGACCTCCTGCTGGCGCACGGCCCCCTGTCCCGCACCCGCATCGGCAAGCTCACCGGCCTGTCGAAGCCCACCGCCTCACAGCTGCTGGCCCGGCTGGAGGCGGCGGGACTGGTGCTCGCGACCGGCACCACCGAGGGACGCCCCGGCCCCAACGCCCAGCTGTACGAGGTCAACCCGGCCGCCGCGTACGCCGCGGGGCTCGACGTCACCCCCGAACGCGTCCTGGCGGCCGTCGCCGACGCCGCCGGCCGGACCGTGGGCGGGTTCGAGGTGCCCACACCCGGCCGCAAGACCGCCGACGCCGTCGTACGGCAGGTCACCGACGCCCTCGACGGCGCGGTGAAGGCCGCGGGCCTCACCCGGGACGACGTGCGACGGCTCGTCGTCGCCACCCCCGGCGCCTTCGACCCCACCACCGGTCGTCTGCGCTACGCCTCCCACCTGCCCGGCTGGCACTCCCCCGCGCTGCTCGACGATCTCGCCGCGGCCCTGCCGATGCCGGTCGAGTACGAGAACGACGTCAACCTCGCCGCCGTCGCCGAGCAGCGCCTGGGCGCGGCACGCGGGCACGAGGACTTCGTCCTGCTGTGGAACGAAGGCGGTCTCGGCGCCGCCCTCGTCCTCGGCGGCCGACTGCACCGCGGCTGGACCGGCGGCGCCGGGGAGGTCGGTTTCCTGCCGGTTCCGGGCGCACCCCTGGTGCGGCAGGTGACGAAGGCCAACAGCGGCGGCTTCCAGGAGCTCGCGGGCTCCCAGGCCGTCCCCCGGCTGGCCCGGGAGCTCGGCGTCACCGACATCCCGTCCGGGCCGTACGCCGAGGTCGCCGCCGCGCTCGTCGAGCGGGCCGCCGCCGAGGACACCCCTCTGCACCGGCAGCTGCTCCAGACGTACGCGACCCGGCTCGCGACCGGTCTCGCCTCGCTCGTCTCCGTACTCGACCCCGAGCTCGTCGTCCTCAGCGGCGCCTCCCTGACGGCCGGCGGCGAGGTGCTGCGCGCCCTCGTCCAGGACGAGCTGGAGGAACTGGCCGCGTCCCGGCCGAAGTTGGTCATGAGCGACGTCACCGAGCGGCCCGTGCTGCGCGGCGCGCTGGAGAGCGCGCTGGCGGCCGCCCGCGACGAGGTCTTCGACACCTCGCGCTAGCCGCACCACCACCCACTCCCGCCAACCCGCACCTCACCCCTCTCCTCACGTCCCTCACCCCCCTGCTTCCCCCCGCTCCACTGCTCCACCCTGCTCCGCCGCACCTCGCCTCACCGCATTCCACTCACCCTGCCCTGTCCCTGGAAGGCTCCGCCATGCCCACACGCATACCCGTAGTCGTCCGAAAGGCGGCTTTTGCCCTCACCGCCTCCACGGCCCTCCTGCTCAGCACCACCGCCTGTACCGGCCAGTCCGCGACCGGCTCCGAAGACGACGCGTCCAAGGAGACGACCCTCACCTTCTGGCACGCCTGGAGCGCGCCGAACGAGGTGGCGGCCGTGAAGTCACTGATCGCGGGCTTCGAGAAGGCACACCCCAACATCCATGTGAACGTCGTCGGCAACATGACCGACGACAAGATCAACCAGGCGCTGCGCGCGGGCGGCACCAAGGCGCCGGACGTGATCTCGTCGTTCACCACCAACAACGTCGGCAAGTTCTGCTCGTCGGGCGCGCTCGTCGACCTCAACCCGTACTTCGAGAAGGCGGACATCGACCCGTCCACGACCTTCCCCAAGGCCATGAACGAGTACACCCAGTTCGACGGCGACCGCTGCGCCGTCCCGCTGCTGGGCGACGCCTACGGCCTCTACTACAACAAGACGGCGTTCGAGAAGGCGGGCATCACCACTCCCCCCAAGACCTGGTCCGAGTTCGAGGCCGACGCCAAGAAGCTGACGATCACCCAGGGGAACACGTTCAAGCAGCTCGGCTTCATGCCGAACTACCACGGCTGGGAGACGACCACCGAGCACTACCTCGGCCAGTTCTCCCCGACGTACTTCGACACGGCCGGCAAGTCGACCATCGCCACGGACCCGGCCGTCGCCTCCGCCTTCACCGTCCAGAAGAAGCTCGTCGACGACCTCGGCGGCTTCAAGAAGCTGGAGACGTTCCGCTCCACCCTCGGCGACGAGTGGGGCCCCAAGCACCCCTTCCAGACCGGTCAGGTCGCCATGCAGCTCGACGGCGAGTGGCGTCTCGGCATGGCCCTGGAGGCCAAGCCGGACTTCGAGATCGGCGTCGCCCCGCTGCCCGTCCCGGACGACCAGGCGGCCCAGTACGGCAAGGGCTACATCACCGGCACCATCGCCGGTATCGCCGCCACCAGCAAGAAGCAGAACGCGGCCTGGGAGCTGGTGAAGTACATGACCACCGACACGGACGCGGTCGTCGCCTTCTCCAACGCCATCCACAACGTGCCGTCCACGCTGGCCGCCCTGAAGTCCCCGGACCTCAAGTACGACGCGCGTTTCAAGACGTTCCTGGACATCGCCGCGAACCCGAACTCGACCACCTCCCCGGCGTCGATCAACGGCGGCGTCTACCTCACCACCGTGCAGCAGCTCGGCTACGACTACGAGAGCGGCAAGGTCACCGACCTGAAGGCCGGCCTGAACAAGGCGGCCGCGCAGATCGACACGGACATCGCGCAGGCGAAGTAACGATGACCACCCACACGTTGAGGGCGAAGCACCGGCGCTCGGCGCTGCGCACCCTCGCCTTCCTCTCGCCCTGGCTGATCGGTTTCGCGGTCTTCTTCGCGTACCCGATGATCTCGACGGTCTACTTCTCGTTCATGCACTACGACGGCTTCAAGCCGCCGACGTGGAGCGGCACGAAGAACTGGACCTACGTCTTCGAGCACTACCCCTTCTTCTGGCCGGCCCTGCGCAACACGCTCTGGCTCGTCGTGATCATGGTGACCATGCGCGTCCTGTTCGGACTCGGCATCGGCATGCTCATCACGAAGATCAAGACCGGTACGGGGGTCTTCCGCACCCTCTTCTACCTGCCCTACCTGGCCCCGCCGGTGGCCGCCACCATGGCCTTCGCCTTCCTCCTCAACCCCGGTACGGGCCCGGTCAACTCGATCCTGGAGAAGATCGGCATCCCGGCCCCGGGCTGGTTCAACGACCCGAGCTGGTCCAAGCCGGCCCTCACCCTGATGTTCCTGTGGGGGGTCGGCGACCTGATGGTCATCTTCATGGCCGCGCTGCTCGACGTACCGAAGGAGCAGTACGAGGCCGCGGAACTGGACGGCGCCTCGGCATGGCAGCGGTTCCGGTTCGTCACCCTCCCCAACATCTCGCCGATCATCATGTTCGCGGTCGTCACCGGCGTGATCGCGGCGATGCAGTGCTACACACAGCCCCTGGTCGCCGGAAAGGTCGCCTCCGGTGTGATCCAGGGCGCGGGCACCATGTTCGAGCCCGGCTATCCGGAGCACTCCACGCTCACCCTTCCCCAACTCGTCTACAACCTCGGCTTCCAGCGTTTCGACTACGGCTCGGCCTGTGTCGTGGCCCTGGTGCTGTTCGCCCTGTCGATGGCGTTCACCGCGCTGTTGATGCGACGCCGGGGCGGTCTCATCCAGGCAGGTGACTGACCCCTATGACCCAAGTACTGGACCGCCCGGCGGAGTTGCGGACACCCGCCACGCCCGCCGAGCGCACCGCCCGCCGCAGGGCGCTGCTGGAATGGATCGCGGTCCACTCCCTCGGCGTGGCCGCGGCCCTCTTCTTCACCCTCCCCTTCGTGTTCGTGTTCCTGACCTCCCTGATGAGCGACTCCCAGGCGCTCAGCCGGGACCTGATCCCGCACACCTGGGAGTGGGCCAACTACAGGAAGGTCTTCGACACCCCGGGCTTCCTCACCTGGTGGCGGAACACGCTGGTCTACGCCGGACTGGGCACGGTCCTCACCGTCGTCTCGTCCGTGCCCGTGGCGTACGCGCTGGCCAAGTTCCGCTTCCGGGGCCGGAATCTGACGCTCATGCTGGTGATCTCGATGATGATGCTGCCCCCGCAGGTGGTCGTCATCCCGATGTACCTGTTCTGGGCGAAGCAGCTGGACCTGTCGGGCACCCTGTGGCCGATGATCATCCCGCTGGCGTTCGGCGACGCGTTCTCGATCTTCCTGCTGCGCCAGTTCCTGCTGACCATCCCGAACGAGTACCTGGACGCGGCGCGGGTGGACGGCTGCGGCGAGCTGCGCACCCTGCTGAAGGTCGTGCTGCCGATGGCGAAGCCCGGCATCGCCGCCGTCGCCCTCTTCCAGTTCTTCGCCGCCTGGAACGACTACTTCGGTCCGCAGATCTACGCCTCCGAAAATCCGAACGCGTGGACCCTCTCCTACGCCCTGGAGTCCTTCAAGGGCGCGCACCACACCGACTGGAACCTCACCATGGCGGCCACCGTGCTGGTCATGGCCCCCGTGATCCTCGTGTTCTTCTTCGCCCAGAAGGCGTTCGTCGAAGGTGTCACCCTCACCGGAGTAAAGGGTTAACAAGCCATGAAGCCACAGACTCCCGGGGGACGACCCCCGGCCCCCCGGCCGGCGAACACCGCCCCCGCCACCCGGAAGCGAGGCGCACACCGGTGAAACTCACCGTGGTCGGCGGCGGCTCGACCTACACACCCGAACTCATCGACGGCTTCGCCCGCCTGCGCGACACCCTCCCCGTGGAGGAGCTGGTCCTCGTCGACCCGGCGGCCGACCGCCTGGAACTCGTCGGCGGCCTCGCCCGCCGGATCTTCGCGCGGCAGGAGCACCCGGGCCGCATCGTGACGACGTCCGATCTGGACGCGGCCGTCGAGGGCGCCGACGCCGTGCTGCTGCAACTGCGCGTCGGCGGCCAGGCGGCGCGCCGGCAGGACGAGACGTGGCCGCTGGAGTGCGGCTGCGTCGGGCAGGAGACGACGGGGGCGGGCGGCCTCGCGAAGGCGCTGCGAACCGTCCCTGTGGTCCTGGACATCGCCGAACGGGTCCGCCGGACCAACCCGCACGCCTGGATCATCGACTTCACCAACCCGGTCGGCATCGTCACCCGCGCCCTCCTCCAGGCCGGCCACAAGGCGGTCGGCCTGTGCAACGTGGCGATCGGCCTCCAGCGGAAGTTCGCCGCCCTGCTCGACGTCACCCCCGCCGACATCCACCTGGACCACGTGGGCCTCAACCACCTCACCTGGGAGACCGGGGTGCGGCTGGGCGGTCCCGAGGGCGAGGACGTCCTGCCGGGCCTCCTGGCCGCCCACGCCGACACGATCGCCGCCGACCTGCGCCTGCCCCGCGTACTCCTGGACCGGCTGGGCACGATCCCCTCCTACTACCTGCGCTACTACTACGCGCACGACGAGGTCGTACGGGAGCTGCGCACGAAGCCGTCGAGGGCGGCGGAAGTGGCAGCGATGGAACGCCAGTTGCTGTCGCTTTACGCCGACCCGGCCCTGGACGAGAAGCCGGAGCTGCTGGCGAAGCGCGGCGGCGCCTACTACTCGGAGGCGGCGGTGGACCTGGCCGCGGCACTGCTGACCGGCTCCGGCAGCCCGTACCAGGTGGTGAACACCCTCAACCACGGCACGCTGCCCTTCCTCCCCGACGACGCGGTGATCGAGGTGCAGGCGGCGGTGGGCCCCAAGGGCCCGTCCCCGCTCCCCGTGCCGCCCCTCGACCCGCTCTACAGCGGCCTGATGGCGAACGTGACGGCGTACGAGGACCTGGCCCTGCGGGCGGCCCTGCACGGTGGCCGCGACCGGGTCTTCAAGGCCCTGCTGTCCCACCCCCTGGTCGGCCAGTACGAGTACGCCGAGCAGCTGACCGACCAGCTGATCGCACACAACCGGGAGCATCTCGCGTGGGCCTGACGGCAAGCGTGCTCGCCATCGACGCGGGCAACAGCAAGACGGACGTCGCGGTCGTGGCGGCCGACGGGGAGGTCCTCGCCACCGCTCGCGGCGACGGCTTCCGCCCGCCCGCGGTGGGCGTGACGGCGGCGGTGGACGCCCTCGCCGACACCGTCACGCGCGCGTACACGGCGGCCGGCGTCGACTCGGCGGTCCATGTCTCGGCCTGTCTGGCCAACGCGGACCTGCCGGTGGAGGAGGAGCAGCTGGCGGCGGCCCTGCACGCACGCGCGTGGGGCGCCTCCGTGGACGTCCGCAACGACACGTTCGCCATCCTGCGGGCGGGCGTCGCCGAACCCCGGGGGGTGGCCGTCGTCTGCGGCGCCGGCATCAACTGCGTCGGGATGCGCCCCGACGGCCGCACCGCCCGCTTCCCGGCCCTCGGCCGCCTCTCCGGCGACTGGGGCGGCGGCTGGGGCCTGGCCGAGGAGGCGATATGGCACGCGGCGAGGGCGGAGGACGGCAGGGGCGGACCGACGGCCCTCACCGACGCGCTCCCGTCCCACTTCGGTCTGCCGTCCATGTACGCCCTGATCGAGGCCCTCCACCTGGAGCACATCCCGCCGTCCCGCCGCCACGAACTGACCCCGGTCCTCTTCGGGACGGCGCGGGACGGGGACGCGGTGGCGCGCACGATCGTCGACCGGCTGGCGCAGGAGGTGGTGTCGATGGCGACGGCGGCCCTGACCCGTCTGGACCTTCTGGAGGAGGAGACACCGGTACTTCTGGGGGGAGGCGTTCTCACGGCCGGCCACGCGCGGCTGGACGACGGGGTAAGGGAGCTCCTGGCCGCGCGGGCGCCGAAGGCGGTGGCGAGCGTCGTACGGGAGCGCCCGGTGCTGGGGGCCGCGCTGCTGGGCCTGGACCGGCTGGGGGCCGGCGCCGACGTGCAGCGAAGGCTGCGGAGGCACTTCGACGCGGGGTGAGTGACCGCAGGTGTCCCCGAACACAACACGGGCCCCCACGACGGAACCGAACACCCACCCGACGCGTTTTCATGGACAGGGGTGACTGCGATCTGATCAAGATCCAGTGAAGGCCGGTGCGCATGACCGGTCCCGCCAGCGATACTGGCGGCGGTAGATGACCATGGGGGAGGTCAAAAACGTGGCCAACCAGGCACCAAGCAGCACCGTAGCGCCACTTGCGCCGGCTTCGCCGGTCGCGCCGGTCTCGGCGCCGTCGTCGACGCGCCGTACGGCGTTCGCCGAGGGCGTCGACAAGGCGCGCGCGGCGGCGACCACGGAGCCGGGCCGGCTCCGCATCATCGGCGCCTTCCTCGCCCTGCTCGTCCTCGCCTTCGGGGCCGTGACGGCCTGGCAGACGACCGACCGCGCGGCCGCCGCCGACGACGTGCTGCACAAGAGCCAGCCGCTCAGCACGGCCGCGGCCGACATCTACCGTGCGCTGGCCGACGCCAACACGGCGGCCTCCAGCGGCTTCCTGGCGGGGGGCCAGGAGACGGCGGAGTCCCGGCAGCGTTATGAGAAGGACATCGACGAGGCCGCCTCCAAGCTCGTCACGGCGGCCAACAACGCCGACCCCGATTCGCCCTCCACGGCGTTCATCACCAAGCTGAACACTCTGCTGCCCGAGTACAAGGGCCTGGTGGAGCGCGCGCGGACGTACAACCGGCAGGGTTTCCCGGTCGGCGGCGCCTATCTGCGCTACGCGAACCAGAAGATGCAGGGGGAGATGCTCCCGGCGGCCCAGGATCTCTACACGAAGGAGAACCAGCGCCTCGAGGACGACTACGCCGATGCCACCCCCTACCCGTGGGCGGCGATCGCGCTGGGCGTCCTCGCGCTGGCCGGTCTCTCCTGGGCGCAGCACCGCAACTACCGCCGTACGAACCGCGTCCTCAACCACGGCCTGGTCGCGGCCACGGCGACCACCACGGTCGTCCTGCTCTGGCTGGTCGTCGGCCACAGCGTGGCCCGCGCGGGCCTCAACGACTCCTACGACCACGGCGTCCGCTCGCTGAACGTCCTGCACGACGCCCGGATCGCCTCGCTCAAGGCGCGCGGCAACGAGAACCTCACCCTGGTGGCGCGCGGCGCCGAGACGGTGAAGGTGACGGCCGACGGCGAGGAGGTGACGCTGGACAAGTACGACCACGACTTCAGCACCGAGATCACCACCCTCGGCAAGGGCCTCACCCTCGCGGCGAAGCTCGCCGACGACCAGGCGGGCGAGAAGCCGGTCGCCTCGGCCGAGAGCAACATGGCCGAGTGGAAGAAGCGCCACACGGCGGCCCGCGAGCAGGACGACAACGGCAACTACGAGCAGGCCCTGGCCCTGGTGATCGGCGGCAAGGACGCGACCGGCGCCTGCTTCGACGGCGTCGACGAGAACCTCGCGAACGCGCTGGCGCACGAGCAGACCGAGTTCCGGCAGGCGGCCGGGGACGGTCTGGACGCGATGACCGGCCTGCCGATCGGCGCCGCCGTGCTCGCCGTGCTGGGCGCCGCGGGCGCGGTCGTCGGCATCGGCCGCAGGCTGTCGGAGTACCGGTGAACAGGCGTGGGCCGGTGAACGGGCGCGGATCGGTGAACAGGCCTCTGCCGGTGGGCAGGAGCCTGTCGGTGGGCGGCGGCGAACCGGCGGAAGGAGGCGCACCGGTGGAAGGGGGCGTGACGATGCGTGTGCGACGGGTGCGAGCCGGCCTCAGGGGCTGGGGCGGAGTGGGCGCGATGGCGGCCCTGTGCGCCCTCGCGCTGGCCTTCGTCCTGCTGCTGCCGTGGACGACCCGGTCGCCCGGCGACGGAAGCACCGGCCAGGCCGGCCAGGGCGTCGCCGCGGGCACCCAGGCGGCCGACGCCGACTGCACGGACCCGGAGAAACGGACGCCGGCGCCGTCGAGCGCGGACGGCACGACGATCGCTGAGATCAAGGCCCGGCAGGGCGAGAAGCGCAAGCTGATCGTCGGCGTCGACCAGAACAGCTACCGCTGGGGCTACCGCGACCCCAACAACACGGGCGCGGAGCTGGAGGGCTTCGACATCGACCTGGTCCACCGGATCGCCCAGGACATCCTCGGCGACCCGAACGCGGTCCAGTTCAAGGCCATCCCGACCAACCAGCGCATCCCGGCCATCCAGGAGGGCCGGGTCGACATGGTCGTACGCACCATGACGATCTCCTGCACCCGCCTCGACGACGTCGCGTTCTCCGCGCCCTACTTCAAGACGGGACAGCAGGTCCTCGCGCCCAAGTCCTCCACGATCAAGGGCTACGACGACACCCTGGCGAAGAAGAAGGTCTGCACGGCGACCGGTTCGACGGCCAACACCAAGCTGGTCGACGACAAGAAGTCCGGCAAGATCGCCTCCAGCGTCGTGATCGCCGCCCCCGTGCCCAACCAGCTCGACTGCCTGGTGCGGTTGCAGCTCGGCGAGGTCGACGCGGTGGTCACCGACGGCGCGCTCGCGGCCAGCCAGGCCGCCCAGGACCCCACGGTCGAACTCAAGGGCGCCCCCTTCACGACCGAGTACTACGGCGTGGCCATGGATAAGAAGGCCACGGATCTGGTACGCCGGGTCAACCAGATCCTGGTGGAGTACCGCGCGACCGGCTGGCAGGCGTCGTACGACAAGTGGCTGTCGGCGACACTGGGCACGGACGCGACCAAGTCGAAGCCGCCCGCGCCGCAGTACCTGAGCACGAGCTGACGGACCGGCGGGCAGGGCGGCAGGGCAGACGGCGGACAGAGCCGAGAGACCGACAGCAGCGAGAGGTGATCGATGGGCGTCACGGGACCCCCCGGGCCGGTGATGGACCGGGACGAGGTCGACCGTGCGCTGGCGCGGCTCGGCGCGGAGCACGAGGCGATCGAGACCTCGCTCCTCGCCCTCCAGGACCACGCGGGCCGCAGACTGCTCGAAGGCGCCGAACTCACCGGTGTCACCAAGGAACGCTGGGCGACCGCGGAGGCGTCGATCACGCTGCTGTGGACGTACTTCGACGCGTACACGGACGCGCTGCGCGGCGCCCGCGACATCCGCTCGCGCCGCCGCTGGTCCAGCCGCGAGGACCTGGCGGAGCTGACGGAAATGCTGCGCGGGGAGTCGGTCACGGTGGCGGGCTCGGCCGCCGGTACGGCCGCCACCGCCAACGCGCCCACGCTGCACGGCGCCGGCAGGCTCAGCCACAGCTTCTCCCTCACCACCCTCGTCGACCGGATGAACGAGCTCTACGCGTCCTCGCTCGACATGGTGGTGACCGCCGACGCGGTGTGGTCGGCGCTGCCCGCCCGGATAGATTTACTGGCCGCGGAGCTCCAGCGCACTCGCCGGCTCGCGCACTCCGTCGGCGTCCGACCGGGCGAGCACCCGGCGGGCGACGACCTGGAGCACATCACCCACACCCTGACCTCCCTGCGTGAGCAGGTGGTGTCGGACCCGCTCGCCTTCTGGGTGCCCGCGCAGGGCAGTTCGGCGCCGGGCGGCGGCCGTCCGGACACCACGGTGTACGACCGTGAGGCGCGCGCCCTGGAGGACGTGCGCCGGGAGATCGACGCCGTACTGACGGTCCGCCAGGACGCCGAGCAGCGGCTGGTGAAGCTGCGGGACGTCCTCAGCCGGGCCGACCGGACGCTCGCCGAGGCGCGCACCGCGCGCGGCGAGGTGCTCGCGAAGATCGCCGCGACGGAGGTACCGGTGGTCAGCGGACCGCCGACCGCGCTCCAGGAGCAGCTCGCGACGGCCGCCGAGTACCGCCGACGCGCGCAGTGGCACCGTCTGTCGCCGCTCCTGGAGTCCCTGGAGCAGAAGGCGGAGGACGAACTGCTGCGTGCCCGCGAGTCGTTGTCCGCGGTCACCCAGCCGCTGGCGGTCCGCGCGGAGCTGCGCGGCCGTCTCGACGCGTACAAGGCGAAGGTCGCCCGGCACGGGCTCGCCGAGGACCCGTTCCTCATCGAGCGCTACGACGCGGCGCGGCGCATGCTGTGGAGCGCGCCCTGTGATCTGCGCGTCGCCGAACAGGCCGTCCTGCGCTACCAGCAGGCGGCCGCCGAACTGCTCACGGCGCCCCGCGTGCCGGAGCAGGGCGGCTTTGAGGACCGTAGGGGGGAGCAGTAGCCATGAGTCAGGCAGGGCAGGCGTGTCAGCGGCCGGGCTGCGAGGGGGCGTACGAGGATGTGGGCGGCGGCGAGCTGTACTGCGACACCTGCGGTCTGGCCCCGGTCGTCTCGTCCGGGGGTTCCGGGGAAGGCCTGCTCGGCTCACCGCCGACCGGGGTGACCGGGGGCGGCAAGGGCTCGGCGGGCAGCGCCGGTTCACGTGCCAGCGGGCGCAGCGCCCGCAGTACGCGTACGTCGTCGCAGTCGTCGAAGTCGCGCCGCTCGGTGTCCGGGCGGCTGTCGCGGTCGGTGTCGGGCAAGTCGACGGGCCGTTCGGTGTCGGTGCGCAGCTCCGGCTCGACCGCCGGGTCCTCCGGGCGGGCCAGGCTCGGCGTCGGCCTGGTCACGGTGCCGCAGGTGCCGAGGCCCGACCCGCGCGTGATGGTGCAGGAAAACCCGGAGGTGCCGGAGCGCAAGCGGTTCTGCTCGCGCTCCGACTGCGGTGCCCCGGTGGGCCGTTCACGCGGCGAGCGGGAGGGACGCACGGAGGGCTTCTGCACCAAGTGCGGCCACCCGTACTCCTTCGTGCCGAAGCTGAAGGCCGGCGACGTCGTGCACGGCCAGTACGAGGTCGTGGGCGCTCTGGCGCACGGCGGGCTCGGCTGGGTCTACCTGGCGGTCGACCGCGCGGTCTCCGACCGGTGGGTGGTGCTCAAGGGCCTCCTGGACACCGGTGACCAGGACGCGATGGCCGCGGCGATCTCCGAGCGGCGCTTCCTCGCCGAGATCGAGCACGCCAACATCGTGCGGATCTACAACTTCGTCGAACACCTCGACCAGCGCACCGGCTCGCTCGACGGCTACATCGTCATGGAGTACGTCGGCGGCAAGTCCCTCAAGGAGATCGCCAACGACCGGCGCACCGCGCAGGGCAAGCGGGACCCACTGCCCGTGGAGCAGGCGTGCGCGTTCGGCATCGAGGCGCTCGAGGCGCTCGGCCATCTGCACAGCCGCAACCTGCTGTACTGCGACTTCAAGGTCGACAACGCGATCCAGACCGAGGACCAGCTCAAGCTGATCGACATGGGCGCGGTCCGGCGAATGGACGACGACGAGTCGGCCATCTACGGCACGGTCGGCTACCAGGGCCCGGAGGTCGCGGAGGTCGGCCCGTCGGTCGCGTCCGACCTGTACACGGTGGGCCGCACGCTCGCCGTCCTGACCTTCGACTTCCAGGGCTACACGACCGTCTTCGCCGACTCGCTGCCCGACCCCGACAACATCGAGGTCTTCCGCCAGTACGAGTCGTTCTACCGGCTGCTGGTCCGCGCGACCGACCCCGATCCGGCCCGCAGGTTCGCCTCCGCGCAGGAGATGGCGGAGCAGCTGACGGGCGTGCTGCGTGAGGTCGTCTCGCTCCAGAGCGGCCGGGCCCGGCCCGCGCTGTCGACCCTGTTCGGGCCGGAGGTCAAGGTCACGGACACGGAACTGTTCCCGAAGCAGACCGGCGAGGTGTCACGGCTGGGGACGCGGGTCGCCGTCAAGTCGTCGCGTGCGTTCGGCGGTTCGGGCTCCGCTCCGGCCCTGCCCGGCGCCGCTCCCGCCCTCGTCGGCGCCGCTCCCGCCCTCGCCGGTGGCTCCGTGCCGCCGGGTGTCGGCGGTGTCGCGTCGCACGGCGCCGGGAGCACCGTCGCCGTGCGGGCTGTCACCCCCGGCCTCGTGAAGACCGTGCCCGCTCCCGCCGCCGCGCTCGCGCTGCCCGCGCCGCACGTCGACGCCACCGACCCCAACGCGGGTTTCCTCGCCGGTCTGCTGGCGTCCGCGCCGGCCGAGCTGATCACGGCTCTCGCGGCCGCGCCCGCGCCGTCGGTCGAGACCCGGCTGCGCCAGATCCGCGCCTGGCTGGAGAACGGCGACCACCAGGCCGCCCTCATGTCCCTCCAGAAACTGGAGGGTGAACGGCCCGACGACTGGCGGGTGGTCTGGTACCGGGGCGTGACCTCGCTGGTCACCGGCGACCACGAGGGCGCGGCGCTCGCCTTCGACGCCATCTACGACGCCTTCCCCGGCGAACCCTCGCCCAAGCTGGCGCTCGGTCTGTGCGCGGAGGTGCTGGGGCAGCTGGACAACGCCGCCGAGTACTACCGCCTGGTGTGGTCGACCGACCCGAGCTTCGTGAGCGCCGCGTTCGGCCTGGCCCGCGTGCAGCTCGCGGCCGGGGACCGCCGCAGCGCCGTACGGACGCTGGAGTCGGTGCCGGAGTCCTCCATCCACTACACGGCGGCCCGGGTGGCCGCCGTGCGGGCCCGGCTCCGGGACCGGACCGCCCTCGCCTCCGACGTACCCTTCCTGGAGGACCTCACCGCCGCCGCGGCCCAGGTCGAGGCGCTGGACGCGTACGGTCTGGATCCGACGCGGCGCGAGCAGTTGTCCGCCGAGGTCCTCGGCTGTGCCCTCGACTGGATACTCTCCGGTGGCCAGGGCGCGGGCTCGGCCGCCCGGGTGCTGCTCGGCAGCGAACTGGACGAGCGGGGGCTGCGCTTCGGCCTGGAGCGCTCGTACCGCACGCTGGCCCGGCTGGCGACCGGCGGCGAGGAAAGGATCGACCTGGTGGAACGTGCCAATCGTTACCGCCCCCGGACGTGGGTGTAGTTGATGTCCCAGATGCCCCGGCAGGCCGCTCTGCCGACGTGTCCGAGCTGCGCGGAGCCGCTCGACGCGGGTGACCGTTTCTGCGGTGCGTGCGGATACGACCTGTCCGCCGTACCGGCGCGCCCGGACGACCACCCGACCCTCACGATGAACGGCTCGACCCTGCCGGCTCCCGCGGAAGCGGCGGCGGGGCCGACGGTGAGCGGTACGGCCGCGCCGGGAGCCGGCCTGAGCGGCATCGCCGCGAACGGACCCGGTGCGAGCAGTGCCGCTGCGCGAAGTGCCGGTGCGAGCAGTGCCGGTGCGCGTGGTGTCGCCACTGCGGCGCTGCCTCCGGACGGCGCGCTGCCGTCACCGGGCCCCGGCGTGCCGCCGCCTTCGGGTTCCGGAGGACCGGTCCCGCATTCGGGTTCCGGAGGACCGGTGCCGCCGCGGGGTTCCGGTGTGCCGGCTCCCGGCTCCCCGGTCCCGCCGCGTCCGGCCGCGTCCTCCGTTCCCGGCGCGTCCTCCGTTCCCGGCGCATCCGGTGTCACCGAAGGCGCCGGCGTCTCCGGCGTCCGGTTCGACCGGCCCTCGGAGCCCGACGAGTACGCCCTCCAGGCGCCGGACCCCCGGGTGGCCGCCGAGGCCGCCGCGGTGGCCGAGACCGCCCAGGTGTGCGTGGCCTGCCGGGCGGGCCGGGTCGACGACGACGGGTACTGCGAGAACTGCGGGCACGCCCAGCCGCGCGAACGCGACCACATGGAGCTGGAGTCGGGCCCCATGGCCGCCGTCAGCGACCGCGGTCTGCGCCACCACCGCAACGAGGACGCCTTCGGCCTCGCCCGCGCCGCCCTGCCCGACGGCTCGCCCGCGCTCGTGGCGATCGTCTGCGACGGCGTGTCCTCCGCGACCCGCCCCGACGACGCCTCCCTCGCCGCGTCCAAGGCGGCGAGGGAGGCGCTGCTGGCCGCCCTGCCACAGGGCACGCATCCGCAGCAGGCCATGCACGAGGCGATCGTCGCCGCCTCGTACGCGGTCAACGCGCTGGCCGACGAGCCGGCCACGGCCCGTGAACACGTCCCGCACCAGAACGCCCCGGCCTGCACCCTCGTCGGGTCGATCGTCACGCCCGCGCTGCTCGTCGTCGGCTGGGTCGGCGACAGCCGCGCCTACTGGGTCCCGGCGGACCGCAGTTCGCCCCCGGCCCGGCTCACCGAGGACGACTCGTGGGCCGCGCAGATGGTCGCCGCGGGCCTGATGAGCGAGGCGGAGGCGTATGCCGACGAGCGCGCCCACGCGATCACCGGCTGGCTCGGCGCCGACGCCTACGAACTGGAGCCGCACACCGCTTCCTTCAAGCCGGACCGGCCTGGTGTGGTGGTGGTGTGCACGGACGGCCTGTGGAACTACGCGGAGGCGGCCGAGGACATGGCCGAGGTCGTCCCGCCGGACGCCACCGCGCGCCCTCTGCACAGCGCACGCGTCCTGGTCGGCCACGCCTTGGACGGCGGGGGCCACGACAACGTAACAGTGGCCGTCGTGCCGTTCCCCGCCCCCGCGCAGGGGGCAGGATCGGCCTGAGGCCGCAAACAGGGAAACACCGGAGAACACCGGAAAACACGGGGAAACACGGGAAGCACGGGGAAGCACGCGTACGGACCGGTGGGGACCGGTCCGTATTCAGACATCGCCCCGCGAACGTGGGGTTTCCGAGGGGGATTTGAGTAGGCATGGCCATTTTCTCGAAGTCGAACGTGCCGCAGTTCTCGGTGGACGTCTATCAGAACGAGTACCTGCCCGAGGGCGGCCGCGAGGTCAACGCGATCGTCACGGTCACCGCCACCGGCGGCGGCACGGTGGGCAGCGCGGCAGCCGCGCCGCATCTGTACTCGCCGAGCCAGGGCCCGTCCGCCGCCGTGGCGATCATGGTGGACTGTTCGGGCTCGATGGACTACCCGCCGACCAAGATGCGCAACGCCCGCGACGCCACCGCCGCCGCCATCGACACCCTGCGCGACGGCGTCCACTTCTCGGTGATCGGCGGCACCCACGTCGCCAAGGAGGTCTACCCGGGCGGGGGCCGGCTCGCGGTCGCCGACGCGACCACCCGCGAGCAGGCCAAGCAGGCGCTGCGCCGGCTGAGCGCGGGCGGCGGCACGGCGATCGGCACCTGGCTGCGGCTGGCCGACCGACTGCTGTCGACGGCGGACGTCGCCATCCGGCACGGCATCCTGCTCACCGACGGCCGCAACGAGCACGAGTCGCCGCAGGACCTCAAGACCGCCCTCGACGACTGCGCCGGACGTTTCACCTGTGACGCCCGCGGCGTGGGCACCGACTGGGAAGTGAAAGAAGTCACAGGGATCGCCTCCGCCCTGCTCGGCACCGCCGACATCGTCGCCGACCCGGCCGCTCTCGCCGCCGACTTCACGCAGATGATGGAGACGGCGATGGGCAAGGAGGTCGCGGACGTCGCGCTGCGGCTGTGGACCCCGGTCGGCACCGCCATCAAGTTCGTCAAGCAGGTCGCGCCGACGGTCGAGGAGCTGACCGACCGCCGTACGGAGGCGGGCCCCCGCGCGGGCGACTACCCCACCGGTTCCTGGGGCGACGAGTCCCGCGACTACCACGTGTGCGTCGAGGTCCCGGCCGCGAACGTCGGCCAGGAGATGCTCGCCGCCCGGGTCTCCCTGGTGATCCCCCAGCCGGACACCACGGTCCAGAACCTCGGCGCGCAGGGTCTCGTACGGGCCGTGTGGACCGACGACATGTCCGCGTCCACGTCGATCAACCCTCAGGTCGCGCACTACACGGGCCAGGCCGAACTGGCACAGGTCATCCAACAGGGGCTGGATCTTCGCAAAGCGGGCGATATGGATGGAGCAACGGCGAAACTGGGCCGGGCCGTTCAGCTCGCGAGCGCCTCGGGTAACGGTGATACTGCGAAACTGCTTGCGAAGGTGGTGGACGTCGTCGACGCCACGACAGGTACTGTGCGACTGAAGGCGAAGGTCACGGACGCCGACGAGATGACGCTCGAGACCCGGTCCACAAAGACTGTTCGTGTAAAGAAGTGACCTGAACGCGCTTGAGGGACACCGAACGAGAGAGGGGGACGCGCCGACATGCCGACCTGCCCGAACGGACACCAGTCGGGTTCCGACGACTGGTGCGAGGTCTGCGGTCACCGCATGGCCGGTGCCGTACCTCCGCCCCCTCCCCCGCCGCCCCCGCCCGCCGGCGGCTACGGCTTCCCGCCGCCCCCGCCCGGCCAGGGCGGCCAGCCCGGCGGACGGCACCTGTCCTCCGTGCCGGACCACGAGCCCGAGCTCTGCCCGCAGTGCCGCACACCCCGTGAGGGCGGTGCGCCGTTCTGCGAGGAGTGCCGCTGGAACTTCCTGACCAACACGGCCACCTCGTACACCCCTGCCGCCCCACGCTCACCGGTGCCGGGCCAGGGTGCCCCGGGTCCGGGTGGCCAGGGTGGTCCGGGCCAGAGTGGTCCGGGTGGTCCGGGTGGCCAGGGTCCTGGTGGTCCTGGGGGTCCGGGCGGTCCCGGTGGGCGCTTCCAGCCGCCGCCCCCCTCCTACGGGGGCAGCGACTCCTTCGAGTACCAGAGCTCCCGCCCGTCCCAGATGAACCGTCCCGCCGAACCGATCCCGCCGTTCGGCGGCGAGCCGTCGGGCCCGGGCGGTCAGGGCAGGCACGGTGGACAGGGCGGTCCTGCCGGTGGTCCGCCGCCGGGCGCCTTCGGGCGGGACCCCTCCGGCCAGGGCGGCGATCCCTTCGGGCGCGAACCGTCCGGCCCCGGCGGCCGTCCTCCCGGCCCGCCCGGCGACCCCTTCGGACGTGAGCCGTCGGGTCCGCCCTCCGACCCCTACCGACGTGAGCAGACCGGCCAGGCCTCCGATCCCTTCGGCCGCGAGCCCGGCGGTCCCGGTGGCGGCCAATTCGGCCGCGAGCCCGGCGGCCCAGGCGGTCCCGGCGGCGATCCCTTCGGGCGCGGCCCCGGCGGCCCCGGCGGCCCAGGCGGTCCCGGTGGCGATCCCTTCGGGCGCGAGCCGTCCGGACCCGGCGGCCGTCCTCCGGGTCCGCCCGGCCCCGGCGGCCAGTCCGGCTTCGGTGCCGACCCCTCGCGACCGGTTCCGCCGCCGCCCGGGCCCACGCCCACGGCCGGTCCCGGCATACCGGGCCAGGGCGGCTTCGGCGGCGTCCAGAACGACCCCAGGAACCAGAACCAGGGCGGCCCCGGGGCTCCGCAGGCCTTCCAGCCGTCCGGCCCGACGGCCCCGTCCGGCTTCCCGCAGGAGACGGGCCGTCCGCAGCCCTTCGGCGGCGCCGACGACGACTGGGTGATCTCGCCGCCGTCGCACACCGGCCCCGGCCAGGGCATGCCCGGCGGCCCCGGCCCGGCTCAGGGCGGCGGCTACGGCTACCCGCAGCCCGGCGCCACCCAGGCACCGCCGCCCGGCCCCGCCTACCAGCAGCAGCCGGCCACCTGGTCGGTGACCATCGGCCCGGACCGCGCGTACTTCATGGCGATGATGCACCGCTCGGGCCCCGAGGCCGCGGGGCTCAACCTGCCCGCGTACTCGCCCGAGCAGCAGCGCACGCTCACCGGCAACCAGTTCACCATCGGCCGCCGCCGCCACTCCACCGGGGAGACGCCAGACCTGGACCTGTCGGTGCCGCCGGAGGACCCGGGCGTCTCGCACCAGCACGCGGTGCTGGTCCAGCAGCCGGACGGCAGCTGGGCGGTCGTCGACCAGAACTCGACGAACGGCACCACGGTCAACGGCTCGGAAGAACCGATCCAGCCGTTCGTCCCGGTGCCGCTCCAGGACGGCGACCAGGTGCACGTCGGCGCCTGGACGACGCTCACGATCCGCCGCGGCTAGGCCTCGACGAGGCCCGGACCGGACGTACCCGACGAGCCCGACGAACCCGGCAGGGGCCACGCGTACGGCCCCTCCGGTTCGTCGAGCCACGCCCACGCGTGCTCGGCGCCGACCGTGATGCCGTACCGCTCCCGCCCCGGCATCCCCTCGCGCTCCCACAGGACGGACGCCTCCTGGGGGTCGAGGGCGCCCCGGGTCAGGGCCAGCAGGAAGCGGAACAGGTCGCTCTCCCTGGCCCGGTGCGGCACCCCGGTCAGCGCCACCGGCTCCGGCTCGGGCCGGTCCGACCCGCGCAACGGCACGAAGTAGGCCGGGGTCCGCAGGAAGTGGCCCTCGGCGTGTCCGGCGTCCCGGACGGTCAGCGCGATCAGCCCGGTGGCCAGCGGCGCCAGGATCAGGGCTCCGGGGGTGCACTGGGCGAGCCAGACGCGCGGGACGGACGCCAGCGTGCAGGTCGCGATGATCCGGTCGAAGGGGGCGCGTTCGGGCACCCCGCGCGCGCCGTCCCCGGTGACGACGGTCGGCCGGTACCCGGCGTCGTCGAGGTGCCGACGGGCGGACTCGGTGATCTCCGGATCCAGGTCGACGGTGGTGACGTTCCCGTCGCCCAGCCGGTACGACAGCAGCGCCGCGTTGTACCCGGTGCCCGCGCCGATCTCCAGGACCCGGTCGCCGTCCTCGATCCGCAGCTCGGCCAGCATCAGCGCCATCAGCGAGGGCTGGCTGCTGGAGGAGAGCAGCACGCCGTCACGCAGCCTGGTGGCCAGCGGGACGTCCTCGTACGCCCCCCGCACCCATTGCTCCCGGGTACGCGGGTCGGGGCTCCCGCCCCAGCGCCGCTCATAGCCGCCGAACCCGCCGACGTAGTAGTACGGCACGAAGAGGTGGCGCGGGACCGCCGCGAAGGCCTCCGCCCAGCGCGGATCGGCGGCGAAGGCCCCGCTCGCCTCGATCTCGCGCAGCAGCGCGGCCCGCGCCGATGCCGCGAGGCCTGCCAGCTCCTTGTCGAGTGCGTCCGCGCTCATGACTCCACTGTGCGGCGCGCGGCTCCGGGAAGCGAGCTGCTGGGAGGGGCCGAAAGGGCGGTCCTAAGCCTCAAGTCCTCCGTCTTCCGGTCTGAGACCATGGGAGGCGTGAAAGAGATTCGGCGCGGCACGCTTCAGGAGCAGACCTTCTACGAGCAGGTCGGTGGGGAGGAGACCTTCCGCCGACTGGTCCACCGTTTCTACGAGGGAGTCGCCGAGGACCCGATCCTGCGGCCCATGTACCCGGAGGCGGACCTGGGTCCGGCCGAGGAGCGTTTCGCGCTGTTCCTCATGCAGTACTGGGGCGGTCCGACGACCTACAGCGAGCACCGCGGCCACCCGCGACTGCGTATGCGGCACGCCCCCTTCGTCGTGGACCGGGCCGCGCACGACGCCTGGCTGAAGCACATGCGGGTCGCGGTCGACGAGCTCGGTCTGTCCGAGGAGCACGAGCACACCCTGTGGAACTACCTGACGTACGCGGCGGCGTCGATGGTGAACACCCCGGAGTAGACCCCGACGGGAAGTACGGGCCGGGGAGGTCCGGGGCACGTCGGAGGGCGTGACGGGGGGCGCCTCAGGGGACGGGACGGGACGGGGGACCTGGCGCGGCGGACGACGAGGGTCAGCGCACGCTGACGTCGAGCATCCCCAGCCGCCCCGCCCGCCGGACGGCGATCGACCCGTACGGTGTGCGCAACCGCAGCCACGCGCCGAAGGAGAGCAGTTTCAGCTCGCCCGAAGCCGTCGAGGGCCGCAGGAATCCGAGCGACTGGGCCGCGTGCACGGCGCGCACGGGAAGTCCGGTGTCCCCGACCGTCCGGGACCAGATCTCCCGCCCGATCCGGTCGAGTTCGGCCCGGGTCCGCAGTTCGGCCGTCAACTCCTCGGTGCGGGACCGGAATTCGGCGACGGCCGCGCCGACCATCGCACGCAGCGCGTCCGCGGCGGGCAGCCCCGCCTCGGGCCGCCATCCACCGCGCGGCGGCAGCACACCGGCCCACGGCGGCCCGGTGACGGCCGCGGGAACGGCGGCCGTCGCGGCACTCTCGTCGACGGACTCCAGCAACTCCCCCGCAGACACGGTCACGTCGAGCATGACGTCGAGGCCGTTCTCGTACGGCTTGGCCAGCCGGACCGCGCGGATCGCGAGCACCTCGAAGGAGGGCGGCCGGCCGAAGACGGCGAGCGCGGTGCCGGACGCCTGGAGCCGCACTGCCGCTCCACGGTCGTAGTGGAGCAGCCGGGAGAGGAAGGCCGCGAAGTCCGCCGCCTCCCCCTCGTCGGCGAGGTGGAGCACCGTCATGCGGCGACGGCCTCCTCGTCGTCGTCCCGGTACTCGGCGAGGAAGTCACGCTCCTCGGCGGTGAGCCGGCGCGGCCGCTGCGCCTCGAAGTCGAACGGCACGATCACCGTGGAGGCGGTGACATAGACCTGGTCGCCGTCCTTCACCTCGTAGGTGATGGTGAAGGACGCGGCCCTGATCTGCGTGATCCACAGTTCGATGTCGACCGGGGAGTGCCGGTGGACGAGCTGCCGCTTGTAGTCGATCTCGTGGCGCGCCACCACGGACCCCTGCTTGAAGTTTTTCTCCGGGCGGAACAGGAAGTCGATACGTGCTTCCTCCAGGTAGCGGAGGAAGACCACGTTGTTGACGTGGCCGTACGCGTCCATGTCCGCCCAGCGCAGTGGGCAGCGGTAAGTGTGCCGCAAGATCGATCAGCCCCGGGTCAGCTTCTTGTAGGTGGCGCGGTGCGGACGCGCGGCGTCCGCGCCCAGCCGCTCGATCTTGTTCTTCTCGTACGACTCGAAGTTGCCCTCGAACCAGAACCACTTGGATTCGCCCTCGTAGGCGAGGATGTGCGTGGCGACCCGGTCCAGGAACCACCGGTCGTGGGAGACGACCACGGCCGCGCCCGGGAACTCCAGCAGCGCGTTCTCCAGGGAGGACAGCGTCTCGACGTCGAGGTCGTTCGTCGGCTCGTCGAGGAGGAGCAGGTTGCCGCCCTGCTTGAGGGTGAGCGCGAGGTTCAGACGGTTGCGCTCACCACCGGAGAGCACACCGGCCGGCTTCTGCTGGTCCGGGCCCTTGAAGCCGAACGCGGAGACGTACGCGCGGGACGGCATCTCCACCTGCCCGACGTTGATGTAGTCGAGCTCGTCGGAGACCACGGCCCACAGCGACTTCTTCGGGTCGATGTTCTCGCGGCTCTGGTCGACGTACGAGATCTTGACGGTCTCGCCGACCTTGATGGAACCGGAGTCCGGATCCTCGAGCCCCTGGATCATCTTGAAGAGGGTGGTCTTGCCGGCGCCGTTCGGGCCGATGATCCCGACGATGCCGTTACGCGGCAGCGTGAAGCTGAGATCGTCGATGAGCACCTTCTCGCCGAAGGCCTTGGAGAGGTTGTTGACCTCGACGACGATGGAGCCCAGGCGCGGGCCCGGCGGGATCTGGATCTCCTCGAAGTCCAGCTTCCGCATCTTGTCGGCCTCGGCCGCCATCTCCTCGTACCGGGCGAGACGCGCCTTGGACTTGGCCTGACGCCCCTTGGCGTTGGACCGCACCCACTCGAGCTCTTCCTTCAGACGCTTCGCGCGCTTGGCGTCCTTCTGCCCCTCGACCTTGAGACGGCTCGCCTTGGTCTCGAGGTAGGTGGAGTAGTTGCCCTCGTAGGGGTGGGCGCGACCGCGGTCGAGCTCCAGGATCCACTCGGCGACGTTGTCGAGGAAGTACCGGTCGTGGGTGACGGCGACGACGGTGCCGGGGTACTTCGCCAGGTGCTGCTCCAGCCACTGCACGGACTCGGCGTCCAGGTGGTTGGTGGGCTCGTCGAGCAGCAGCAGGTCGGGGGCCTCGAGCAGCAGCTTGCACAGCGCGACACGGCGGCGCTCACCACCGGAGAGGTTGGTGACGGGCCAGTCGCCGGGCGGGCAGCCCAGGGCGTCCATGGCCTGCTCCAGCTGGGTGTCCAGGTCCCACGCGTTGGCGTGGTCCAGGTCCTCCTGGAGCTTGCCCATCTCGTCCAGCAGCGCGTCGGAGTAGTCGGTCGCCATCAGCTCGGCGACCTCGTTGAAGCGCTTGAGCTTGCCCATGGTCTCGGCCGCGCCGTCCTGCACGTTCTCCAGAACGGTCTTGGACTCGTCGAGCGGCGGCTCCTGGAGCAGCATCCCGACGCTGAACCCGGGCGACAGGAACGCGTCACCGTTGGAGGGCTGCTCGAGCCCCGCCATGATCTTCAGAACGGTGGACTTACCGGCACCGTTCGGCCCGACCACACCGATCTTCGCGCCGGGCAGGAAGCTCAGCGTCACGTCGTCAAGGATGACCTTGTCGCCGTGCGCCTTGCGTGTCTTGCGCATGGTGTAGATGTACTCAGCCAAGAGAAACCGTCCGGCAGCTTGAGATCTGGCAGTGGGCAGAGGGCAGATACACCCCATCTTGCCTGAGGTCCAGCCCTGGGTGTTAACCCATTCGGCCGGGGGGCTGTGACCTGGGGTTTCACGGTCGACGGTGGCGGCTCGTCCGTCACTGTGCGTCGTCGGCCGAGTGGCTTCGGACAGCCGGGTCAGTGGCGGGGTTCGTTCTCCTTGCGGCCCACGAGCAGCAGAGCCGCTCCGCCGATGACCACCAGGCCGATGGCGGTGCCCGCGATGAGGGGGGTGGCGCTGGTGCCGCCCGTCGCGGCGAGGTTGGTGTCGTCGGCGGTGGAGGTGCCGCCCACGGTGGCCGGGCTGGGCTCGCTGAGGGTCTGGGTGGTCAGGCCGGCGGTCTCGTCGGCCTGGGTCTCACAGTCCAGGACGCCGGTGAAGTGGCTTTCCACGCCTTGCGGGCCGTTGATCGTGAAGGCGTAGGCCTGGTCCTCCTGGAGCGGGATCGTCACCGTCCGGGACGCGCCGGCCGGAATGGTGTACTCGGTCTCCATCAGCTCGAAGGCGAAGACCTGGTCGCCCTGGTTGACGGCCGTGATGTCCACCCCGGTCTTCGCGCAGTTCTTCGCCGCGGACAGTGCCGGTATGGCGCCCTGCTCCGCCCAGGTCGCGCTCGCCGCCGCCGACACCGTCGACTCGCTGGAGCCGGCCAGGATCTGGGTCTGGCTGCGGCTCTCGGAGGTGAAGGCGCGGCCGACGGGGACGGTGGTCGAGGCCTGGACGGTCAGCTCGGCCGAGCCGTCGGCCGAGTCGGCGGGCACGTCGAAGAACAGCTGGCTGCCGTCCGTCACGGACGTCACCACCTTGCCGTCCTTGCCGACGATCCGTACGCCGCTGGTGGCGGCGTCCAGCGGAGGCGTCACCGTCACGCCGCTCGCGTTGGTGCGCACGGTCACCGGGCCGAGCAGTTCGCCGGGGTGACCGGAGACCGCGGGCGCCTCGAGGGTGAGCGACGCCTCGGGCTCCGCCACGGGGCGGGCCGCCTTCTGGAGGTAGTCCGCGAGCCGCTCGGCCTGCGGGTCGGCGGCGTCGACGTCCGCGCCGTCCGAGTAGCGCCAGATGGCCACCTGGGTGCCGGTGGCCGCGTCCTGCTCGGTGAGGCCGCCGTCGATGCCGGCCTTGTCCGCGAGCGAGGCCAGGTCGTTCACCTGGGGGTAGGAGTGCTGAAGGATCCAACGGATGCGGCCCGCGTCCTTGTTGGCGCCCAGCGAGGTGCCGCTCCAGGGTGTCTCCTGGTACTTGGCGTCCCTCTGCGTGGGGTTGTAGAGGTCGACGCAGTAGGTCTGCAGGGTGCCGCCGCCCTCGACGGACATCTCGAACAGCCCGGCCGAGACCTCCTGGTCGCCGCCGTCGGCGTGGATCACCGCGGCGCCGTAGGTCTTGAGGCCGCCTATCGTCGCGGTGGCGCCGCCCTGACTCTGCGTCACCTCGGCCGCGACAGCCGCGCCCGCACCGGCGATCACACCGACGGCGACGAGGCCGGACACCAACGCCGCCGCGCCGAGGCGGACCGCCCCTCGCCCACGCGCGAACGGCGCGGAGAACGAACAAATCACGCAATTCCCCTTCGAGCAGGACCCGTTGATGTGGGGGGTACGGGTCCCACCAGCAGAATCAGAAGCCCCGTGAGCCACGTCCGGCATCCTAGAGACGTCGCGCACCTCGCTTACCGGTCATCTCATCGGATCGCCGATCCGACTCGGAATCGTTATCCCCAAGATCGTCCAGAGGTCCGAGTTATCGACAAATCCCCTTGGTCACCCAAAGCGCCCGCGCCGACCAGTCGCCGTTCGGTCGGTGCCGGCCCGGTGCGGACGTTGACGCTCCGTCACCGCTCCGTCGCATGACCTCGCACCCCGCACCGCCCACACCGAGCCGACACCGCCCCGTCCTGCCCTCAGCTCACGTCACCGCCACCGGCTCACGACGCCGACGCCGCGGGGTGTCGGGTTCCGGCTCGGTGGCGTCGGCGGCCGGTGTCTCCCAGTCGGGCTCGGGCCGCGCCGGTGCGCCGACGGCCGTCGGCTCGGGTCGGCCGGACCGCCGGAAGGCGGAGGTGCCCCGTGAGATGTCGTGGCCGATCGCCACGGCGTCGATGTCCGCCGACGTCCAGTTCTGCTGTCCCTCGCGCGGCTCCGTACGCACCCTCAGCCTGCCCTGCACCATCACCGGGTCGCCGACGTTCAGCGAGGCCACCGCGTTGACGGCCAGTTGCCGGTTGGCCCACACCGTGAAGAAGTTGGTGTGCCCGTCGGTCCAGGTGCCCTTCTCGCGGTCCCAGTAGCGCGAGGTCACCGCCAGCCGGAACCTCGCCGACGCGCCCGCCGCCAGGTCCCGGTAGACCGGCTGCGTCGCCACGTTGCCGACCGCGCAGACCATCGTCTCGTTCATCGTGAACCCCTCCTCGCCGGACGGTCCCCCGCCCGGATACACGTACGGGCCCGTCCCGCACGGCTGCGTCCGCCGTGACGGCCGCGGCCCCTTCACCGCGTACCGCCACCGCCCTCGCGGCGACCGCATCGTCGCGATCACCGCGAAGCCAGACTGCCTCCGTCGGACCGGGCCCGCCGAGCCCTGTGGATCACCCACCGCCTGTGGAAAACTCCACCACCCGGACGAGTGATCCACGCCCTGCCACCTGTGGATCACTCCCGTTGGATCAATCCATGTGGATCACCCGTGCCGGGACAGACAACTCCTCGTGGATCACCCGTGTGGATCACCCCCCGTGGACCGCCGAACGGCACCTCACCGCGCGGCCGCCCCCACCCCCGTGACCCGCCCGTACTGCTCCCGGACCTCCCGGTACCGCAGCAGTTCCGCGGCGACGGGATCCAGTACGCGGGCCCGGCCGCACCCGGCCGCCGCCTCGCGCAATCGCCGCTCCGCGTCCTGCCCGTACCGCCGGGCCGGTCCCCGTGCCGCCAGCCGGCAGCTCCACTCGACGAGCGGGCCGCCGATGATGCCCGTCACCATCAGCAGCACCGGAACGCCGAGGTTCGGCGCCATCACCCCGATGATCTGTCCGAGCAGCCACAGCCCGCCGACCACCTGGAGCAGGGTCATGGACGCCTGTGCCAGCACGGCCACCGGCCACCAGCCGGGCCGCGGCGGCCGCCCCGGCGGCAGTCCGGCCCGCGCCGCCAACTGGTCCAGCGCCTCGGGCAGCCCTTGGGCACCGCGTACGGCCGACTCCCGCACGGCCTGCGCCCACGGCGTGGGCAGCCCCGCCGAGGCCCGTTCGGACACCGTGCGCACCGCCTGCTCGACGCGTTGCCGTGCCGTGGCCTCCTCGTCGGCCTGGGCGCGGGCCGGCAGCCGTCCGGTGGGAGGGTCGCTCCGGTCCTGTTGCCACCGCCACAGCCGCAGCCACGGCGTTCCGCACGCCCGGCCCGCGTTGCGCAGCCAGGCACGTTCGGCGGCCTCGCCCGCGGCGGTGGCGCCCACGGCGTCCGCCAGGCAGTCCGCGAACTCGTCCCGAGCCTCCTCGCTGAGCCCGATGCGCCGCCCGGTGGCGTAGACGGGCCGCAGCCGCCACGCGGCGGCGTCCACGTCGGCGGCGATCCGCCGGGCCGCCGCACCGCGCTCCATGACGAACTGGCCGAGCGCTTCGCGCAGTTCTCCGATGCCGTCGCCGGTCAGCGCGGACAGGGCGAGCACGGTCGCGCCCGGTTCACCGAACTCGCCGAGGGCGACGCCGTCCTCGTCGAGCAGGCGTCGCAGGTCGTCCAGGACCAGCTCGGCGGCCTCGCCGGGCAGCCGGTCGACCTGGTTGAGGACGATGAACATGACCTCGGCGTGGCCCGCCATGGGCCGCAGATAGCGCTCGTGGAGGATGGCGTCGGCGTACTTCTCGGGGTCGACGACCCAGATGACGGCGTCGACGAGCGCCAGAACGCGGTCGACCTGCTCGCGGTGCTGCACGGCCGCCGAGTCGTGGTCGGGCAGGTCGATCAGGACGAGCCCGCGCAGCTGCGCCTCCGCGTCCTGACTCTGCACCGGCCGCCTGCGCAGCCGGCCCGGGATGCCGAGCCGGTCGATCAGGGTCGACGCGCCGTCGCTCCAACTGCAGGCGATGGGCGCGGAGGTGGTCGGGCGGCGTACGCCGGTCTCCGAGATGTTCACTCCGGCGAGGGCGTTGAACAGCTGCGACTTGCCACTTCCGGTGGCGCCCGCGATGGCGACGACGGTGTGCTGACCGGAGAGCCTGCGCCGGGCCGCCGCCTCGTCGAGCACCCGGCCGGCCTCGGCGAGCGTCCGGCTGTCGAGCCGGGTGCGGGAGAGCCCCACGAGTTCGCGCAACGCGTCCAGCCGGGACCGTAGAGGCCCGTCGTACGTGAGCGGGGTCGAGGGCAGGGCGTTCCCGCCGCCACCGCCGACCCGGGTCTCCATGACGGCGGCCTGCTCGGCGGCGGAGGCCTCGCTCACGCGGCGGGCGATGAGCCCGTCGTCCCAGGCCCCGGCGGGGTCCGCACCTGGTTCCGCACCCGGCTCCGTACGCGCTTCCGCACCTGGTTCCATGTCGGGCTCCGTGTCGGGCTCCGTGTCGGGCCCCGGCCGGGGTTCCCTGCGGGAAGTCGCGGGTGGGCCGGCGCCGGGGGCCGTGCGAGGGGAGGTGATCCCGTCGGCGTCGGGTACGCGCGGGTGGACGGCCCCCTCCTGCGCCTGGGGCTTCTGCGCGGACACCTTCGCGGATCCCTCCGCGGCACGGCCGCCGTCCGCGTCCGCACGGTCCAGCGCCGACATCTGCGCCTGCTCCTGCACCCTGGCCTCCGAGTTCTCCCCCATCCCCAAGCTGCTGTCCTCCGCCCGCTCCAGATCCCTGCTGTCCCTGCTGTCCCTACCGTCCCGGCTGTCCCGGCTGTCCCTACTGTCGTTGTCCGTGTGGTCCTGGTCAGTGACGGCGGTCACCGGTCACCTCTCCTTCTGAAGTACGGACAGCGCGGCGATGAGTTCGGCCTGGGGTTCGGGGTGGACTTCGAGCCCGTCGAGGGGCGCGAGACGCCGCTCGCGTTCGGCGTGCAACACACGGTCGAGGTGTTCGGTGAGCAGCCGTCCGGCACGGTCGCGCAGCCGCAGTGCCCCGTGGGCGCCGATCCGTTCGGCGAGCCCCTCGCCGGCCGAACGCGCCCTGCGGCCACCCAGCAGGGCGGTGGCGACGAGGGCGGCGACCGATTCCGGATCGGGCGCGGCACCGCGTTCGAGGCCGCGTACCTCGTCCTCGGCGTACTCCTCGAGCTCGCGCCGCCACCGTCGTACGGCCAGGCCGATCCGGTGCTCGGTGCTCTCCGGCGAGCCGTCCTGGTCCGTCAGCTCCGGCGCGTCCGACGCCGGTTCGCGCCGCCAGGCGTCGTCGATGCGCTCGTCGGCGGCGGTGACGGCACACAGCAGGAGTGCGGCGAGGCTCTCCACCAAGGCGTCGAGGAGTTCGCCGGCGGTGCAGTCCAGCGGGAAGGCCCGCCAGCGTTTGAGCGCGTCGCCCGCGAGCACGGCACCGCTCTGCAGACGGCCCCGCACGCGCGTGTACTCGGTGTCGTACGCCGCGTCGACGGCCGAGGTGAGGCGCAGCGCGGCGGCGTACTGCGAGGCGGCGGCGCCCGCCAGCTCGGGCATCCGGGCCTTGAGGGAGTCGAGGACGCCCTGGGCCGTACGGGCCAGCGCGTAGCGGCGCGAGCCGGGGTCCTGGGCGTGGTGGACGAGCCAGTTCCGCAGCGGCGCCACGGCGGTGGCCGGGAGGAGCCCGCCGCCCCAGGCGGACTCGGGCAGTTCGGGCACCGTGAAGCGCGGTACGTCGCCCAGCCCCGCCTTGGTGAGCAGCGCGCCGTACTGCCGGGATACCTCGGAGACGACCTGGTGGGGTACGCGGTCGAGGACCGTCACCAGCATGGCGTCGTACTCCTTGGCGGTGCGGAGCAGGTGCCAGGGCACGGCGTCGGCGTAGCGGGCGGCGGTCGTGACCATCACCCAGATGTCGGCGGCGCAGATCAGTTCGGCGGCCAGCACGCGGTTCTCGGCCACGAGGGAGTCGATGTCGGGTGCGTCCAGGAGGGCGAGGCCCGGCGGGAGGGTGTCTGCGGTCTCGATCCGCAGCACATGTCTGCTGTCCTCGCCGGGCAGCAACAGGTCGTCCGCGGACTCCTGATGGGGCGCCCACACGCGCGTGAGTCGCGGGAGAACCCGCATGCCGCTGAACCAATGATGGTCCTCCGGATGGCACACGAGCACCGGAGTCCGTGTCGTCGGTCGCAACACGCCCGCCTCGCTGACACGCTGGCCCACCAGGGAGTTGACGAGGGTCGACTTCCCGGCGCCGGTAGAGCCGCCCACGACGACCAGCAACGGTGCGTCGGGCTGCCTGAGCCGGGGCACCAGGTAGTCGTCGAGCTGGGAGAGCAGTTCGTCGCGGTTGGCACGCGCGCGTGGGGCCCCCGCCAGGGGAAGCGGGAAGCGTGCGGCGGCGACACGGTCGCGCAGGGCGGAAAGTGCGTCGAGCAGCTGAGGCCGTACGTCCAAGGTCACCACATGCGAAGAATGCCCAATTTTAGGGGATTTATGAAGCATATAGGCATGTCTGCGCGCCGATAGGACACAAGGGACGGAAGGTACGACTGGGACAGAGGCGCAGCGCAGGCATAACGAGTGCACAACACCCGTGGCCCGGGACGCGAAAAGCGATGCACGATTCGCACCTGCCTGCGATTATCAGGACCGCTTCACCGAACCTCCACATTGAGCCACGGAGGCGAAGCAACCGGGACAAGGAACCGGGAGCCCTATCCTTGTCCCCGGCAACGTCACGGATCAGCCCACACCCGGGCAGCACGTACGAGGCCACCACACCCGGCCCCCGTAGCTCAGTGGATAGAGCAGGCGCCTTCTAAGCGCTTGGCCGCAGGTTCGAGTCCTGCCGGGGGCGCAAGTCTCCGCCCTCCCTTTGGGAGGGCTTTTTTGCTGGTCAGAGCACGTGTGGCGCGACACGCCAAAGCCCCGGACCCTCCCCCGATGATCATGGGGAGGGTCCGGGGCTGTCCGGCTGTAACCGGGTTTTCGCGGGTGGCTGTGTCGAATACGTGTCGAAGTTTTCGGCGAGAGGCCTCAGCCCGCGCCGGGCAGCTCGGGAAGATCCCCCGCGGCCTCCAGGCGCCGTTTCAAGTCAGGAAGCTGCCCATCGACGCACCGTGCGTAAGTGGCCAGCAGCACCGGAACGCTGTTTCCGGCCCAGTCGGCCACCTGGGCGGGTGGAATTCCGTCATTGAGCCACTTCGTGAGGCGCGTGTGCCGGTTGTCGTACACCCGCCTGCCCGTGGGCGACTCGAAAACGTGCGGAGGCAGGACAGCCTTCCGCGCGCTGCGCCACGCCCGACGGATGACCGAACCCGCGAGAATGCCACCCGTCTCCCCCTGGAACAGCAGATCGCCGGGCTTGAGCTGTTCGTCCGCGACGTGCTGCCGAAGAATGCGCGTCAGGGCCGGATGCCCCGGCACCGTGCGCGTCTCGCCCTCGGCACGGCCCTTGAGATCACGTTCCTCGTGGATCTCCCCGGTATCGGTCCACTGCTTGCCGACCTCCGGAGTCGCCGTGTGGATCAGCAGCTCACACCACTGGTCCCCCGCACCGACGGCGGGCAAGGTCACGTCCTGCACGCGCATGGCTACGGCCTCCTCCGGCCGCAGGGCGCAGTAGTACAGCGTGGCGAAGAACGCGTGCAGCCGCTTCCCTCCCCGCGGCCGGCGCCGGATCCAGTCGAGGAGGGCCGCCGCATGGTCCGCATTCAGCAAGGACCGCTTGTCCACGGCGTTGCTGGTCCTGGTGACAGCCGTCGACTCCTTTCCCTTGGGGAGCGGATTGGTCCGCAGGACGCGCCGCCGGATCGCGTGCTTCATGACGACGTTGAGGATCCGACGGTGCCGCTTCTTGGACCAGGCCGCCGCCTGCTTGCCGTCGAGGCGCGTGTCGACGGCTCGCAGCACCTCATCGGCCTTGTCCGGTTCCTCCCAGGCCGAGACCGGCAGGGAGTTGCGCTCCACCCACCTGAGGATGGTCACCACGTCCCGCGGGGCGTCCGCACGGCGGGTGGCGTTGAACGCCCATTCGCGCAGCGCGGTCCGCACGTCCACCGGGGCGAACTGGGTCGGCTGGGCACGCAGCAGCGCGATGGTGACCGCTGTCAGCGTCTTGGCGGTGTTCTTCCGGCTGTTGCCGCCGAGCTCCGGCCAACGGGCGTCGACGTACCCGACGGCGAAGGCGTACCAGGTCATCGAAGCCGACTTGGAGCGGTGGGAGACCGGCAGCCCGGTCGCGATGACGAAAGCCTCGCCCTTCCCCATGGCCCGGATCAGTTCGGAGCGGAAGCCCTCAGCGAGAGCAACGGTGCCGAAGGGCTCACGCCAGCGCTTGCCCGCGACAGACCAGCGCACGGCGTACGTGGTCTTCCGAGCACCGTTGTAAGTGAGGATCTTGTAGACCTTCACGTTGTACGTGGTCTCCATCAGGCGGCGTCCTCACGGTCGTCGAGCCAGTGGTCGAGATCGCTCCGCCGGATCCTGAGGTCGCCGTTCGGGAGCTTGATGCAACGCGGTGCACGCCTCTTCGCTCGCCAGTCGTAGAAGGTCGACCGCGAGACGCTCAGCTCTTCGCAGACTTCGGCGAGAGTGAGCATGCTGCGTGACCGGACGGCCGTGATCATGCCGCGCTCCCTTCGCTGAGCAGGGCGTCGCGGGCGGTCTCGCGGTTGGTCTGGAGGTCACGCGCGATGGTCGCGGCGAGGGCGGCTTCACCAGGGGTGTGGCCGTGGCCGGCGTACTGCCAGTCGGTGAGGACGAGGACTGTGTCCGGTTCGCGGTCGTCGAGGCCGAGGACGGACGCCTCCTGTGCGGCCCGGTAGTCGGCACGCTCCTGGCGGAGAGCGCCGAGGGTGGTGGAGTACGTACGCGACTTTGACGAGAAGTGCCCGCGGAAGCCCAGCATGTGAGCCCAGACCCACAGGCGCCGGTCCGGATAGAGACTGTCCAGGTCGCGGCATGCGGTGATGAGCCGCCGAGTGTGGTCGGGTACCTGGTGGCGATCGAGTTCGGAGAGTTCGCCGATGCGGCGGTCCAGGGTGCCGGTGTTCTCGGCGGCTTTGGTGGCGTACTTGGCCACGTACGAGGCAACGGCCTGTTCGGTGATGTCTGAGCCGTCGCCGAAGGCCTTCACCGGGCGGACGTCGAGCTGTCGACCCCATCGGAACGTCCGCGCGGGTTGGTCGTCGACGGCCGGGACCGAGACGGACGTGTACGCGTGCGCGGCGGCGGCACGTACGGCGTCCGTGAGTACGTCGACCGTGGCCCAGGCGGGCGGCGGTCCCCCGGGCCCCTCGGGGCCGTCCAGGCGAACGACAGCGTGGAAGTGCAGAGCACCCCTCTTCTGGAACTCGGCCACCTTGCCGTACGAGACACGCAGGTGGTCGGCGAGTTCCCGGCGGGCCAGGCCGCCGCGGGCGGCGAGTTCGCGGCGGAGCCGGGTGGTGAAGCGCTGCCAGAGCTGTCCGGCGTGGTTGTTGAACAGGACGGCGCCCGCGTAGTCGTAGGTGTCCGGGTCGAGGGCAGTACCGAGGGTCGTGTCGTCGGCCGGGTGGCGAGTGCCGCAACGGCAGACACCACGATCCGGACGGTTGTGGACCGGGCCGAACGAGGGGGCCGTGAGGGTGGCGAAGACGCGCGGGTGATCGCGGACAGCGGCGGGGATGTCTCGCCGATCGTCCCCGGCGAGGCCGGCGCGGATCAGGTGGTAGGTGTCGCCCGCGTAGGTCCAGGCACAGGAGGGGCAGCGGGAGGCGCGTCGGTTGCCGCAGGCGAGGCGGAGGCGTCCGCCGGGCTCGTTCTCGGTGGAGTAGTGGTGCAGGGTCTCGCCGGTGGTCTTGTCTTTGGTGAGGGTCCAACCGGTGAGGTGGATCGGGTCGGAGCAGCCGCCGGTGCGGCGGATCTGGTCTTCCCAGCGGGTGTAGTCGGAGGCCGAGGCCACCCGGAGGATGTCTCCGAGGACGATCGGGTCAATCAGTTGGGCGGGCGTGGACGTCTTCTGTGCCGCAGGTGAGGCCCGGTGGGCCATGCTGGGGGTTCCTTCCGGTTGCGAGATCGATCGGTGGGGACGGCTCCCGGGCGGCGGATGCTTGGCGGTATCAGGGCCGCCCGGGGGCCGGTCAGCGTCGCTTGGCGTCGGAGGCGAGCAGGGAGCGCAGGACGACGGCGCAGACGGCGACAGACGCGCCGGTGATGGCGACGGCCAGGAGCAGCGAGACCAGGACGGCACCGAGGACCAGGACCACAGCCGTGCCGGCGCCGACGAGCGCGAGGGCGGTGCCGGGCGTGAGCTGGACGACTGGACGGGTGGGCACCTGGGCGACGGGCGTCGACGCCGTGGCAGGGGTGCCCGGGGTGATGATCGTCGGCTCGATGACGGCGGGCCGGGACTCGAGGCCGGTCGGGGTGGGCATCGTCGGGATCTTCGGGCGAAGCAGCATGGGCGGGTCTCCCTACTTGACGGCGGTGTCGATGACGGGGGCGAGGAGGCTGTCGGCGATCAGGTAGCCGCCGAGGAGCAGCACCAGGACCAGCCAGAGGGGCGGGCGGAAGAGCTTGCAGCCGAGGTAGCCGACGACGGCGAGGGCGAACCAGAGCGGGACCTGCATGGCGGTGTCTCCTAGCGGACGCGGCAGCGGTGGGTGCGGGCGGCGAGCTGGGCGGCGGTGCGGCTGGAGTAGTCGGCGGACCAGCCGCAGTGGTCGGCAGTGCAGACCGCGGCGTGCACGGTCCGGCCGTTGCGGTCGCGGTGGGTGCCGATCTGCACGGGACCGATCCGCATCACGGAGTGGAAGTTGTCGCGGGCGGGCATGGCGGTCATTCCTTCCGGGCGGTGGGGTCGGGGAAGCTGGCGCGGATACCGGCGGCGGTGGCCGGGTCGGTGGTGCGCTGGGCGGCTTCCTCGGCGAGCAGGTGAGCGAGGAAGGGCCGGTCAGCTGCGGTCATCTCGCGGGCGCTGTCGAGGTAGTCGGCGGCGGTCAGGTCGGCGGGGTCGGAAGTCATCTGTCGTTCCTTCCATCAGGTGAGCTGGGCGGCGATGGCGTCGGCGAGGTGGGGCGGGACGCCGAGGCGGGCGCGCAAGGTGTCGGTGTCGATCGGGGCACCGGTGCGGGCGCGGTAGTCGGCGGCGACCTTGCGGGCGTGGTCGACGAGGACGGCGGGAACCGCGGGCGCCGGGTCGACGGGCGGAAGCGCCGGCGGTTCCTCCACCGGGACGGAGGCGGGCTCCGAGTCCGGCATGGGTTCGGGGGTCGATTCGCGGTCCTCCGCGATGACGGGTTCCGGGGTCGGGGCGGGTGCCGACGGAGTCGGTGTGCCGTGGTCGGCGGAGTGGGCGAGGAGGGTGCCGCCGAGGAAGGCGAGGGCGGGCCAACCGGCGATGCCCAGACAGAGCAGGGCGGGCGGATCGGCCAGGTCGAGGAACCCGGCAGTGGCGACGTTGGCGCCGAGAGAGGCGACCAGGGCGATGAGGAACCAGCACCAGGCCAGCCGCGACGGACCCTCGCTCCGCAGCCGTCGCCAGGCGGCGACCAGGAGCAGGTCGACACTGACCGGGTAGGCCCAGGCCTTCCAGCCGTCTTGTCCGGCAGCGGCGGCCAAGTCGTGCAGGTGGGCGAAGGACAGGGCACCGGCGATCACGGCCTGAATCAGCACCGCGTCGACACGGAGGCCGTGGCGGGCACCCATCAGGACTCCGCATCGGGGCAGATGGGACCGCCGTCGAGGTCGTCGCCGGACGGGAACATGCCGGGCGGCGGCTCGGGCAGCGAGACGGCGAGGGACGTGCTGACGGCTTCCACGAAGTCGAGGTCAGCGCCACCCGTGTCGGCGTACAGGGCGAGTTGGCCGAGGAGGAGCACGGTCCGGGCGAAGTCCTCGCAGTCGGGGCACATGTGGGGCTCTCCCTTCATCAGGCATGGCGGGGGTAGGGACGCGGCGCGAGACGGTCGCGCCGACCGTTGGGGATGAGCGAGAGATCAGGCGGTGGCCGGAGAAGGCTTGGCCGACGGCACTGGATCGGCGGCGCCGGGGCCGGAGAGGGGGGGTCGGAACGACGCCAGCTCGGGCAGGTCCGGAGTCCGGTCGGCGTGCCGGTTGCAGAGGTTCACGGCCTGGCGGAGCGAGGTGTGCGGGGCCCGGATGCGGTGCCAGCCTCCGGAGGAGTCGCCCGCAATGGCGATCCCCCGCATCTCGGCCGGGATCTGGATGGCGGCGAGAACGGCGTCCGGGGAGATGTCGCCGAAGGCCATGTTGGCGGACGTCTCGTCGTTGACGCGGTGGGCGGTGCGGCCGGTGAGCTGGGCGCGGAGCATGGTGATGCCCTTGCCGAGTTCGGAACCGAAGCGCTGCCCGCAGATTTCGAGGTAGATGCCGGCGGCGCGGCCGAGCTGGGCGAGGCGGACCAAGGCGGTGATGATCCGGTCCCGCCGCTTCTCCTCCTCCTTGCTGGCGTACAGGGCGAGCTCGGCAACCTCGTCGACCAGGACGACGACCGGAGTCGGGCGCAGTCCGTCGGGCAGGTCCCAGATGTCGGCGGCGATCTCCGCGTCCGGTACGTCGACGGTGATCCGCTGCTGAGCACGGATGAGCTGATAGACGTCTGCCATCCGGGCCACGAGCGCATCGAGCAACTCGGCGGCGGTGTCGGGGTTGTCGGCCAGCGCGGAGAACCTGCGGGCCAGCGGGAACAGCTCAACCCCTTGCTTGCAGTCGATGCCGACGAGAGCGACGTCCATCGGGGCGAGTCCGGCGACCAGGTTGCGCTGGTAGACGGACTTGCCGGATTCCGTGGCACCGAGGGTGAGGGCATGGGGTATCGCCCGGTAGTCGCGGTAGTGCACCGAGCCGTCCTGTCGCAGGGCGACCGGCACCCGCATGGGCCGGATCTCGGTCGCGGCGGGCATCTGCACCCGCTTGAGCACGTCGTAGCCGGTCATCCGCACCTCCACGACCCCGGACCGCAGCTCACGCGAGTTCACGCCGTACATCGAGAACGAGTGCCGAAGCCGGTCCGAGGCGGCGGCGACGTCGAAGGCGTCCTGGCCGGGACGCAGCTTGAGCCGCAGGACCAGGCCGGTGCGGGTCGGCCGCAGCCGCAGGATGCGCGGCGGGCGGGACTCCGGCATCGGCCGGTTGGTGGCCCGTGCCAGGGCGAGCCGCCATCTCGCGGGCGGCACCGTCAGCCCGCACGCGTCCAGGACGGATCCGTACCGGACCAGGACCCGCAGCGCGGCCAGGGTGACCCCGAAGGCCAGCCAGTACCAGGCGGGGCGCCGCCACCGCAGGAGACCCGCGGTAGCGACGACCAGCACCAGAGTGACCGTGAAGCCGGTCATGATCAGGCCGCCTTCGGCCCGGCGGCGGCGTTGACATCGGCGAGCGAGGTGACCGCGACCGCGCGGAAGGCGATGCCGTGCCGCTTCTGGCCGTTGAAGTCGTTCTCCCAGGGCCGGGCGATCAGGCCGGTGAGCGCGACCGGCGTGCCCATGGCCAGCTCACCGCTGATCCCGGGCTCGGGGACGGTGATGGAAAGAATCTCCACCACCTCGTTCGCCGCGAACATCACGTCGACCGTCATCAGCTTGGATCCGGTCTCGATGTCCATGGCGATCTCGCCCGTACGGCGGTCCTTGACCTTGGGCTGCGGGGTCTTGGCGACCATCACGATCGCGGCGGAGGTGTCGACGGGAATCTGACGCACAGCAGATCACTCCTACATAGATGCTGGACTCCGTCGCTCATGTACATGAGTGACATGAAGAAGAGTGCATCACTCCTATACATGAGTCAACCCGCCGCGAAGAGGAACTCGCGGCGAGCTGCGTGAAGTTGAGCGGGCGTCAGTCGTCGGCAGGGATGCGGTACTCGAAAACGAACTGGTCAGCGGCCATGAGCGTGTCGCACACCTCCACCACGAGACCCGCGGTCGTACGGGCCTCCCGGATCAGGTGAACCACGGGTGCACCTGGGCTCAGCGCAAGCTCCGAGGCTTCCGACTTCGAGGCTGGCCGCGCTTGCAGAGTCTCGACGAACTCCGCGAACTCATGTCCGTGGTCTTCGAGTCGGGCGTAGATGCCACCACCGCCGGGGTTCTCGGCGAACAGCTCCGGGATCTCCTTCACCACGTCCCACGGCAGATAGGACGCGGCGGTCTCGACCGGAATACCGTTGCGGAAGTAGAGGCGCCGGCGGGCCAGCACCTGAGCACCGGCGGGAACACCGAGCCGTTGGGCAGCATCCTCAGGAGCCTCCATGGGCCCGATGTAGAGGACGCTGACCTTCGCGGTGGCGCCGGACTGTGCGGACTCCGCAAGGTAGGCGGCCTGCCCTCCTTGCCGGAGCGAGCGCCGGAAGCGATCGGAGGAGCGGTGCCGCACCGGAGGCCGGTTCTTCACGATCGAGCCCTTGCCGTGCCGGGTCTCGACGAGTCCACTCGCCCGCACCTCGACCATGGCCTTACGGATGGTGCCGCCGGACACGCCGTAGCGATCCACCAGCTCCGCTTCACTCGGCACCATGTCACCGGGCTTCAGAATCCCCGCCCGGATCTGCTGCACGATCTCTTCCGCGATCTGCACGTACCGAGGCCCGGCCGTGCCCCCTCCAGCAGCAGTTCCCATAGTCCTTCTCTGCCTCCTAAGCTCCTCTACATGAGTCAACCACAGGACGCGACACCGCCTCCCCTGCACTCCGTGTCCGTAGCCGGAGTAGTGGTGCGCGAGGACGGCCGCCTCCTGGCGATCCGCCGAGCCGACAACGGCACCTGGGAGCTCCCCGGCGGAATCCTCGAACTCGACGAGACCCCAGAGGCCGGCGTAGCTCGCGAGGTCTTGGAGGAGACCGGCATCCACGTCGAGGTCGACGAACTCACCGGCGTCTACAAGAACATGACCCGCGGAGTCGTCGCCCTGGTCTTCCGCTGCAAGCCTTCAGGCGGCACCGAACGCACCTCCGGCGAGTCCACGGCAGTCTCATGGCTCACGCCAGACGAGGTCAGCGAGCGCATGTCCGAGGCCTTCGCCATCAGGCTCCTGGACGCCTTGGACGGCAACGGCCCCCACGTACGAAGCCACGACGGACAGCACCTCATCCCAGCGGGATAAGACTTTCTCTCCTTCATCAAGGCGGCTCGCTCCGCTCACCGCGCGCGGCCCGGCCCCCGGCCGGGCCTGCGCTCCTGTCTCCGCCCCGCTCCAGCCCGGCCAGCGTCCGTGCCGCGCTCCAAGGGATCAGTCGCCTGATGCAAGAGAAGGGGTACGTCGTGGCTGGGGCGGCCGGTTCCACGGCTTTAGGCAGCCACTTTGGCGCGAGCCTCGAAGATCATGGCCCCAACGTCGTGCTTTAACGGGCAGGTCCACAGACTGCCCGACTCGCCGGAAGCTTACGGGGCCATGATCACTCGCGCCAAAGCAGCTCCAGCCCAAAGCCGCTCCACCGACCGCGAGCGTCGGTGCAGGGCATCGACGCCATTCCCAGAGAACGAAGATTCCTAGAGGCGAGCTTGGGGTATCACTGCCCGCAACCGGGACGTGCCCGCTCAAACGACCGAGCGGTAATCTGCGTTGGGCACTCGCACGCGCCAGCGCCTTCGAACGAACGTCGAGCTCGGGCCTGCCACCACCATACGGTCCGTGGTTCGCCCGACGTGGCTAGGAGTTACCTGGATGAGCTTCGCGTTCAAGCTAGTTGAGTGGCACAGTGCGGTCGGAAAAGCACCAGGCGCCTACTTGCTCCCGGAGCAATGGGATGATTTCGGATTTCAGACACTATTCGAACTGAAGATACGCATCACTCAAGGTGGTCGACTTGTCAAGATAGGACGCCTTCGAATTGCACACCCCGGAATGCAGAGCGATGAACTGCCAGGCATCTTCTCAACCCGCGAACAACTCGACGAAACATTCGATCGACTACCCCAAGGGTATTTCAGTCTCGGCGTCGACGATTCCTACTATTCCAATCTAAACGAGCTGCCGAATGAAATCCGTCATAACCTCTTCCGCGGGTTGAATGATCTCGCATTTAATACTCATCTCTGGCGCCGAGTTCGAGATGCACCCGTTTTGAAACAATCCGTCATGCGCGGGATTGAGAACCGCGAGGCAGAAATCGATCGCCTAGCCAAGATCGCCTACGGGCGAGCCAGGACAGTTCAATACGAGTGGACATTTGAAGCCAAACCAATTGGCGCCTCCAATTCCATTAATCTTCGCTTTAAGGTGGACCCCCACTCCGATCCGCCATCAAATGTTTACGCGCTGATCGGTCGCAACGGTGCCGGAAAAACTAGAATCCTGCATCAGCTAGCGAGTAAAGTTTCCAGGAGCGCGGCAATCATCTCAGACTTGAGCGATGATACTGCGGAGCCAATGAATGTCGTCGCCGTATCATTCAGCGCCTTTGACACTCTCTTCGCCAGCGACACGCGCACTTCGACACTGCTCCCGTTTAAATACGTTGGGCTTCACGCAAGCGGAAATAGAGGAACTTTCCTAAAGCCAGAGGCAGATCAAAAGCGCGAGTTTCTAGAAAGTTTTGAAGTCTGCATGATCGGCACGAGACGGCAGCTATGGCTACAAGCTATGCAGACCCTTAACTACGCAGGATCTGGATTCCTTGAGGGTCGGGAGGATCTGCTGCTGCGAGTCAGTGAGGGCGAGCCGATCAATGAGGTTGCCGCAGAAGCCGAGGAGTTGCTAGAAGAGCTAAGTTCAGGGCACAGAATGGTCTATCAGACGATGACCCATTTGGTCGCAAGCGTCACGGAACGAACTCTCGTCCTTATCGACGAACCAGAAACGCACCTTCACCCACCCCTACTGTCAGCATTGGTTAAGAGCATCTCGGATCTTCTACGGGACAGAAACGGCATGGCTCTGCTCGCGACGCACTCTCCTGTGGTTCTCCAGGAGATCCCCCGCAAGTGTACTTTCGTGCTCCGCCGGCACGGCCGAAGGCTGCGGGCTGATCCCCCGGAGATCGAGACGTGGGGCGAGAACGTGGGTGATCTGACTCGTTCCGTATTCCACCTTGAGGTAACCGCAACTGGTTACTACCGGCGGCTTGCTGAAATGGTTGACTCCGGGGCAAGCTATGAAGAAATTATCGATCGGTTCAATTCAATTGGAACCGAAGCACGTGCTCTTTTGCGCGCCCTGATCGCTGAGCGCCGCTCTGAACTTGAGGGCTAATGCTGCAACTTGACATTCCTGAGGTTACTGTCGCAGAAGCCGCGGCAGCGGTGACGCTACGAATGCGACGTCAACCACACTCCAATAGGATTGACGCACGAACGTCTGACATGAAAACGGCAGAGATGCTGTACCTCGCAGCCGGGCGTGACGGAACGTTGCACGATCTCAGCAGACAACTTCCTGCAACAGGGAGCGATGGAGAGTACCTAGAATTCGCGTACGACGGCGGCTTGGTCACTAGCAAGGCCGGCCGTGATATATATGATCAAATCCTGGCGGGTGCACCGTACGAGCGTTGTCCTTTGTGCGGGCGAGGGATCGCAACAACTCTCGACCACCAGCTACCTAAGAGTGAATACCCAATTCTGGCGATCACTCCAGCGAACTTGGTCCCGGCATGCAACAAGTGCAACCAGAGGAAGTCCAGTAAGGATCCCACAGATGAAACCGAGACGCTCCTTCATCCCTACTTCGACAGCCTAGGAACGAGTCAATGGCTGGAAGCACGGATTCACGAAGATTCGCCAGCTCGTGCCGAGTATTTCGTTAGACCGGGTGGCGACTGGAGCGCTACTTTTACCGATCGGGTAGTACGACACTTTACGTTTTTTGGGCTGCGCCGACAATACGCCCTTGCCGCGGCTGGAAAACTCGCGACTGACAGAATACAGCACTCCGGCCTACTCAAACGTGCCGGGCCAGATGAGCTGCGCCTGCACCTACAGGAGGCCGCAGCGGGATATTGGTCGACTGCGGGTAATACGTGGGAGGGCGCTCTCTGCAATGCCTTGGCTGATAGCCAATGGTATGTAAACGGCGGCATGAACGAAATTTAAGATTGGCCACCCACATGCGGAGCCTCACGTTACTTTCTCCAGCTAATCAAGCTAGCCGAGGAGAACGGGGACTACGCTTAAGCCGCCCCGTCCACTCCATTATTAACACCCGATAGGTGTTACCTTTAGCATCCCTGTTACCTATATTTGGGAGGCTTGAACCGACTCAGTCCAACGCTGTCTTGTGGCATTCCAAGGCTTCTTTGAGCGAGCAGCGTCAGGACGCTGCGGCCCGTTCCCAAGGGGAGCGAAGAAGCCGAGTGGGCGAGAGCGACAGGAATAACGGCGTTGGGATACAACTGGGTCTGCATGAGATCCAATGCCTCAAGGGTCACTCTGAGCGTTGGATACGACTCGTATTTTTCGGATGGAACCTGGATGAAGTCGCCGGCGCTATCCCGACGAGGTTTCTCATATGGATGCCCCCCAGGAACTCGCGGAACCGTCACGACGAGTGACTCTCCGGTACTCGTCTTGTAGATGAAGCGGCGACCGTAGAACTCATCTTTCCCATAGTGATGGTCGGGTTTTTGATTCGTCACATATCGATTGATATAAGGAGTATCCAGCATCATGACGTGCCCGTTTGGGATGTGACGCTCAATTACACGTGCGTGATCGGCGAAGCGGCCGGACTTCTCAATTCCAACCAACAGAGGAGGCGCGATGTCGCGCCGATCCATGGCAACACAAAGTTGAGTCCAATATTCGAGGAACTTGGACTTCATGGGTGCAGCAGGACCGTAGACAGCCAATGGGCCGTCAGTAATAAAGATGCCTTGTGACAGCATCCGGGGTTCCACCCGATAGAAGCCGTCAATGTAGGAAATAAGTAGCAGGCGTTCAGCCATGTTCATGGCTCGCGTGAGAGTGAGTGCATTCTCCCCATCGTCAGTGAACTCCTCGTATCCGCGAAGGACATCTGTTGGGTAAAGCTTCTCCATGCAGTCCGGAGTCGCACATACGCCCCCTGAGGCCGTTACTCTCTGGTCTGACGCTCCACAGGCCGGGCATTTACTCAGAGTTAGAGACGAAGCCGGAGCACCGGGTTTGCCGTGGATGGTCATGAGGGCATCGGTAAGACTGAATGAATTACCGAAATCAGTGATCTCTGACTCAGTGAAACTCCTGTCGAACTCCGCGCGCCAGGAGTCTCGCCCAGTGACTCCTTTGAGGAAAACGTTGGACCCGGGGAGGACGCTGTTCACCGTCTGCGTTATCTGTGCACGTTCCAGCTGACGCGCATTAACAAGTCCTGAGCTGTTGGCCCCTAGGAACTTCAAGATGTCGACGTACACACCGGCGATCTGAATGTAGCCCACACGGACCGACGGGTACCCCGGGCGAGCCTCAACTTCCTGGTTAGAGCCGTCAAAGGCAATGGCAAATGTTGGATCGGGGCGGTCATCTCTGTTTAGATTCTCAAGTGAAGTGAGCCTTTCTGTGATGTGGGCAGGATCACCTACCTCAAGGGCGGGGGTTTGCCAGCGCTCCATCGCTTCGCTGATCGCGGGACTGAGCGCAGTTTGTACATGGCCAATCCGTGAGGCCCGCTCTTGCTCGTAAGGCATTTCATCACCCTCAGGGATTGATAGGAGGAAGACCAGCCGCCTCGCGCGCACGGTTGATCATGGCATGGTCAAACTTCGCGATCTGCACCGGAACGATGTACTTCCCTGAGAATGTCTTCATTCTGGCGTAGCCGCGATCCTCCACTTTCCGCAGGCCATCGGCAAAGACGGCAAAGTCGTAATAGTGACTCAGTTCACGCGTCTCATTGTCAGAGTTCAGATGTGCCACGACCCAGTTCGAGGTGTTTGACAAAATTCGCTTGTCAATGCTCGTTACCTCTTGCGTCGCGTACACAAGGCCCATTTCGTACTTGGCGGCTTCTTTCGCGAGGCGCACCCAGGGGTCGTCCTTTACGGTGGACTTGCCCGCCTTAGTTCGATCAAAGAGGTTGTGAGCCTCTTCAACTACGATCTGAATTGGCGCATTTGGCAAGTTTGCCCTGAATCGCTGATTGGCGCGATCGATGAGCCGGAAAACGAGGCGCTCGGAAAGCATCGTGATGACTCGGTCACTCCCGACGGAGAGGTCAATAATCACCAGCCTTCCTGCCACCAGATCATCCCAAACTTTGTCAGCTAGATCACCGCGACTCGCGGGGTCATGGAAGTCAACCAGTGTCCTAATTCGGTTGATTACCGCGCTTCCTACCCTGGCGTCAAAGACGGCCAGCACTGCCATAAAAGGATCGCAGTTTTGCCACGTGGCGGCATTCACTTGCTGATATTGGGGCGGCACATTGTCGTTCACGACCTCTGCTATGCGTTCCGATAGCCACGTAACAACCGTCTTGGCCTCCGCAGGGGAATGGACAGCGCAGAGACCATTGTTGGAATTTACCAACTCGAGGATGCTCGGTCGATCCTTTTCAAACGCGGCCCGGGTGGCCTTATCCATCTTGAAACGGAGAGTAAAACCTGGTGCAGACCCTGGGTAGCTCGCCTTGGCAAGCAGAGCATAGAATGCAAGTTTGCCCCTTTGGACATCGCAAAGGGTGTCGTAATATTCGCGCTCGCCAGCAGGTCCGACGGGATAGTCGTCACGATCGGGTTCCAGCAGCCGAGCTGTCTTGAACGCGTTAGCATATGACGCGCTCATGTCCGCAAGTGAATCCCCCAGCATCTCCCATACCATGGGAAACTCATTCGTGTCATGAAAGTTCACAGCCAGGGGGAATTCCTGGCTATCGTCGGGATCGGGCTTCATCTTGTAGATCCGGACGCGATCGCCGCCGATACCCAGCAACCGAAGGCCAGTTTTGTCCTGCTCGTTTACGTTGGCGTATTCACCCTGTGGATCAAAAATAAGCTGACCGATGTTCTTTCGAGTGCGCGCTGCATGTTCGAAGACGGCCGTGCAAAGGGTCTTATTGGTGTTCGACTTACCCACACGTGTCATACCGAGGACCGCGGTCTTTCGCGAGATGAAGTCGGTTACGCGAACCTTCACGGGGACATTGTCCATCTTTGCAGCTACCGCGCGGCGGCGCGTGGAAGAGAAACGGACAACACCAATGTCGATCAGGTCAGGCTCTTCTTTCTTCTCGATCTCTTCCGATGTTTTGTCAGGATAAGAAGCGATGAAGGAGAGCACTTCCGCTGAGGGGAGGTATACAAAATAGCGGGCACCCGAGTACACGTTGTCGATATCGGCGCCCCACTGTACATACGGCTGACGTGCAACCAAATCCGAGTAGAAGGTCCCAAGTACCTCGCAGTCAAAAGCGGACATCTCGATCTGGCTTGAGGTCAGGTTATCGATCACGTCTTCCGGTCGCTGATCGCGAACATCTGCGGTGCGCATGGCCGCGAGCCGCGTGGCGATCAATTCGCTCTCATTGGGCAGCGCAGCGGTTCCCCGGACGCGGAGCAAGATAACTTCGTCTTCGTCCAGCGGGGCATTCGTCTCTTTAGTAGGGACCGTGGCTGCCGCCAGGAGGAATCCGTTGCGCGGGATACCACCCGCTTCCCTCTTTACGAAGTCGTCGGTGATGACGATGGCCTTGTCATAGTCAAGGTGGTAGATCCCGCCCAGCCTCTTAGCGCCATCGAGTAGCGCCGTCAACGGGTTCCCGCCAGCTGTGGCCGCTCCAGCAATACCCGATAGCCTGGTCATGTGCCCTCCCCTAGAGCTAGGTCCGGCCTGCCTACCAGACAGAACCGCGCCTGCGCAGGTGTGACCTGACGCCGGCCTAGCGCCCCTGCGCCTCCGACGACTTCACATCGAACGCAGAGGGGCCCCAGTTGAGGCTAGTCCAACTCGCGCTAGTTGGCGGGCTCTTGTAGATCTAGGACCCTGTAGTCGTCCGAAGGCGGGATCGTTGGGAGGTTCGTCACGAGCAACTCGTCCTTGACGGTGCGCTTTTCGGAACCCGCCGCGGTGTACCTGTGAGAGACGTGCAACGTCGTCTGCCCCTGCTGATCGCAGTACAGGTCGCGTACCGCTCCATGGTCGTCGTAAGACAGTAGCCAGCGATAATGAGTGTCTGTCAGCAGAGCCGAGGCGAGGGCGCCGTGTTCCCCGCTATCAAACGACCACTCGTACAGCCACAGGGCCTTGTCTACGTATGGTGGATCCAAGTAGACGACCACTTCGTGATCTTCAAGGAACCCGAAGCGTTCGGAGACCCTCTGTAGGGTAGTTCGCCAGTCAGCCTGCCAGACATCCAGTAGGCGTCCTGTCGAGGCCAGTTCGGCCACACCATTGATCCTTCGGGTCAGACCCTCCAGGCCGAATCGGCAGTCAATCGTGTACTTCGATGCTTGAGCACGCCCGCCGATGGGTCCCGCCCGGCCGTGGAGGATCCCCGAGAAGGTCGTGCGATTCAAGAAGAGGCACTTCAGAGCACGATCTCGTCGGCTGCGAGGACTGGCGGCACGCCAACGGTCCCACTCCTCGACCGTTATCGTCAGCTCATGCATGGAAGAGATCAGCCACGACGCATCGAAGGCGGCTGTCTTCCAGAAGGCAGCAACCAGCGGGTCGACGTCTGCCAGGATGCCGTGCTCAGCCACTCCTGCGCCGAGTAGCCTCAAGGTCGTCGTCGCGCCTCCGCAGAACGGCTCCACTAGCAGGCGTGGGGGGGGAATGTTTGCGGCGATGAGACCCTCGATGACAGGTACCAACTGACGCTTGGCGCCCGGGTATCTGAGAGGGCTGATCACAGAGCGACTGAAGAGTGACTGATCAACAAGGGGCTCAGCCTTGTCCAACACCGCTTCCGGCGGCCACGAACTGCGGCGACGTGTGACACCTCGCTTTATCCCCATCGGATCCTCTCTACCTCCATGCCTATGACGAACCAACTAGTCTCGTCGACACGGTTACTGTAGCGGTCTTCCAGCGTTCCCCCAGGTCAGATGCTCAATTTCGCGGCCGCCCCGCACGTCCAGGCATCTTCGTCGGGTGTCGCAGCCTCCGAGCTCCGCAGCCAGCAGACAGTACGCGGCACGACGCTCTTGCGTAGCCCCCGCGAAACCACGCGGAGACCGCCCGGCGACACTTGCCAGAACCAAACTTTCCCGTTCGGCAGATGAGAGAGCTCCCAAGGAAGGTGACCAGGTCTCGTGGACTACCTGTGGACTGAGTTCAGCCGATTGGCTCCCCGCCCAACCTTGACCAGCAGCATTGTCTGAGAACCAAGCGGCCTCCGGAGCCGTGTGCGCAGGTTCGAATCCTGCCGGGGGCACCTTGGATCAGGTGCCCAAAGACCCCGCCACCAGCGCTTTCGCTGAGGACGGGGTCTTGGCGTATGTGCAGGCGTGTGCGACCCGAAGCGGCTCTATGCCGGGGTCTGTGGACGAGGCGTGGACGGGATCTTGGGGCGTTCCCCCAGGTGGGCCCACCAAAGCGACGCAGCCCCGGCCGAGTACGGGGCCGCATCGCGAAGCGGTATCGGTCCCCCTAGTCGGCGGTGACCCCCCAGTAGCCGATCTGCGCAGGCCTGCCGTCGCGGTAGAGCACTGTGCAGTTCCCCTGGGCGCGGCTCGGGAAGCCCAGTTGCTCGGAATCAAGAGCTGCGTCCCACTCCTCGTAGGTGGGCCGGCCGTGAGGTGCCCATGCACGCACCTCCCCATCGGTCAGGGGCCGCATGAACGGACCGTCATCGGTGTCCGCGGCTTCGATCATGAGAGGAAAGTCGAGCACGGTGCACGTGCCGCCGGTGAATATGTACTCCTGCCACTCCGGGTCGCGCCACAGTTCCTCGACGGACTGCCCCTCGAAACCGTGGTTGTCCTGCGCCAACTCGTCCTCCTGAGCCTGCCGGAACGCGGCCACCAGATCACGCTGATACGGGCCCGTGTGGCTCCACTCGTTTCCGCCCATCCGTATCCCCTCCCCATCCGAACTGCTTGATCAGGAGCGGAGCGTAAAGGACGGCACTGACAGGGCGTCCACCCCGGCGCCGGTCACGCCCCGAAGGCTCCCCCACAGCTCCCATGGAAAGGGCCGACACTTCACCGAGGAGAGCTTGCTTAGGCCCCTATCCACGCTTGGCGATGACGGGCGACGTCGTACACCTGCTCGACCTGTTCAGTCGTCAGCACCCCTGAGAGCGGCGCCAGTGCCGACACCTCACGCTCCCGGTACACGCGCACACTGAGCTGCGTGGCGACCACCTTCAGATCGGTCACGCCGACGAAGACGAGCACCGGCTCCACCGGTACGGGAAATCCGCAGTAGCGCTCAAGCACTCGGGCTACCCGCTTGGCTTCAGCCCGGCTCTTGCGCGCATAGGGCGTCGGCTTTCCGTGATCGACCTTCACGGAGTCGTCGCCGACCCATACAGCCCTTTTGTGGTGGTGTTTCGTATTGATGCTGAATACGCCACCGGGCCCGATCAGCAAGTGGTCCACGTCCACCTTGTCGGCCAAGAGGATGGAATGCAGGACGCGCCAGCCGTGCCGCTCCAAGCGGTTCAGCTCGGTTCCCACCCTCTGCTCGCCCTCAAGGCCCTTCCGCCAGGAGTCCCATTCGGCGGGGCGCCGCAGGAGCTGTGAGACGACTCGCTTGATCAGGCCTGGCCCGGATTTGTCGAGCAGAGACTCGCCGGGACGGTTGGCGGACAGGTCGTCGGCCGCCGTCAGCGGCGGCAGCATCGGGGGCGCCTCAACCTCGAGCGTCCTGGGCGTCTTCTGCGGCGGGACCGGTTCGGGGTTGTTCCGTAAGTGATCTGTCAGCACGGCGATCACGTCGTCGCGATACTCGGCGACCAGGACTGTGATTCAAAAAAAGCCGACAAAATTGTGGCCCCTAGTAATCGGTATCGTCGCTGGTCTTGACCCAGATCGTCAGGTTGGTGTCGACGGCAACGGCGACAAAGCGCCGGGGCTGGGCCGTCCCTGGGCCGTGCGAAGCCGACCAACGCTGACAGGCGCCGTCGCGACTGGCCCGCGGTACGCGATGCTTGGGGTATGGCCTCTGAACCCAGCGCTGCTCCGTTGATGACCACTCACGTAAGTGCAGTGACCGACGGAACCACCAGAGTCTTCACGTGGGAGGAAGGTACACGCATCGAAGTCCGCAATCTGGGCGGCGAGATCGTCATCGAGGCGAACTCTGCCGGGTTGAAGACCCTGGCCAGCCACCTCATCACGCTCGCCCAGGACGGCACGCCGGACGGCGCTCACCTCCACCTGGAGGTGGACAACAGGCTCGAAGAGGGCTCCGTAGGCCTGGTCTTGGAGCGGTGCGACGACGAATGACTCGTGCCAGACACGTGCCAGATCGGGCGGGGAACCGCGGGGAACAGCGGGGCACCGATTGACCCTTTACTACGCACCCGCGTCGCGCCGCCGCAGGTCAAGCCCGTGGCAAGCCCCAGACGCCCTGAGCTTCCCAAGCTGATAGCTCGCGCTCCGTCGTCACGGGGCCGGCCGTCGCGGGTTGCTCCGGTCGACGGCGCAAGCCAGTAGCGTGGCTGAGGCCGGTGGGGGTGCAGCGAGGCATACGCAGTTGGTCGACGCACCCGCCATCGTGGCTGACTGTCGTCGGCTGAGGCTTGTGCCACTGCCGTGCCAGATGCAGCGGTCAGCCACGGTCAATCGGGGTGTCTGGCAGTTGAGTTGCGGGGCATCTCGCCAGGCATCGAAGCCGCTGGTCACCGGCCCTACACTCCAGCCTCTCTCCTAAAGCGGTAATGCCCACGCAGCCCAGACCACGGCCCCGCTACGCCAGCGAACTCATCGAGGGCCCCACTGAGTGCCGTTGTCGGTACGGTCGTCGGCGACTGGGCCATGCTGCCCGTCATGTCACGACGACTTGGAGGCATTGTGTACCCGTTCGCTGCGATGACGGCCAAGAAAGTTGAACCTGCCCTGCGTGAACTGCTGGAGCTGTGCCGGCGACGCGAAGGCCGACCTGCTGGTGCACACGCCTTGTTCGAAGCGACCTGCTCCATCGGCGGCGACAACGACACGTCCTACGTCCGGGTCAGTGTGGAGAGGCTCCCCCGCGACTGGGTGGAGATCTATGTGTATGCGTGGAACGTCGGCCACGACCTGGCCCGTTATGTCGGAGGTAACCCGCCACCGAGTTGGAACGACGAACTGCTCCGACTGCGCGGACCTGTGAGCCCGCACCAAAGCGACTCCAGCTGGCGCGTCGCCGAAGCGCTCTGTGCTCTGGTCGGAGGCACGAACGTCACCAGGCCAGAAGACGGCCTCGCGTCTTTCTCTCTCACACTGAACAGCGCAGTCGCCCCGAAACCTCCTGGCGAACAGTCATCCAACGCGCCGCTGGATCCGCCGAAGTAGTCGTCCGACCCCTTTGCGATTGATGAGACCCCGCGGGGTCACCGTTGACTATCCGCATTGGCCAACGACTCCTCGCCCACACGGGCCATCCGCAGACAGGCGAGCCGGAACAGGCCACCACTAGCTCCTGAACTGCTGGGGAACCGCCGACGCTGGTCGACGGGACCCGGTGGCGCGGGGTCAGCAGGCGTCGTACTTCCAAGCGCCGCCCTCGACCTTCCACGGCTGCCGCTGCTGGTCGAACTTGGGCAGGCCCTTCACTTTGTACGAGACGCGGCCCGTCCCCCCCGAAACCGTGGCGTGCACGTCCGTCGCCGGATGGTCGGGCCCGTAGCCCTCCGCCGCCTGGTCCGCGGTGGCCGCGTACGTGGCCGGGTCCGCCTTGGCGCGGCAGCGCTTCGACAGGAAGGCGTACGCCGCCTCTCCGGCCCCTCCGAAGTAGAGGTTCACGTACGTGTCCGCGACGCGCTCCAGGTCGACGGCGCCGGGCGCCGCCGGGGTGGTGTCTGTCGCCGTCTCGGCGGCCGCGGTGGGGCTGCTGCTCGGGGTGCCGGCATTGTCGTCGCCGGACGAGGAGCAGGCGGCGAGGGTGGCGAGCAGGGCGGTGGTCAGTGCGATGGTGGCGCGGGTGCGCATGTGTCCCCCATGAACGGTGTGCTGGAGGGGGCATGGTGCCACGCGGGCATGGTTGGGGCCCCGCCGGGGGAATTCGGCGGGGCCGTGGGAACCAGTCTGCGGCCGCTGTTTCAGAAGCTGTGCGGTTCGCTCACACCCAGGAGGTGACCGCGGCTGGTTGCGATCCGGAGCACGTCTCGAAGGGCTCCGGTCAGTTCCCCGGTCAACCGTCGTAGGTCCTCCGCGTCCGCGTCCTGGTCGTCGAGGGTGTCCGAGGCGTGCTCCAACAGGATTGCGACCGTATCGAGTTGGTCCGCTTCGATGTTGTCCGCCAGGCGGGACATGTAGCCGCCCTTGTCATCCGTGCTCAGGTAGCAGGGCTTGCCCTCCGGACCCGACCACGGGAGGAGGCGCAGTTCATTCTGTGCTGTCATCCTGACGTCTGCCTCTCGTCGGGCGTGCTGTGGGTGGTGAAGACTGCGTCGGCTCGATCCCCTGGGAAGACCAGAAGGGCCGCCTCGACCACTCGGCCGGTGGGGTCGGTCGCGACGCGCGTGATCGCCAGAACTGGCGTGGCGGAGTTGGTTCGCAGGGTCGATGACTCGTCCGGCGTCGGCTGGCGGGCGCATACGGTTTCCCGGACTGCAACCGGCGGAGGGCCGAGTACGGCGAACCTCTTGACGGCCTCTGGGCATGAGGATTCGTCGTCGAGCACTCCGGCCGGCGCCAGGTCGCGCGGGATGTAGATACGGGCCAGTGCGTGCGGTGACTCCCCCTCGTGGCTGACGCAGAAGAACTCCGCGAGTGGACTGCCCGTTGGCACCCTTAGCAGGGTCGTCAGGTGTCCGTCAGCCTGAACCGTGGCAGTGCGAACCGTGACGCGTAGAGCCGCTTCAGCGGCGGTCCACGGATCCAGCGTCCCCCAGCCGCCGACGTACATGATCCGGCGGAGAGGGCGGCGGACGAAGTTGCCTTTGCCGTGAATCTTCTCGACGAGGCCTTCGCCCTGGAGCACCGAGAGAGCACTCCGCAGCGTCGCTGTGCTGACCTTGTACTGACCCGCCAAGCCGGTCTCGGACGGAAGTCGTTCGCCGGGCTTGAGGTGGCCGGTCGTGATTTGGTTTCGGAGGTCGTCAGCGATGTCGTGGTGGCGAGGAGGCACGGACCGGGTCACCACCGCCTCATCATTCGCACGGCAGCGAACCGAGTGCGCGTGTGTATGGTCAGCAACTCGCCCGAGTCGAAGAGGATTTGCTTCGCTCCCTGGGAGAGCTGGAAGAGATCCTGCACCCGGCAGGCCCGGCCTCCGAGTTGGATGATGTCGCCGCGCTGCACGGTGGCCGCGGTCACCTCGACGTTGGATGCCAGCGTGCCGACGGGCACTCGTTCTCTCACCGCTGCACCTCCGTGGGCTTCGTCCGGCCCGGCATCGAATGACACGAGCAGTCGCACGCCTCGTAGACCACCGGGAGGTCGACCGGCGCCGAGGCCGGGGAGGACTCCGCGCAGGTGTCGTGGGTGCCGATCCGGCATGCGGTTGATCGGTAGGGAACGACCGAGGCGTCCGTTACGCGGGTCCGTCGACGGGGAGACATCAGTGGACCCCCACCAAGGCCGACCACGCGTCGGCCGACAGATACGGAGCGACTACCACTTCGCGCGCTCGCACGCGCTTCTCCCAGGCCAGTACGTACGGACGGACGAGCGCGACGTCCTCACCCCTGAGCGGTTGCCGGTGGTCCACGTCGTCGGAGGCGCGACGGCGGGCGGCCGTCGTCCTGTCCGGAGACAGGGAGGAGGCGGGGGTCGACGGCCCGGGGGTCGTTAAAGGGCGGCGGTGCCTGCCCCTGGGGAAGTACCGCTCTCTGGTGAGCGAGACGGCACGGCGGATACGGTTGAGCACGCTGGTCAGCTCCTATCGCTGATGGCCCGGTCCCCCGACATCGCCCGTCGCGGGGACCGTTTTGCGTACGACCGCCCAGAGGGTGCGGCCGTTCATGCTGGTGGCGAGGAGGCCGAAGCGGTCGGCTTCCGCCACCACGTCCAGGACCTCCCGCCATGACTCGGCGGAGAGCTCGTCCGGCACCTCCGCTTCCACCGACGTGTGCCGGGGGTGTTGCTCCACTCGCGTGAGCAGCCCGAGGGCGGACAGCCGGGCGGCGAGGGCCGCCGCGCTAACTCCCGAAGCGGGCACAGGGCAGCCTCCGTCACCAGCGATCACTTTGAGTGAAGCTAGTTAACTAGATTAGAGCTAGTGGACTAGATTTTCCATATGTCTGAGCAGCCGCCCTATCTCCGCATCGCCGACGAACTCCGACGGCGGATCGCGGAGCACGTGTGGGAGCCGGGGGACCGCCTGCCCTCCCGTGCCCAGATCGGCGAAGAGTGCGGCGTGGGCGAGAACGTGGTCCGCCGGGCGCAGGAGTTGCTGATCTCCCAGGGTGTGCTGGAGGGTCGCGCCGGATCGGGCACCTACGTCGCCGAACCCCGTCAGCGAGTGCGCGTGGTCCGTTCCTCGGCGCGCGAGCAGCCCGACGGATCACCCTTCCGCGCGGACATGAAGGCCGTCGGCAGACAAGGGGACTGGGAAAGTCGTACCGACGCCAAGGTGCCGGCACCCGCGGAGATCGCCGCACGGCTGGGCGTCGCCGAGGGCGAGCTGTGCGTCCGTACGACGTACGAGTTCCTGGCGGACGGCAGGCCCGTACAGCTGTCGACAAGTTGGGAGCCGTACGACCTCACGGCCGGCACTCTCGTCGTCCTGCCCGAGGGAGGGCCGCACGCCGGGTCGGGTGTCGTGAACCGCATGGCCGCTATCGGCATCACCGTCGGCCACGCAGTGGAGCAGCCGGAGCCGCGGCAGGCGACCGCCGAGGAGGCGTCGCTCCTGGGCATCCAGAAGGCCGCGCTCGTCACGCACATTCGGCGGACCTACTACAGCGACGAAGGGCGGCCGGTGGAGACGGCGGACATCGTGGTTCCCGTCGCCCACTGCGAGATCGTCTACGAGATCCCGATCAACCGTCCGTAGCGGCTGACCTGCGGGACCCGGGAAAGCAGGTCTGCGGGCATCGCGACTACCGTCGGCGTCGGATGTACCAACCGGCGACCAGCACGATGAGAATGGCAACGACGAAGGCCCACACGGTCGTTGCTCCGTGGTACGAGCGGTAGGCAATCAGAGCATGCATGTTCAGGCGGATACCCCGGGCGTGTGGCTTCAGCCGACACGCGTCGCCCGCCCCTCTGCCGAATGCGTGTCGAAGTCGCCAAACGTCCGAACACCTCGCCCGGAAACGACCAGGTCAGGCCCACCCATCTGCCGGTCAGCTCAAGCGCCTTCTAAGCGCTTGGCCGCAGGTTCGAGTCCTGCCGGGGGCGCAAGTCTCCGCCCTCCCTTCGGGAGGGCATTTTTGCTGGTCAGAGCACGTTTCCCGCGACCCGACGAAGCCCCGAGCACTCCCCCGATGATCAAGGGGAAGGTCCGGGGCTGTCCGGCTGTCACCGGGTTTTCGCGGCTGCCCCTGTCGAATTTGTGTCGAAATGCTCGACGGAGAAGCCTCTGCCCGCGTCGGGCGGCTCGGGGAGCCTCCCCCGCAGCCGCCAGGCACCGTTTCAGGTCAGGCAGCCGCCCCTCGATGTGCTGCCGCAGGATCGCGTCAGGGCGGGACGGCCCGGCACGGTGCGCGTCTCGCCCCCGGCCCGGCCCGGCCCTTCAGGTCACGAGCCTCATGGATCTCCCCCGGTGTCGGTCCACTGCTTGGCGACCTCCGGAGTCGCCGTGTGGATCAGCAGCTCACACCACTGGTCTCCGGCGTCGACGGCGGGATGCGTCACGTCTTGCACTCGTATGGCTACGGCTTTCTCTGGGCCCGGGACACGCAGGACGCAGTAGTGCAACGTGGCGAAGAGCGCGTGCAGCCGTGGGCAGGTGGCCGGAGCGGAGGTCGTCGTGTCGTGGAGGCAGGTGACCCCGACTACGCGCGCCGAACCAGGCGGAGTCGCCTGGTTCGGTCACGGCTGACGTCAACAGCGCCGGACGCCGGCGGCTTCGGGCGGTCGTGGGCGTCGGATCGAACCTCGCGGCAGCCGATCGCCGAGGGCGTCGGATCGAACTCCTGAAGCGGTGCTCTCAAGAGCTGTGCGTGCCGCACTCGGCCGTGCGCGGTGGCTGTCACCATCGTGGGATGGCAAGCAGGCAGCTACCAGCAGGCTGGACTCTGGAGGAGATCCGCAGGGTCTCCGGCGACCAAGAGGCCACACCACTCGACACCGATCGCGTCGTGACGAGCTGGCCGGCACAAGACGAGCGGCTCCACCCCGAATACATCTTGGGGTTCCACGGCCTCTGCCTCGTGAAAGCCGTCAACGACGACGACTGGTACATGGGCAGCCTGAACGACGACGGCATCGTCACCTGCTGGAGCGTTCACAGCGACCTATACGAGGCACTTCGCGGCCTGTGACCCGACGACACCTGTACCGACTGGACGGCAACGTCCGTCGCGGTTTCCGTGTCATTCAGCGCCGTTCACGGCCGTTCGGGCGAGACCGAAGGCGGTAGCCGCTCCCGCGACCGGCCGCCCGGGAACTCGGGTGAACGGATCCGCTCGAAGCCTCAGACCCCACCAGCCGTAGTTCGAAGCGCGTGGAGGGCAACGTAGGTGTGCCGCAACCCGCTTGACATGGTTGGGCCGTCGTGAGGTGATCCACCCACCATGATCCTCTGGGGGAAGAAATCTTGTGTCGTACATGGCCGTGACGCTTGCCGGCGCCGATTCACCGAGTGAGCATCTCCAGCTGGCCGCCTTCACGGCGATGGCAGCGATCGTCTTCACAGGGCTGGGGCGGAGGCAACGCCGCACCGGGCGCAGCCTGATCGCTCCGAACGAGACGATGAGAGCAGGTGACCGGCTGATCCAACCGCCGCCGCCAAGCCGCGGCCATCGAACTGCCGGGTGCGTGTGGATCGGCGTCGGAGGCATCTTCGTCTTGCCTGCAGTGTTCAACCTCGTGGCGGCGGTCCACGAGCTCATCAGTTGAGCCTCTGGGCGGCCCGGCCGCCTGCGTGGGGATATCGGCGCACCACAACCGCACCACAACCGCACCAGGCAGGGCGGGCAACAGCGGGGAGCGAGCGGTACACGAATGTCGGCAATCCTGACGTTGACGCTGGTCAGATTTCGATCCCGCCTCGCCTGACCGCAGCTTCCCGAGCTCGGCGTGCGGACGGTGCTGACGCGGACGATCCCCTCCGATACGGTGCCGAGCCATGGCGAATGGCAACGAAGTCCCTGAGAAGGTCGCGTGGGTTCTGATTCGGGACGACCGGGTATTGGTGACGCGTAGTCACGGCAGAGATCGCTTCTATTTCCCGGGCGGTCATCGTGAGCCGGGCGAGTCCGACGGCGAGACCCTGGTGCGGGAGATCGACGAGGAACTGCGGGCGGTGATCGACCCCAATTCCATGGTGCATTCCGGCACTTTCGAGATCGGCGAGGGCCATCCTGAGCACGGCCCCTTCCGGATGATCTGTTACACCGCCGATCACCGCGGCGAGTTGACCCCGTCGCGGGAGATCGCAGAGAAGGCGTGGTTCCGCTACGCCGACCGGAACCGGGTCTCGGCGGTCGACGAGATGGTCTTCGACACGCTTCACGCGGCCGGCCGGCTCCCTGATCCCGTAACCGCCGCACAGCAGCAGCGAAGTACACGACCTCAACGACCGCAGATGGTTCTCGGCAATCATCTGGCACACGCGTGCCCGCACGGCCGACTGAGCTCCGACCCCGTCGGGCTCGCATCGAACTCCTGAAGCGCTGCTCATCTCTGCGCAACGATGTCGAGCCAATCTGTGATCGCGGAGAAGTCCGCGTCCGTGAGTCCCAGGGCCGGTTCCACGCGATGGAGCAGCGACGGCCCAGGGTGCTGGGCAGCGACCCAGAGACGGTCCACGGAGCTGATCTCGTCGTCGACCCAGATGAACGGCCGGCCGTCGGCCCACTCGACGAGGTGGCGGGTCTTCCAGTGCAGGCCGCGCGGGCCCGGCTCGGCATCGGCGGCGGTGTCCGGCCAATCAGCCACGGGCAGGTTCGGAAGTCCGATCCGTGGGGCGACCACCTCGTTCGCCCTCTCCATCCAGGTCGTGGCCCATACGAGGCGACAGTTCAAGGCCAGGAGGCGCGCCCCGATGTCGGGGTCGAGCCGCTCCAGCAGCGGGTTTCCCTGATCGACAGGCGTCGAGGCACTGTTGGTGGCGGCCTGTGGATGATCGGACGGCGTCCCGAACGGGATATTCGAGTTCCTGCAATAGCGGGATTCCTGCCTGGACGTCACCGGCGCGCTTGATGTCACTCAAAATGACGTCATAGGTGCCGCGATGAATAGAGATGTAGATAGGCCTTGATGAGTTGCACTTTCCGCTGTGGCTCATCATCCACCCAGAGCAACCTGCCTGCCGCCCCGATCAAGATCTGACGCGTACTCAAGTCGACGTACGGCCGCCTTCCTTGCGGACAGGGGCGGTCAGCGACGGCCGTCAGGGCCGTGTCGATCCGGTTCGGCCCTGTCCGGCATGAGCATGCCGCTGGTGGCAGACTGTCTGGACTTTGAGTGACGGGGGCGCGATGAGTAAGAAGCATGTGCGAAAAATGCTGCGGAGGATGGCGAGCGGGGAGCCCGTTCGGATGACTGTCTCCATGTCCTCATGGAAAGGGCTCGCCCGACTCGCCTTCATCGCCCAGCAGTTCGGGTACGAGTACGCCAACCTGCAGCTGACCAGCGACAACAAGTTCGCGCTGTTCATCGTGCCCGACCCCAGCCCGCAAGCCCGACAGCGCGCTGCGCAGAATTGGGCGCGGTATCCCGACGCGAACGACGGGGTCTCGCTGCCGCCCGTCGTGCCCGACGAGATCGATCTCCTCAAGGCCCGCATGGTGGTCGACAGCGGCAATCAGTTCACCGACAAGGCGCGTATGGCGATCGCGGTTTTCGTCTTCACCTCGCTCGCCACGGCCATCGGCTTCAGGCTCCACGCGGACTCCGCCGCCGTCGTCATCGTCGTCATCGTCTGGGCCACGCTCATGGCCCTGCTGCCCGTCCTGCTCGCCTACAGCCGACGTCACAGGGCCAAGTACGCGGCCCGCCTGCAGGCCGCCGGGTTCACGCCGGTGACCGACCCGAGCGGTCGGCTGCGGTATGTGCCGCCAGGCAGGCGACTTCCCGGACACGGCAATCCGTTCGCCGGAGGGTCGTAGTGGCCGTGCCCGGTCACCGGGCGTACCCGGCCAGCAGCTCCGAGCCGTCGTGCAGGGCGACCCGCACCCCACCGTCCTTCACCTCTCCCGCCTCACCTTCGGCGACCGTCACCGTCACCGCCACCGCCGCGGGATGCGCGCCGTCGACGACCAGGTCCGTCATGCTCATGTGGGGTCGGGTGGTGAGTCGGTCGGGCCAGGCCAGGACGGCCGGCGGTCGCTCGGGCGCGGATACCTCCAGCTCGCGCAGTGGCACGGCCAGTCCCACGCCCAGCGCTTTGAGCGCGGCTTCCTTGCGCGTCCAGGTGCGCAGGAAGGCGGGCTGCCGTTCGACTGCCGGACGGGCGTACAGCGCGGCGAGTTCCGAGGTGGACAGGGCGACCCCGGCAGCGGAGTCGACGTCCATGTCGCCGTGGGACTCCTCCACGTCGAGGCCCACCTCCCCGCCCCGGCAGACGGCGACGCCGACGAGCGCGCCGCTGTGGGTGACGGAGAAGTCGTAGGCCGGACGGGTGCCCGAAGAACCGTCAGGCGGCAGTGCCAGGTGGACCTTGCCGTGCGGCCCGCCGCAGCGCGGACACACGCGGCGCAGGGGGACGTCCGCCGGGGGCAGGCCGAGCAGTTCGCCGAGGACCAGGCGGCTGAGGGCGCAGCCGACCAGGAACCGCCCCCTGCCCGCGGGGTCGACGGTCGACTCGTACCGGGCGCGTTCCACGGGATCGAGAAGTGCCTGAAGACCCGCCCGGGCGTCCCCCAGACGGGCCCACCACACCTGCACCGGGTGTCCTGTCACAGCGCCTCGTCCTGGTTCGATGATCAGTCCGCGAACAGTCCGCGCCCTAGACTCCTGCTCACACCACACCACACGAGGGGCAGCCGCATGCGACTGCACACACAGGAGTGGGGAACGGGCGAGCGCGTCGCCGTCCTCGTCCACGGCATCATGTCCGACCACCGCACGTGGCACGAGCTGATCCCGGTCCTGACCGGACGGGGCTACCGCGTCCTCGCCGTGGACCTGCGCGGACACGGCGACAGCGCTCGCGGGGAGTACGAGCCCCGGCTCTTCGCCGAGGATCTCGTCGAGACGCTGCCGCACGCCCCGGAAGTGGCGCTGGGTCATTCACTGGGCGCGCTGGCCCTGGCCCTCGCGGTGGCGGAGCTGCAACCGGCCCGCGCCGTCTACTCGGAACCGGCCTGGCAACTCGCCGGGGCCCACGGATCCATGGATCCGGCCCTCTTCACCCTCTTCAAGCGTTCTTCCCGCGCTCTCGCCGCGCTCTCCCGTCCGCCGCGCGACGGAGAATCGGACGAGCGCGCCGAGCAGCGGGCCGCTGCCGAGCAGCAGGCCCTCGACCGCTGGGACGAGAAAACGGCTCTCGCGCTCTCCTCCCACCGGCACATCGACCACACGCCGGAGAAGGCTCTGGTGCCCTCTCTCGTCCAGGCCTCGGACCCGAGCATGCTCGTCAGCGCGGAGATGCGGGCGGAACTGGTCCGGCGCGGTTTCGAGGTGCGTACGGTGCCCGACGCACCGCACGCGATCCACCGGGACCGGTTCGACGCTTTCGTCGAGTCGCTGTCGGGGTGGTTGTGAAGGGTGCGGGTCAGTGCACCGCGCGCAGCATGCGCGTGACGTTGATCCGCGTCGGCGAAAGGCCGAGCTCGACGCTCTGCATCATCCGCTCGCCGTTCAGTCGGCCATAGGCGAGCAGGTCGACATTGGCCAGGCTGAATTCGGGCCAGGTGTGAATGCTCAGGTGCGACGCGGAAAGCAGGAGAATCGCGGTGACGGCACCGTTCGGGAAAACGTGTGACGCCTCACCGAGTACGGTGGCGTTTCCCTTTTCGGCGGCCGTGCGCAGTACCTGGAGGAGGCGCTCCTCGTCAGTCAGGATGCTGTGGTCGCTCACCCATACATCGACGGCATAAGAGCACAGATCGTCGACGTTTATACCCTCGGTGGCGAGGTTGGCGGAGTTGGTCATGGGGAACCGGGGGTGACGAACCGCTGCCCCCGTCTCCTTTCACATAGATCTGCGCTGGTCCGCGCGGCCAAAGAAGAAGGTTGCGAGGCCGGTAAGCGGCGCTCGATGGTGCCCAGCGTAGCATCCGGGGCGCTCCAGGGCTCGCGCGCGCATCGCGTCAAGGGGAGAGGAGGGGGCCCCAAGGATTCGCCCGAAAAGCCATCACACCCTTTTCGGAATTCCTCCCTCAACCTCCCTGTAAACATCATGCGAAACCCCGAACGGAACACCGAACGGGACATCAATCGAAACAGCAAGTGAAATAGCGAGTGAGATAGCGAGTTAAATAGCAGGCAGAACCGTGGGCGGAACGGCAGACGGAACGACGGAGGGACCGACAGACGGAACGCCAGGATTCCCAGTCCTTTCCTGCGCTTTCCCCTCCCCTTCCCTGCCGATTCCCCGCCGTCCGAGCGGGTCCGGGGGCCCGCGTACCTGCCCGTATACTCGATAGTCCCGGAATCCACCAATCAGCTTGCCCGGAGTTGCCTTGTGAAAGACGCGCCTCGACACCGTCGGCGTGCCACCGCGGATTCCGTGCTCACGGACGTCGCGGAAGCCGTCCGGCTCCAGGAGGGCCCGCCCGGGGTGCGGTCCGTCCTGCGCGCGCTGCGCCGGCTGGCCCCCGCCTCCACGAAGGACCTCAGCCGCGCGACCGGCCTGCCCGTCCCGATCGTGGCCGCGCTGGGCAACGAGCTGCGCCGCCGGGGATTCGTCAGCACACAGCGTCCGTCGCGGCTGACCGAGGCCGGTCTGGACCTCGTCGCCCAGCTCGGCATGGACCTGTCCCTCGACGCCACCTGCACCACCTGCGACGGGCGCGAGCTGGTGATCCCCGACGTCCTGGACCAGGCCGTACGGCGACTGCGCGCCCTCATGGAGTCGGGTCCCGCCGCCGACATGGCGATCGACCAGTCGCACTGCACGGCCGAGACCAAGGTGCGCCGGGTGCTCGCGCTGCTCACGGCCGGCACGCTGCCCGGCGGCTCCCTGCTGCTGATCGGCGACGACGACCTGGTGTCCCTGGCCGTCGCCGTGGTGGGCGACGTGCTCGGCGCTCCGATCGTCGACCGGGTGACCGTCGTGGACATCTCCCCGGAGATCCTCGACTACATCCAGAAGGTGTCGGCCGGCCTCGGCACCCGCGTCGAGACCGTCCAGCACGACCTGCGCCTGCCGTTGCCCGCCGAGCTCCACGGGCAGCACGACGTGGCCATGACCGACCCGCCCTACACCGCCGAGGGCGCCCGCCTCTTCCTCTCCCGTGCCGTGGAGGGGCTGCGGCCCGGCCCCGCGCACAGCGTCTTCTTCTCCTTCGGCGGCAAGAGCCCGGACGAGATGCTGGAGGTGCAGCGGGAGATCATGGGGCTCGGCCTGGTCACCAACGGTTTCATCCGCAACTTCAACGAGTACGAGGGCAGCGGCATCCTCGGCGGTGTCGGCTTCTTCCAGCACCTGCTGACGACCACGTCGACGGCCCCCACCCACGAGGGCGAGTTCAGCGGTCCCCTCTACACCGGCGACAAGCGGACCCGGCAACGCGAGTACACGTGCGTGGCCTGCGATGCCCGGCTCCGCGTCGGGCCCGGCGCCCGCTGGACCTCGGTGGCCGCCCTGCGCGACGAAGGCTGCCCGAACTGCGGCAAGGGTCCCTTCCGCCCCGGCCGCCTGGTCCCCGCGGAGGACCCGACGACCCTGGCCGAACCGCCCGCCGAACAACCCACAGAACAACCCTCCGCCCAGGCCCCGCAGTCACCCCCGGCCCAGCAGGCGCCGCCGGCTCAGCAGGCTCCGGCAGCCGCCGACACCCCGGCCGCGGTCAGGAACCCCGCAGCCCCCGCCCCGGTGTCGACCCCGGCCACGCCCGTCGGACGCACGGTCGGCTGGCGCCCGCCGGCCGGGGAGGACCGTGCCGCCCTCGCCGAGCGGGCGCGGCCGTACGTCACCCGCCAGGCCGACGAGCGCGATCTGCCGGCCATCGGACGGTTCGAGGCCGAGATCGCCCGTGTCTCCTTCGGCGAGGACGCCATCGACGACCCCGCGCGGTGGGAGGCCCGCCTCGGCCGCGCCATGGAGAAGTCGAAGGAGGGCATGATCGTCGCCCACGGTCCGGGCGAGGAACCCGTCGGCTGGTGCTGGGTGAGCATCAACCAGAACGCGATGACGGGCGACCGTTACGCCAACTTCCGCTCCCTGGCCGTGTCCCCGGTGGACAACCGCAGCGACGTCGCCGAGCTCCTCCTCACCGCCGGTCTGGAGTTCTGCCTGGCCAACGGCATCACCGAGGTCGTCGGCCGGGTGCACGTGGGCAACGTCCCGATGCGCACGGTGTACCGCAAGTTCGGCTTCGACCCCACCAGCCTGTCGATGAAGCTGTTCCTCCCGGAGGGAGACGGCGCCCGATGAGCGTCACGGACGGCTTCGATCCCGACGGCGTCAAGTGCGTCGTATGGGACCTCGACGGCACCCTGTGGGACGAGATCGCCGTCGAGTCGGCCACCGACGACCTGCCCACGCCCCGCCCCGCCGCGCTCGCCGCGATCGACGCCCTGGCGGCCCGCGGTGTGCTCAGCAGCATCGCGAGCCGCAGCGCGCCGTCGGTGCTCGACCGGCTGGACGCCGTGCCGGAGGTGCGGGCGCGTTTCCTGGCCCCGCAGGTGTCCTGGCAGGACAAGAGCGAGTCGCTGCGCAGGATCGCGAAGGACCTCGGCATCGCGGTGGACGCCCTCGTCCTGGTCGACGACTCCCCGTACGAGCGCGCCGAGGTCGGGGCCCTCCTGCCGGGCGTGCGCACCCTCACGCCCGAGGACGTGCCCGCGCTGCTGGCCGCGTTCGAGGGCCGGGAGGTCACCGCCGAGTCCCGCGAACGCGTGCACCGCTACCGCACGGAGGAGACCCGCAGGGCCGAGGGGGAACGCTTCGAGGGCTCGCGCGAGGAGTTCCTGCGCTGGTGCGACATGCGCCTCACCGTCGGCACGGCCACGGCCGACGAGATCCCGCGCGCGCTGGAACTCGCCGCCCGCACCCACCGGCTGAACTCCTCCGGGCTCACCCCCGACCGCCTGCGCGAGCTGGCCTCCGCGGACGGACACGAGCTGTACACCGCGCGCATGACGGACCGTTTCGGCGCGTACGGCATCATCGGCGCCGCCCTCGTCGACCGCGCGCACCGCACCGACCGCGCCACGCCCGCCACCTGGTCCGTCCCGCTGCTCGCGCTCTCCTGCCGGGTGGCCGGCCGGGGCGCGGCGGCGGCCTTCCTGTTCCGGCTGATGGAGCGGGCCCGCGAGGCCGGCGCCGAGGAGTTCCGGGTGACCCTGCGCCCGACGGACGCCAATCTGGAGATGCGCATCCTGCTCCGCCAGGCGGGCCTGCGCCGTACGGATGACATCGCCACCGTCACCGGCACCGCCCCCGCCGCGGATTCGGCGGTCCTGGGCAGGACACTCGAGGGCGATCTGCCCGGGCCACCCGGGTGGCTGCACGTATCCGACCGAGAGGACGCCGAAGCGTGACGGACATCCAAGAGCGGGCCGCGGTGGAACGCGAGCTCCGTTCGCTGATCGCCGAGGCGGCCCGTCTGGACGCGGCGGTGGTCGCGGAACTCCCCGCCGACACCGACCTGTTCGGCCCGGAGATCGGCCTCACCTCGCTGGCCGGCGTGACCCTGCTGGGCACCGTCGACAAGCGGTACGGCGTCGACGTGGCCGCGCTGGATCTGAGCCTGGACAGCCTCCAGTCCATCGCCACCCTGAGCGACTTCGTCGCGACCCACCTCCAGTCGCACTAGCCACTCGGCTGTACGGCCGTCCTGTTCAAAAAGGGTGATCCGTCCGAACGCACCGTGACTCGCTCACGGTGTCGGCGTTGAACGGGGAGTGCGGTGGCGCCCCCTGCCACCGCACGAACCGATTCCCTAAGGAGAACGTGATGTCTCGCATCGCGAAGGTGGCCGCTGTTGCCCTCGGCACCAGCGCCGTGGTGGTCAGCGGAGCCGGCCTGGCCATGGCGGACGCGGGTGCGCAGGGCGCGGCCGTGGGTTCGCCGGGTGTCCTGTCGGGCAACGTCGTCCAGGTTCCGGTCAACATCCCGGTCAACGTCTGCGGCAACAGCATCAGCATCATCGGCCTGCTGAACCCGGCCTTCGGCAACACCTGCGCCAACGTCAGCGACCACGACAAGGGTGGCGACAAGCACCACGACAAGCACGGTGACAAGCACGACGACAAGCACGGCGGCGGCTACGGCGGCTGAGCTTCGTCCGTACGTCCCGTACGTACACCCCGGTCGTACCCCGCGTACGTACCACCAGGAGAGCCCCGGCACCTCGAGCGCCGGGGCTCTCCCCCTGTCCGCGAACGGTTCACCGTGTCGGGTTCACGGTGTCTGGTTCACCGTGTCGGGTTCACCTCGTCGGATTCACCTCGTCGGTTCACCGCGACCCGTTCACGCGTACCGGTAGATCCGGGACGCGTCCTCCAACTGGTCGGGGGTCACGTCCCACGGGGGCAGCTTCTCCTGCCGGGCGACGACCCGGCGGTACTGGCCGTTGGTCGGCCCCGGCGGTTCGGCGGGCAGGTAGCGGTGTTCGCGGTGCCTGCTCTGCCAGCGGGTCCACAACAGGTCGACGAAGGCGTGGTGCAGCCAGAAGACCGGGTCGTTGACCGAGGCGCCGCCGAGCATCACCCCGCCGACCCACCGGTGCACCCGGTTGTGGTTGCGCCAGGCGGCGCTGCCCGAGCCGGCGCCCCACCCCTCCAGCTTGTTGCGGAAGCCCCGGGTGACCGTCGAGTCCCAGGGCTCGGTGTCGTAGACGGGGTCCTGAAGCGCCGCGTCCAGGTCGCGGCGGGTGGGCAGGCTGATCGGGTCGGCGGCGCGGCCGAGGTCCCGGGTGAGGAACTCCCCGTCGGTCACGTTCTCCTTGATGGTCCAGTCGCCGGTGGCGTAGGCGAACGCCCCGGTCGTCACCTGGTGGTCGGAGCGCCGTCCGTTGCCGCCGAGGAGGTCCTTGGTCCAGGGCGCGGCGGTCGCGGTGCGGTCGCGCGTCCAGTCCCAGTAGGGCACCGTCACGGAGGAGTCGACCCGGCGCAGCGCCTGCTCGAGGTCCAGCAGGAACCTGCGGTGCCAGGGCAGGAAGGAGGGCGCCATGTGGGCCGTCCGCAGACCGCCGTCGCCGTCGGATACGTAGTAGTCGATGTGCATGCGGACGAACTCGTCGTACTCGCCCGTCCGTTTGATCTCCAGCAGCGCCCTCACGAAGCGCCGCCGTTCGGCGCCGGTGAGTGTGCTGACGTCCTTACGCGTGTAGGCCATGGTGTCCCCCCATGTGCGGGTGATGGTGTGCTGGATCCGCCTCGCGCAGCCGCTCCCCCGGACCGAGTCCGTCCACGGCGGCACGGACCGCCTCCAGGGGGGTGGCGTACGAGCTGTAGTGGTCGACCATGCTCAGCCAGGTGCCGTCGGCGCGGCGCATGAGGTGCAGGGGCCGACCGTCGACCGTGACGTCCCACCGGACGTCCGTCGCGGGCGCGTGTCCCGTCGGGGCGAGGACGCCGTGGATGTGCCGGCCCCGGTAGGTCTCGTCGAAGGTGTCCGCGGGGCCGCCGTCCGCCTGCCGCGAGGGCCGGGAGCCGGTGACGACGGGGACGATCGCGAGGGCCGCGGCGGCGCCGAGCAGCCCGCGCAGCAGGTCCCGTCGCCGTGCGCCGTGCGCCGTGCCGGGTCTGCCCGGGCCCACCGGCACTACGGTCACGGGTGCTCCGTCGACGCTGACGACCATGGTGTGCTCCTCGTCCGGTGCACCGGCCCGGTTCGCTGATCCGGTCCGGTTGTCCGTAGCGGGTTTCTGTAACGGGGTAACCGCCCGATGGCCCTCCTGGTCACCGCCCACAGCCCGAACGATCCGCCGGGGGAGCCGGATCCGGACACGGCGACGGGCCCGGACGACGGCGTCCGGGCCCGTGGTTCGTGACGGTTCGTTCGTGACGGTTCGTTCGTGGCGGTTCGTCCGCCGGGGAGCTAGAGCCCCTCGCCCACACCGAGGTCCGCGCCGGGCACCGCCTGGAGCATCGGGGTGAGCACTCCGGCCTGGGGCAGCTGGAGGTCCGGCAGGCCGAAGCGGTCGGGGTTGGGCGCGGTCAGCGGGGCGTCCAGGGTCAGCCCCGGGCTCAGCGTGCGCAGGTCGGAGGCCGGGGCGTCGAGGCCGAGGTGGTTGAAGTCGTTGCCCAGGATCTCCGGCAGGGGTGCGCGCAGCCCCACTCCGGGCAGCCCCGCGGCGACCGGCAGCTGCGGAACGACCCTCTCCGGGATGAGCCGGCCCTCGACGAAACGCGGCCCCTCGGGCGCACCCGGCGTCGGCAGGGGGATCTCGCCGCCGATCGTGGGCAGTTCCACGTTGAGGGACTTCTCGACGCCGTCGAGCGGTACGGGAACGGGCACCGTGCCGATCGCGGCGGCGGGGGTCACGGCGGCGGCGGCACCTGCGGCGGCCGCCACACACGTGATGACTGCGGCGAGGGTTCCTCGGGTGGTCGACTTCATCTCGGGTACGGGCCCTTTCGGAGGAGTGGGGGGCGTTGCGTCCGTACCGGGTAACGAGCAGGAAATCGGCATCAGTTCACAATTCCCCCGAGTGCCGCAATAGTGCTAAAGACACACCGCGGCGAGGTCCTACGACGCCAGGCCGTATCGGTACGACGGAACGATGGTCAGCTCGTCCAGAAATCCCACCATCGGGTCAGGATCAGCATGCCGATCACCCCGATGTGCAGCAGCGGCGGCACCCAGGGGAATTCGGCGAGGAAGTCGCGCACCCCGGCCGGGGCGGGCAGGAACGCGTGACGTACGTCGAACGAGACGACGTACCAGAACATGAGGATCGTGGCGACCCACGCCAGACAGCACCACAGACACAGCGCGTTGATCCGGTACAGGGACTCGAACTGCAGCCAGGACACGAACCCGACGCCGAACAGACAGCCGCCGGTGAAGGTCAGCCAGTACCAGCGCGGGAAGACGGCGCCGGCCAGCAGGCTCACGCCGACGCACACGACGATCCCGTAGGCGACCAGGCCCAGCATCGGATTGGGGAAGCCGAACGCCGAGGCCTGGTCGCTCGTCATGACGCTGCCGCAGGAGACGACCGGGTTCAGGCTGCACCCGGGCGTGAAGCCGGGGTCCTCCAGCAGCTTGAACTTGTCGAGGGTGATGACCCAGGCGGCCAGCAGCCCGGCCGCACCGGTGAGGACGAGCAGCAGGGCGTACGCGCGGCCGCCGCCCGCGGGCGCCGGGTGCGGCCGCCGCATCAACCGCGCAGCCTGCGAGCGGGCAGGACGATGTGCGCCGCGGCCGTCAGGGTCTCATAGGCGCCCGCGAACGCGGCCAGCTCCTCGGGCGTGACGGCCCGGCCGGGTGTGGCCTCCGGCCAGGCCCGGGTGGTGAGGACGAGGTAGGCGTAACCACGCTGCTCGACGGCCGCGAGCCACTCCGGCGGCGGCAGGCACTGGGCGTTCAGGCTCGGCATGTTCAGGATGGCCGCGCCCGACTCGACGAGCAGGGTGAACGGCAGGCTGGGCCGCTCGGTGCCGTCGACGACGTCCCCGCCAATGGGCATGCCGTTGTCGGTGAGCAGGCGCGCGACGGCGACGGCGGTCCCCTCGGGGCCCTCCGCGGTGTCACCGAGGGAGTAGGCGAGGAGGTAGGGCATGTCGCTGCCGTCGGGGGCCTCACCGCTCCACGGCATCACGACGAGGGTGCCCAGGTCGGCCACACGGAAGGGGCGGGTTGCGCTTGGGGTTGAGGTCACCGCGCGACCTTATCGGCGGGTCGGGGGGCGTTCGGACGTGTTCTCACTCGACCGGAGGACGCCGGTGCGTTGCTCCACACGAACGAGGGACGCGCCGCTCGACCCGCCTCGAACAGCACCGAGGGCCGCTCCCGTCGGTGACGGGACCGGCCCTTTCGGGAAAGGCGTCTCAGCCCTGGAGCGGCAGCCCGCCGAGGAGGGCGTTGTGGGTGTTGAGGGCACCCGTCGCACCCTTGACGGTACTGAGCACGGAGTCCTTGTTCTCGGTGTCGAGCGCGTCCGACTGGTGCTGGACCGGCATCGCGTCCTCCAGGTTGATGGGCCCCCTGGCGAGGGTGTCCACGGCACCGTTGAGGCTGGTGGGCGTGAGGTCGGCGGGGGTCGCGAACGCGGGCGCGGCGGCACCGGCGAGGACCATGGATCCGGCAACGACAGCGGCAGCCTTCAGGGACTTCATCGGATTCCTTTCTTCGGCGACTCGGCGACTCGACCACTGGGCGAATCGGCGACTCAAGTCACCAGGGAAATTCTGGCGCCGTGCCTAACGAGCCCCGCCGAATGCGGAAACCGTGTGCGCAGAAGATTTCCGCACCCCGGCATGAACGCCGGGGTGCGGAAATCGGGGAGCGACCGTCAGGTGGTCGGCAGGGCGGGCGCCTCCGGCAGGGCCGGCGCCTGCGCCTCGGCGGGCAGAGCCGGCAGAGCCGGCGCCGGTGCCGGCGCCTCCGCGGGCAGGGCGGGCAGGGTCAGGCCGGCCCCGCCCAGCGTCGCGCTGATCAGGTCGAGCAGGCCGGACACCACGCCGGTCACCGCCGGGGCGACCTGGCTGACGTCGAGTGACGTCGCGGCCGCGAGAAGGGCGGCGACCGCCTTGTCCAGCGCGGCGACGGCGTCGGACACCGGGTCTGCGGCGGCCTTCGCCTTGGCGTGGTCAGCGCCCTTGCTCAGCACGGGCTTGACCGGCAGCGCCGCGGCCGGGTCGGCGGGCTTCGCCGGGAGCACGACCGCCGCGTCGGCGGGCACCTCGGGCTTGGCCGGGAGCACGACCGCCGGGTCGGCGGGCGCCTCGGGCTTGGCCGGAACCGCGGCAGCCGGGTCGGCCGGCGCCTCGGGCTTGGCCGGAACCGCGGCAGCCGGGTCGGCGGGGTTGGCGGGCAGCTCCGCCTCCGGGTCGGCCGGGGTCGCCGGGGTCTCCGGAGTCGCGGGGGTCGCGGGGGTCGCCGGGGTCGCCGGGGTCGCCGTCGTCATCTTGGCGACGGCGGCCTTGACGGCGTCGCCGAGTTCGGTCGCCTGGTCGGCGGTGAGCTGACCGTCCTCGGCCTTGAGGACGGTGTTGAGCAGGTTGGCCACCGGGGTGATGACAGTGCCGAGCTCGCCGAGGCCCTGGGCCTGGGCGAGCAGCGCGTCGGTGCCGGCTACGGGCGCGTTCGACGCCGCGGCGTTGCGCTCACGGGAGGCGGCTCCGTCGGCCGCCATGGCGGCGGGGGCGGCGATGCCGAGGACGAGGGAGGCGCAGAGTGCGGTGGAAGCGATACGCCGTACGGGCAGGCCACGCATGGGGAATCCTTTCGTTTGCGTCGGGTCTCTCGTGATCCACCGTGCAAACGGTCGTCGCTCTCCGCAACAGCACGCTTTCGCTGAGTGACGATCAGTTCCCCGCCCCGTCCGCATCACCCCTGGTGGGGAGGCCTGTCAAGGTCCGTCGAGCGTGTCGGGGTCACATCCCCCCATTCGGGGCAGCGCCGCCGTCGGCACCCGCGGCAACGCGAACGGCCGCCCTCCTGGCGGGAGGGCGGCCGTTCGGCGAATGACGTGTCGTGACCTCGAAGGGCGAGGAGACGTCAGTCGTTGATGCAGGTGTTGCCGAACGCCGGGTTCAGCAGGCCGATCACGTTGATCGTGTTGCCGCAGACGTTGACCGGGATGTGCACGGGAACCTGGACGACGTTGCCCGACAGCACGCCCGGGGAGTGCTCGGCGATGCCGTTCGCGCCACTGTCGGCGGCGGCGATGCCGGAGGCGCCGGCGACGGCCGCGGCGGCAACGGAGGTAAGGACCAGGCCCTTCGCGATACGCGACATGGAGAGGTGCTCCTTGGGGTTTTGACACAAACACCTGGGCGGGGATGCCCGGCGCTGAAGTCAACGCGCTGGGCTCGCAGGGGTTGTGCCGCCAAATGAGTGATGTCACCGAAGCCCGGCTTCACCATTCCGACACACTTGTCCGGTTTCGACGGATTAATCCGGACAGCGGCTAGAGTTGCGCCCCATCCGACCCACGCCTATAGCAAGCAAATCGCACGAAAGGGCACCGCCGGTCATGCGTAATTCCCTGGGTCCGCTGGTACGCCGCGCGACAGTCGGCGTTCTCGCCCTCACCGCCCTCTGGGCACCCGGCGGTGCCCGGGCAGCCGGCGCACCGCCCGCCTCGGAGGCACAGCAACTCGCCTTCACACAGCGCTACCACGCGACACAGCACGGCGGAATCGTCCGCGCGGCCAACGCTGCCATCAGCTGCCGCACCACCACCACGCCCACCGGCAAGGCGGCGCCCGCCTGCCCCGCGGTGCGCCAGGGCGGGGCGGCCGTCAACAACGCCTTCGACATGTTCTACGTCGACGTGGACCGCGACCCGAACACCTACAACTCCTCCCGCGCCGAGGTCCGGCTCCCGCAGGGCGCGCGGGTGTCGTACGCGCGGCTGTACTGGGGCGGCAACCTGCGCGTCGGCGAGCAGAAGCCGCCGAAGGACAACGGGCGGGTGCTGATCGCCGAGCCCGGCGGTGAGTACAAGGCGGTGCTCGCGGACACGGTCGTCGGCCACCGGGTGGCCCAGGGCGCCGACGCCTTCCAGGCCTCCGCGGACGTCACGAAGCTGGTGCGCGCGAGCGGCCAGGGCCTGTACACGGTCGCCCAGATCAACGTGGCCATGGGCCGCTCGGCGGCCGGCGCGTGGGGCGGCTGGACGCTGGTCGTGGCGTACGAGAACCCGACGGAGCCGCTGCGTGACCTGTCCCTCTGGGACGGCTTCGACACTCTCGACTCCCCCGCGGGCAAGGAGATCCGACTGCGCGGGCTCGCCGTCCCGCGGGGCGCGGGCGGCCGGGCCGGGCTCGTGGCGTACGACGGCGACCGCGGCCGAACGGGTGATTCGCTCATGTTCTCCACCGGTGACCGAACGCCCGCCGCGCTCACCGATCCGGTCAACCCATCTGACGATGTGTTGAACTCCACGATCAGCGAGCCGGGGGAGGCTCCGGCGGCGCGTGTACCGGCGTACGTCAACACCCTCGGCTACGACTCCGATGTGTTCGATCTGAGCGGCGGTTTGCGGCGCGGCGGTGACCAGCTGGCCGTCCGGCTCGTTTCCCACCGGGACGCGGCGTGGGCCGGGGCGCTCTTCGTCGCCGTCGACACACGGAAGAAGCAGTAGGCGCGTTCCCGCCCGTCCCGAGCGCCACCGTGAGCGAGGAAACCGCGCCATGCACCAGCCAGAACCCGACGCCGGAACCCGGGTCCTGCATCTCACCCAGCCCGTGGACGGCGGGGTCGCCCGGGTCGTGACGGATCTGACGCGGGCCCAGCTCGCGGCCGGCCTGCACGTCACCGTGGCCTGCCCGGCCGGCCGGCTCGCCGGGGACCTGCGGTCCCTGGGAGCGGACGTACGGCAGTGGGCGGCGACCCGGTCGCCGGGACCCTCGCTCCCCGGTGAGGTGCGACGGCTCGTACGCCTGCTCGACGAGGTACGCCCCGACCTGGTGCACGCGCACAGCGCCAAGGCCGGGCTGGCCGGGAGGCTCGCGGTGCGCGGGCGGATCCCGACCGTGTTCCAGCCGCACGCCTGGTCCTTCGAGGCGGTCGGCGGGGTCACCGCGACCCTGGCGCTCACCTGGGAGCGGTTCGGCGCCCGTTGGGCGGACCGGCTGGTGTGTGTGAGCGAGGCGGAGCACACCACCGGCCTGCGCGCCCGGATCGGCGGACGGGTCAGCGTCATCCCCAACGGCATCGATCCCGAGCGCTTCCACCCGGCCTCCGTCGACACCGTACGGGCCTCCCTACTGCCCGAACTCGACCCGGCCACACCGCTGGTGGTGTGCGTGGGGCGGCTGTGCCGGCAGAAGGCGCAGGACGTCCTGCTGGCGGCGTGGACGGACATCGCGCGCAAGGTGCCCGGCGCCCGGCTGGTCCTGGTCGGCGACGGCCCGGACGGGGAGCGGCTGCGGTCCCACGCGCCGGAGTCGGTGCTGTTCGCCGGGGCCGTCGCCGATGCCGTGCCCTGGTACCAGTCCGCCGACCTGGTCGTGCTGCCCTCGCGCTGGGAGGGCATGGCACTGGCCCCCCTGGAGGCGCTGGCCTGCGGGCGGCCCGTGGTGGTGACCGACGTGGACGGCGCCCGGGAGGCCCTGCCGGCCGCGCTCGCGCCCCGCTGTCTGGTGCCCGCCGAGAACCCGGCGGCGCTGGCCGGCGCCGTCGCCGGGCTGCTGCTCGACCCGCTGCTGCGCGAGTCGCTCGGCCACCAGGGACGCCGGCACGTCCTGTCCACGCACGACGTGCGGCGCACGGCCGAGGCGGTGGCGGGCGTGTACCGCGAGTTGCTCACGACCACCCACCGGGCGCGCGTCGCGCCCACCGAGTGCAGGGAGTCCATCCACTCGTGACTGCGGAAAGCACCGTCCCCTCTCCCGGCGCGCAGCCCGGGTACTCGCCCGTCTCGGTCATTCCGCGACGGGAGAGCGGAGCGGGATTCCGGTTCCCCACCCGACGGCCCCCGGCGCGGCCCGCGTCGCCGGTGCCGCTGCTGTTCACCGACGGCCTCGCCACGTTCGTGGGAGCGCTCGCACTGACCGGGGCGCAGCGCCGGCCGCTGCTGGTGGCCCTGCTGGTGGCGGCGACGATACTGCTGCGCCCGCAGCGACCGCGTCCGGTCGTGGGGGTGCTCGACGAACTGCCCGCCGTCTGCGGCCGGATCGCGGTCGCCTGGCTGACGCTGGGCACGCTCGTCGCGGCGTGGAACCCGGCCCACGCGCTGTCGGCCCGCACGCTGCTCCTCGGGTTCGCGGCGCAGGCCGCGGCCGGTTGCGCGGGCCGCGCGGTGGTGCACCTGCGGCACCGCCGGGCACTGCTGCGCCGCCCGCACGCCGCGCTCGTCATCGGTCCCGCCGCGACCGCGCAGCGGGTGGCCACCGCCGTGCTGCGGCACCCCAGGTCGGGGGTGCATCCGGTGGGCATCGTGGCCGAGCAGCCGGACGGCGCCGACGGACTGCCCGTGCTGACCACGGGTCAGGAGGTGCAGCGGGCCCTCATCCAGAACGGCGTCCGGGACGTCCTGTGCGTCCACCCCGCCGTACGTACCGTGCAGGGCCCGCTGCTGCGGGCGCTCGCCGAGTCGGGCTGCACGGTGTGGGAGGTCGACGCCGACACCCCCTCGTACGCGAGCCGCGAACAGCTCGCCGGGTTCTCCTGCCGACGTCTCGACTTGGGAACCCGGCGCCGGGGCAGCCTCGGCAAGCGGCTGCTGGACATCGCGGTCTCCGGGGCGCTGCTCCTGCTGCTGAGCCCGCTGCTGGCGGTGTGCGCGGTGGTGCTGCGGCTGACCGACGGGCCGGGGGTCGTCTTCCGGCAGGAGCGCATCGGCAAGGACGGCCGGCCCTTCACGCTGCTGAAGTTCCGCACCCACCGCCCGGTCGACGAGCACGAGGCCGCGACCCGGTGGAGCGTGGCCGGCGAACGGCAGATGAACCCCTTCTGCCGCTTCCTGCGCCAGACCTCGCTGGACGAGCTGCTCCAGCTGTGGAACGTCCTGTGCGGCGACATGAGCCTGGTCGGCCCGCGCCCCGAACGCCCTTATTTCGTCGGCCAGTTCAGCCAGACCTACCCCGGCTACGCGGCCCGCCACCGGATGCAGACCGGCATCACCGGCCTCGCTCAGGTCCAGGGGCTGCGCGGCGACACCTCGATCGAGGACCGGGCCCGCTTCGACAACGCGTACATCGACAACTGGTCGCTGTGGCAGGACATCTGCATCCTGCTGCGCACCGCGGCCGCCCTCGTGCGACCGACCGGGAGCTGAACCGCCGATGACCCTCGCCCTGCCCCTGCCCCGCGCCCGGACGCTGTCACCGGTCCTGCCCGTGGTCGCCGTGGTCGCCCTGCTCGGCCTGCCGATCGGCCCCGGCGGCGAGGGCGGCGCCGGACCGGCCGACGCGCTGTCCGCGCTGGTCGTGCTGTTCTGCGCGGTCCGGCTGCTGCGGCAGCGGCGGCGCCCGCTGTCCCTCACCGCCGCCCTGGTCCTCGGACTGCCGGTGGTCGGGCTCGCGCTCGCCGCGATGGGCGCGTCCTCGCCGGGGGCGGGGCTCTCCGGTCTGGGCCGCTACCTCCAGATCTTCGTGCTCGTCCCGGCGGCCGTCGTCCTCCTCGTCCGCGACCGGGCCGACTTCCGGGTGCTGGCCTGGTCGTTCGTCGGGCTTGCGGGATGGCAGGGGGCGGTCGGCGTCCATCAGTTCGTCACCGGGACCGGCGCCTCCTACCAGGGCGAGAACATCCGGGCGGTCGGCACCTTCGGGCCGCAGGACGTGATGGGCATGGCGACCGTGGTGGCGTTCGGCCTGATCTGCGCCGTCGGGCTGGCGCTCGGCCGGACCCCGGTACGGCAGCGGGTGATCGCCGCCTGCTCGGCGCTCGCCCTGCTGGTGCCGCTGGCGCTCTCCTTCAGCCGGGGCGCGTGGATCGCGACCGTGCTGACCTGCGCGATCCAACTGGCCCTCGCCGGGCCGCGGCGGGCGCTGAAGGTGGGCGCGGTGGCGGCCGCGGCCGGGGTGATCCTGGTGGGCGGTTTCGGGGTCGGCTCGGCGATGCTCCAGGAGCGCGTCAACAGCATCACGCAGATCAGGGACGCGCCCGACCAGTCGGTCACCGACCGGTACACGATGTGGGCGGCCGCGGTCGGCATGTGGCGCGACCAGCCGCTGACCGGCGTCGGGTTGAAGGGCTTCCCCGAGCAACGCGACGGCCACGCCTCCCTCGCCCTGTCCTCCGGCAGCGACACCGACGGCGCGGGCTCCGGGTTCGTCAAGCAGCCCCTGCTCTCCCCGCACAACATGTACCTGCTGGTCCTCAGCGAGCAGGGCCTGATCGGGCTGCTCACCCTCGCGGGCGGCTGGCTGGCGATGCTGGCGTGCGGGCTGCGCGGCTGGTTCCGGGTCCGGCGCTCCGGACCCGGCCTCGACTGTGCGCTCGTCGCCTGCGGCCTGCTGATCTGGCAGCTCGTGGACTTCACGTACGCCGACATCGGCGGTCCGTCCACCGTGCTGACCGCCGTCGTCTTCGGGGCCGTGGCCTGGTGGGCGCTGGTCGGCGGCAGCGGCCGCGAGGAGGCGCTCGCACGATGACGGTCACGCCTCCCCGGACGCCTCGCACGGACGGTCCCGCTTCCGTGCCGTCGGCGCGGTCCGCCGACCGGTCCGGGGAGACGGCCGACGACGCCGCCGGAACGACCGCCGAGGCGGCGGCCGACGGGCAGGAAAGCAGCGGGCGGGAGGGCGGCGGACTCCCCCTGATCTCCCGTCGGTTCCTCGCCAAGGCCACGTTCGTCACCGCCGTCCTCTCCGTCGCCGGGGCCCTGCTCGGGCTGGTGCGCGACCAGGCGCTGGCCCGGCTGTTCGGGGCGGGCAGCGAAACCGACGCCTTCCTCGTGGCGTGGACCGTGCCCGAGTTCGCGGCCACGCTGCTCATCGAGGACGGACTGGCGTTCGCCCTGATCCCGGCGTTCAGCATGGCGCTCGCCCGCCGCTCCCAGGGCGCCCCCGGCGACCCGGTCCGCGCCCTGGTCGCCGGCACGCTGCCCCGTCTGTCGCTGGCCTTCGTCGCGGTGGGCGCCCTGTTCATCGGCCTGGCGCCGCAGCTGGTCGAGGTCCTCGCCCCGGGCCTGCCCGACCCCGCGCTCGCCGTCGACTGCACCCGGCTCACCGCCACCTGTGTGGTGAGCTTCGGGCTCGCCGGGTACTGCAGCGCCGCCCTGCGCGCGCACCGGCGGTACGGAGCGCCCGCGGCGATCTACGTCGCCTACAACGTCGGCATCATCACCGGGATGTTCGTGCTCGGGGGGCGCTGGGGGGTGCGCTCGGCGGCGGCCGGGGTCGCGGTCGGCGGGCTGCTGATGGTCCTCGTCCAGCTGCCCTCCCTGTGGAGGCAGCTGAGGAAGCGCGGGGCGACCGAGGAGGCCTCCGCTCAGGAGGAGCCCCGGCCCCTCGACACCCTGCTCCTGACGACCGTGCTCCTGTTCGCGCTGTGCCGGCAGTCCCAGGTCCTCATCGAGCGCTTCCTCGCCTCACAGCTGCCGGCCGGGGCCATCTCGCACCTGAACTACGCGCAGAAGGTCGCGCAGATGCCGATGATCCTGTCGGTGATGGTGTGCACGGTCACCTTCCCGGTGGTCGCGCGGGCGCTGGCCGAGGGGGACACCGAGCGGGCCCGCTCACGGGTGGAGCGGGATCTGGCGCTCGCCGCGTGTGTCGTGCTGCTCGGCACGGCCGCCGTGCTGGCCTGCTCGCCGCAGATCATCGAACTGCTCTTCCAGCGGGGCGCGTTCACCGCGAAGGACACGGCCGCGACGGCGGGCGTGATGCGGGTGTACGCGCTCGGGCTGCTCGGCCAGACCCTGGTGGGCGTGCTGGTCCGCTCGTACTTCTCGGCGGGCCGCGGCTCCTGGTACCCGGTCGGCGCGATGGCCTCGGGGATCGTCGTGACCACCTGGATCGGCGCGCTGAGCGTCGGCTTCTGGGGCGTGTACGGGATCGCCGCCGCCAACGCGATCGGCATCACCGTCACCGCCCTCGTCCTGCTGGCCGGGATGGGTCCGCGCAGCGTTCCGGTCGATGTCCGGGGCGTGCTGCGCGAACTGAGCCGGCCGGTGCGGGCGGCCCTGGTGGCCACCCTGGCGGGGGCGTTCGCCGCCGGGCGGTTCACCGACCCCCTGTCCGGCCTGGCCGCCGGGGGGCTCACCGTGACCGTCGTCTTCCTGCTGCTCGGCCGTGCCCTGGGCTCCCAGGGCATCGCCTCCGCACTCCGTTCCGTACGTTCCGCGACCCGAAGGTTCTCCCATGTCCGCTCCTGACAACAGCAGACGCACTCCCGTCCCGTGGGTGGCGATGTACCACTCCGTGGGGGACTGCTCCGAGGATCCCTACCGCATCACCGTCACCCCCGAGCGGCTGGAGAAGCAGCTGATGTGGCTGCGCCGGCGCGAGCTGCGCGGCGTCTCCATGGCGAAACTGCTCGCCGCCCGTGCCCGGGGCGAAGGCCGCAACCTGGTCGGTCTCACCTTCGACGACGGCTACGCCGACTTCCTCACCGAGGCGCTGCCCGTGCTGCGCCGCCACCGCTGCACGGCCACCCTGTTCGTGCTGCCCGGCCGGCTCGGCGGCGACAACGCCTGGGACCCGCTGGGCCCGCGCAAGCCGCTGCTGACCGCCGACGGCATCTGTCGCGCGGCCTACGAGGGCGTCGAGATCGGCTCGCACGGCCTCACCCACGTCGACCTGACCAAGGCCGACGACCTCACCCTGAAGAAGGAGACCGTCGAGAGCCGCGCGGCCCTCGTCGCGTTGCTGGGCACCGAGGTCGACGGCTTCTGCTACCCGTACGGGACGATCGACCGGCGCGCCATGGACGCCGTACGCGCAGCCGGTTACAGCTACGCCTGCGCGATCGACCCCGGCGCGCTGAACGGCCTCCACGCCCTTCCCCGTCTGCACATCGGGCAGGGCGACAACTTCCTCCGCATGCATCTGAAGTACCGGCTGCACCGGCTGCGCCGACGGCCCGTCGAGGGGCTGCGGTGAAGGCGCTGCACATCATCACGGGGCTCGGTGTCGGGGGTGCCGAGCAGCAACTGCGGCTGCTGCTGCGGCACCTGCCGGTCGAGTGCGAGGTGGTGACGCTGACGAACCCGGGGACGGTGGCCGACGGGCTGGCCGAGGACGGGGTCCGGGTCGTCCACCTCGGCATGGCCGGCAACCGCGACCTGGCCGCGCTGCCCCGCCTGGTCCGGATCATCCGCTCCGGCGGCTACGACCTCGTCCACACCCATCTCTACCGGGCCTGCGTGTACGGCCGGCTGGCCGCGCGGCTCGCCGGGGTCCGCGCGGTCGTCGCCACCGAGCATTCCCTGGGCGACTCGCAGATGGAGGGGCGGAAACTGACCTCCGGGGTCCGTGCGCTCTACCTCGCCAGCGAGCGGCTGGGCCGCACCACGGTCGCCGTCTCCCCCACGGTCGCCGACCGCCTGCGCGGCTGGGGGGTGCCCGCCCCCCGGATCGAGGTCGTCCCCAACGGCATCGACCTGGCCCGCTTCCGCTTCGACCCGGACGCCCGCCGGCACACCCGCCGCCGCCTCGGCCTGCCCGACCACGCCTATGTCGTCGGCGGCGTCGGACGGCTCACGGCCGCCAAACGCTTCGACGTCGTCATCCGCGCCCTCGCCCGGCTCCCCGCCGACCACTGGCTGCTGCTGGTAGGCGGCGGCCCCGAGGAGAACGTGCTGCGCCGCACCGCCCACGAGGCGGGGGTCGCCGACCGGGTCCTGTTCACCGGTGAACGCCCCTGTGTCCCCGACGGCACACCCGGCCCCGATCTGCCCTCCCTCACCTCCGCCATGGACCTGTTCGTCTCCCCGTCCCCCGAGGAGACCTTCGGTCTGGCCGTCGTCGAGGCGCTGGCCTGCGGCCTGCCCGTGCTCTACGCCTCCTGCCCGGCGATCGAGCAGCTGCCCGCCGGTGCGGCGGGCGCCCGCCGGGTGACCGGCGGCACCGAGGCCTTCGTCCGCGCGCTGACCGAGGCACGCGCGCGTACCCCGGGCCCGCGCACCGCCGCCGAAGCCGCCCGCCACTACGACATCACCCGCAGCGCCGCCCAGCTCATGGACGTGTACGCGGCCACCGTTTCCGGACCGCCCCTGCTCTCCCCCGCCACCCCGACACCCCAGGAAGTCAATTCCCCATGACCGAGAATCCCCGCCGTCCTGCCGCCCTGCGCCGCGCCAAGGCGCTCCCGCCCTGGTCCCTGCTCGCGGTCGGCGCCGTCGCCGGCGGACTGCTCGGCGGCACGTACGGCGTCCTCGAGCCGCCCACGTACACGGCCACCGCCTACGTGGTCGCCGTCCCCACCGAGAAGTCCGACCCGGCGTCCGCGCTCGGCTTCGCGCAGGCCTACGGCCGGGTCGCCACCCAGCTGGCGGTGCTCGGGGACGCGCAGGTGTGGGCCGGTGTGCCGGTGAAGACGCTCCAGCAGAGCGTGCAGACGGCGACCTCGCCGGACGCCCCGATGGTCTCGATCACGGCGACCTCCTCCCGGGCCGACCTGGCCGCCGACATGGCCAACGCGGTCTCCCGCTCGCTGACCCAGCACGCCAAGAGCTCCCGGGCCGCCACCAACATCGAACTCCAGCAGTTCGCCCGCGCGATCCGGCCGACCGGCCCCTCCTCGGTGTCCCCGGCGGTGACGGGTCTGGTGGGGGCGAGCGCGGGCGGCCTGCTCGGCGGGCTGCTGCTGCTGGTACGGCCGAAGCGGGGCCGGGAGGAGGAGGCCGCGCGCCCCGCCGCCGTCCCCGGCCCGGCCCTCGCCGCCGACGCCCACGGAGCGCTGTGAAGCCGACGTTCACGACCGAACTCGTCACCGACGAAGAGGCCTTCGCCGCCCTCGCCCCCGCCTGGGGCCGGCTGTACCAGCGGTGCGCGAGCGCCACCCCGTTCCAGAGCCACGCCTGGCTCCACTCGTGGTGGCTGTCGTACGGCAGGCGCGGCCGGCTGCGTCTGCTGCTGGTCCGTAACGGCGGTGAACTCGTCGCCGCGGCCCCGCTGATGGCCGTACGCCGACCGCTGCCGGCGCTCGTACCGCTCGGTGGGGCGATCTCCGACTACGGGGACGTCCTCGTCGACGACGACCAGGGCGAGCGGGCCGTCGCCGCGCTCACCGAGGGCCTCGCGGCGGCCGCCCGCACCGCGCTGATCGACTTCCGCGAGGTGCGGCCGGGCGGGGCGGTGGAGCAGGTCTACGAGCGCTGGCACGGCCCCAGGCGACGGGTGAACGACTCGGTGTGCCTGGAGCTGCCCGCCGTGCCCATGGACGAGCTGGTGGCCCGGCTGCCGTCGGCGAAGGCCCAGCGGGTGCGCGCCAAGCTGCGCAAGCTGACCGCGCTGGGCGTCGAGCGTCAGGTCGTGTGCCCGGACGGGGTCGACTCGGCGCTGCGCCGGCTGCTGGAACTGCACCAGTTGCAGTGGCAGGGGCGGAAGGTGACGGGCGAGCACCTGCGGGCGCGGTTCTGCGAGCACCTGGTGCGGTCGGTCGGGCCGATGGTGCGCTCCGGGGACGCGGTGGTCACCGAGTTCCGGCTCGACGACGACGTGGTGGCCGTCGATCTGACCCTGCTGTCGCGACGGCTGGCCGGGGGCTACCTCTACGGCGCCCATCCCCAGCTGCGCGAACGCAAGGCGGATGTGGCGGTGATGCTGCTCGACGCGTGCGCCGAGCACACCCGGAACGGGGGCCGCGCCGCGCTCAGCCTGCTGCGCGGCAACGAGCCCTACAAGCACCACTGGCGGCCCGAACCGGTCGTCAACCAGCGGCTGCTGCTGGCCCGCCGGCGCACCGCTCCGCTGCTGTCGGCGGTCGTGTGCGACGTGGCCGCGCGACGGCGGGGCAAGGAGTTGTTGCTCCGGCTGGAGCAGCGGAGGGAGCGTGACGGTGGCGGCAGGTCCTGACGCGGGCCTGCCGCCACCGCATCGCGGTTCACTCGTCGTTCGACCACCAGTCCAGTCGGAAGCACAGCTTGCCGCCGATCCAGTACTCGACCCAGTCTCCGAGGTCCATCGGTGTGCAGTTCGCCGTGGGTTGGGTGGAGGGCTCGGTCGTGGGATCCGTCGAGGGCGCCGGGGGCGACGGCTCCACGGAGGGTTCGACGGAGGGCGCCGGACTCGTCGGCGGCGTGCTCGGCTCGTCGGTGCGGCCGGACAGCAGCGAGCGGTATACGGCGGACGACTGCGGGTTCTGCCCGCACTGCCACACACCGTGCGGGCAGTAGTCGGTCACCGTGTTGTACAGCGGTTTGTGCTCGTCCATCCAGGCGAGCATGAGCCGCATGTATTCGGCGTTGTCACCGTTGCGAAAGAGTCCCCATTCGGGATAGGAAATGGGCTTGCCATGGCTTTTGGCGAAGTCCACGTGTGCCTGGAGCCCGTAGGGTTCCTTCACCTGCTCGTCGAAGGACAGGCCGGTCGGCTGGTCGTAGGAATCCATTCCGAGGATGTCGACCGTGTCGTCCCCCGGATAGCACTCGGTCCACGGAACGGCGTCCTTGCCGCGGGTCGGCGTGAAGTCGAACCTGAATTTCTGGCCCGGCACCGAGCGCATGGTGGAGACGATCCTGTTCCAGTACTTCTTCCAGGCCTCCGGGTCCGGCCCGCACCGATGGGTGTACGTGATGCCGTTCATCTCCCAGCCGAGCACAATCACCGTGTCCGGCACCTTCAGCGCGACCAGCCGCTCGGCGAGAGCCCTGAAGTGGTGATCGAACTCCCCGGCCGCACCCTGCCGCAGCAGCCCGCGCACCTCGTCGTCGGACACCCCCTCCTCGTTGCGCTCCATCATGGGCACGTTGAGGACGAGCATGCGGTCGTCCTTCTCCAGCCTCCAGTCCGCCCACACGTCGAGGAAGCCGGGCGGGCCCTCGATGTTGTGCCACCGGTCGCCGGGCAGGTAGGTGTGGCCGACGCGCAGCTCCGCGCCGCCCAGCCACTCGCTGAGCTCGGCGATCCGGGCCACGCCCCGGGCGCCGTAGTCGAGGTAGGCGCCGAAGGCGGGGGCGTCCTTCGCGGACGGAGTGGTCGGGGTGGTCGGAGTGGTCGGGGTCGACGGGGTGGTCGGGGTCGACGGGGTGACGCTCTCCGTCGGGGTCACCGACGCCTCGGGGACCACCGGCGTCACGGGGACGACCGGCGTCACGGGGATCACCGGTGCCGGTGTGGCACTCGGGGCGGGTACGACCGGGACGGGCGCGGCGGGTGCGGGGACGGGTGCGGGGAGGGTCACCGCGGCCGCCGGGACGGTGGGGGTGGGAGCGGGAGGATCGGCTACCCGCACCACCCCCGCACCCGCGGCGAATCCAGGTCCGGACGCCAGCGCGGCCGACGCCGCGACCGCTGCCGCGACGACGGCCAACCGTCGGGACCGCGCGCGTCGCTGCTGTGGGGCCATGCCTGCTCCTTTCTCCACTCTCACGTAACGCGCAAAGACCGCGCATTACTGACACTCAGTCATATGAAAGTCACACGAAAAGGAATTACGCCACCGCCGTTACGGCTTTCGAGTGCATCGATCGCCCATACCGGTGAACTGAACCGAAGGACCCCGAAAAACATGCCCGAGTCGCTGCTCGACACTCGCGTCCCCGCCGTTCTTCTGCGGATCGACCGGAATCCCTTTCACCACGGAACGCTGGGTGCCGTGCGCTCGCTCGGCAGAGCCGGAATCGACGTGCACGTGGTCGCCGACTCCACGGGAAGTCCCGTACGCAAGTCCCGTTTCGTACGCCAGTTGCATCCACCGCCGCCGCCCGGCGCCGCCCTCGCCGACATCGCCGCCACCCTGCTGCGGGTGGCCGCCCGCATCGAGCGGCCCGCCGTGCTCATCCCGATGGACGATGCCGGCGCGGTCGCGGTGAGCCGCCTGCGCGAGGAACTGGCGCCCTCCTACCTGCTGCCGCAACAGCCCGTCGCCGTGCCCGAACGCGTCGCCGACAAGGCGGAACTGACCAGACTGTGCGCGGCGGCGGACGTGCCGCACCCGCTCACCGTGATCCCGGACAGCGCGGCGCAGGCCGCCTCCGCCGCCTGGCGGCTCGGCCTGCCGGTGGTGGCGAAGTGGAGCCGGCCCTGGCTGCTGCCCGCCGATTCCGGGCTGCGCAGCACGCTCGTGGTGCGCTCCACCCAGGAGGCGCGCGACCTGTACCTGCGCACCGAGGAGGCCGGCAGCCAACTGCTGCTCCAGGCCTTCCTGCCGCCAGGCCCGGACCGCGACTGGTTCTTCCATGGGTACGCCGACCGCTCCGGCGCGGTCGGCGGCGGCGGCCCGGGCCGCAAGCTGTGCGCCTGGCCACGCGGCGCGGGGCTCACGGCGGTGGGCGAGTGGACCGAGAACCCGCAGGTGCGGACGCTGGCCCAGCGGCTCACCGACGAACTCGGCTACCGGGGCATCTTCGACCTCGACTTCCGCCGCTGCGGCACGACGGGCGACTACCACCTGCTCGACTTCAACCCGCGCCCCGGCGCCCAGTTCCGGCTCTTCGCCGACGGCGCCGGACTCGACGTCGTCCGCGCCCAGCACCTCGATCTGACGCACCGTCCGCTGCCGGCCGGGGTCCCACTGCCGGGCCGGGCGTTCGTGGTGGAGAACTACGCACCGCTGGCCGCGCTGCGACCGGCCCGCCGCGGCCGTGAGCTCGCCTGGCACGCGGGCGACGACACCGCTCCCGGCCGGGCCATGTGGGGCCTGTGGGGCGCCCATGTCGCCCGACGGCTGCTCGACCGGCTGCGCCGGGCCGGCGCCTCGGGCGCGGCCGGGGTCCGGCCCCGCGTGGTCCGCCAGGCGCCGCCGCCCACGCCGTCCCTGACGGACCTGACCGAACCGCCGCCGAGCGCACCGGCCCCGACCGCAGCTGCCCCGGCCGCACCGACCGACGACGAGAAAGCGAGCAGCTGCTGATGTACGACCTGCTGGTGGTGGGCGCGGGCCCGTACGGCCTGTCCATCGCGGCGCACGCCGCGGCCGCCGGGCTGAAGCTGCGCGTCTTCGGCCGGCCGATGGCCTCCTGGCGCGACAACATGCCGGGCGGGATGTTCCTGAAGTCCGAGCCGTGGGCCTCCAACCTCTCCGACCCCGCCGCCCGCTGGCGGCTCGAAGCGTACTGCGCGACCCAGGGCGTGACGGCCCGGCACGGGGAGCCGATCCCGGTGGAGATGTTCGCCCGGTACGGGCTGTGGTTCGCCCGCAACGCCGTCCCCGACGTCGACGAACGCACGGTCACCCGGATCGTGTCCCGGCCGGGCGGCTTCGAGGCGGTCACCGCGGACGGCGAGACCGTGCGGGCCAGGACGGTCGCCCTCGCCGTGGGCGTCATGCCGTTCGTCGAGATGCCGGCCGCCCTGCGCGGACTCTCCCCCGACCTGGTCTCGCACAGCAGCCACCACGGAGACCTCGACCGCTTCCGCGGCCGGGACGTCACGGTGATCGGCGGCGGCCAGGCGGCGCTGGAGACGGCCGCGCTGCTCGCCGAACAGGGCTCCCGGGTACGGGTGCTGGCTCGCGCGGACCGGCTGCGCTGGAACGACGTGCCGCCGCCCTGGGAGCGCCCGTGGTGGCAGTCGGCCCGTTCCCCGCAGAGCGGGCTCGGCTGCGGCTGGCGCAACTGGTTCTACGCGGAACGCCCCGGCTTCTACCGCCGGCTCCCGGAACCGACCCGGGCGCGCATCGCGGCGACGGCGCTCGGCCCGGCCGGCGCCTGGTGGGTACGGGACCGGGTCGAGGGCTCCGTGCGGGTACGGCTCGACCACGAGGTGACGGCGGCGCGAGCGGTTCCGGGCGGGGTACGGCTGGAGGTGGCCGGAGCGGACTCCTTCGAGACCGAGCACGTCATCGCGGCCACCGGCTTCAAGGCGACCCGTGACCGGCTCGGACTGCTCTCCGGCGAACTGCGCGGGGCGCTGGCCACGGTGTCCGACGGCTCCCCCGAGGTGAGCCGGGACTTCGAGTCGTCCCACCCCGGCCTGTTCCTGGCCGGTCTGGTGACGGCGGCCGGCTTCGGCCCGGCGATGCGCTTCGTGTACGGCGCGACCTTCACGGCGGGGACCCTCGTCCGGGGCGTACGGCGCCGGCTGCACACGGGCGTGCCGAGCCGGGTGATCCCGGCACCGGGTCGGCACGGTGCGCCGGAAGCCGTACGACGCTGAACCGGATGGGCTGCGGGTGCCGGGCGCGAGAGCGCCCGGCACCCGGTGCGTTCACCGACGGGACGCGGCTCGGCCTCGCCGGTACAGGACGGCGCCGCCCGCGATGAGCGCCGCGCTGACGCCGGACGCGGCCAGCAGAGCGGCACGGTCACTGCCGGTGTGCGGCAGCTGCGGCGGCGAGCTGTGCCCACCACCACCCTCCGGAGGCGCGGTGTCCTCGCCATGCGGAGGCGTGGTGTCCTCGCCGTGCGGAGGCTGCCCCCCGCCGCCCCCGTGCGGAGGCGGAGTGGAGTGCCCGCCGTGCGGAGGCGGAGTGGAGTGCCCGCCGTGCGGAGGCGGAGTGGAGTGCCCGCCGTGCGGAGGCGGAGTGGAGTGGCCCCCGTGCGGAGGCGGAGTGGAGTGCCCGCCGCCAGGCGGGGTGGAGTGGCCGCCGCCAGGCGGGGTGGTGTGGCCGTCGTGCGGAGGCGGAGTCGTGTGACCCCCACCCGGCGGAGTACTGCCACCACCGTACGGAGGCGGAGTCGTGTGACCCCCACCCGGCGGAGTACTGCCACCACCGTGCGGAGGCGGAGTCGTGTGACCCCCACCCGGCGGAGTACTGCCACCACCGTGCGGAGGCGGAGTCGTGTGACCGCCGCCCGGTGGCGTCGTGTGGCCCCCTCCGGGAGGCGGGGTCGTGTGACCGCCGCCGCAGGTGTCGCCGTAGCCCCCGCAGTCGTCCCCGGGACCGTGGTTCTCATGGCCGGAGCCGCCGTAACCGGAAGCCTCGTCGCGGGAGTTGCCGTAACCAGCGTCGCCGTAGCCGGACGCCTCGTCGCGGGGCTCGCCGTAACCGGTGTCGCCGTAGCCGGACGCCTCGTCGCGGGGCTCGCCGTAACCGGTGTCGCCGTAGCCGGAATCGCCGTCGGCGTGCGGTGCGCCGTGTGAGCGATGCCCCTGGGTGTCCGAGAGGTTGGCACAGGAGTTGCCGAAGGTCGGGTTGAGGGCGGCGAGGAGGTCGACCGAGTTGCCGCAGGCGTTCACCGGGACGTGCAGCGGGGCCTGGACGGCGTTGCCCGACAGGACCCCGGGCGAACCCTTGGCGGCTCCATCGGCTGTTGAGTCGGCGAGGGCGTGGCCGCCCGCGCACAGGGACAGAATGCCCGTCGCGGCGGCGGCCGCGACCATTCCCCTGCTCAGGGTCTGTCGCAATCTCGTTGTCCTCCTGCTTGAAGAAGTGGGAAAAGCCGGCCCTGGACCACAGGAATGTCGTCCAAGGCCGGCCTCGATCCAGCGGTACAGCTGGCGTGTCGCGTCGTCAGTCGTTGACGCAGACGTTGCCGCCGGCCGGGTTCAACGCGGCGATGATGTTGATCGTGTTGCCGCACACGTTGATCGGAATGTGGATCGGAACCTGGACGACGTTGCCCGACAGGACACCCGGGGAGCCGATGGCAGCCCCGTTCGCACCGGCGTCGGCGAAGGCGGGGGCAGCCCCGCCGAGGGCCAGGATCAGACCCGCGACAACAGCAGCGCTCTTCTTCATGAGTTTCCCTTCTCTGCGGTCATGCCCAGATGACGGTCGAAACCGAGCGAGCGCAACTGGAACGGCTCGCACCATGACCCGCAAGCTGCAAACGAGAGATAGACGGCCGAAGAAACTAAGAAACGCGCTTCGCCCGGGAATTCACTCGAACGCCTTCAGGTAATTGACACGAACGGCTCACCGAAGAGGAAACGATTCGCCTGAGCGGCGAAAAAAATGACAGAATGTCAGCGGAAAAAAAATACGGTGGCCGGACGGCCCGCCGGAAACAGAACGGGCCGCCCGGCGGGCAGTGCCGGGGACGTCAGTGGTTGGCCACGCCGTTGCCCGAGAGCGCGGAGATGTCGTCCAGGATGTGCGACAGCGGCTCGTCGCCCTTGGCCTGGGTGCTGTTCTCGGCGCACTGCTGGTTCTGCGGGGCGGACAGGACGGGGATGTCCTGGACACCGACGTTGGCGATGATGGCGAGAACGGACTGCACGTCAGCCTTGACCGGGAGGCCCACACAGAGCTTGTTGGCGGTGCCCTGGACCAGGGTGGCCTGGGGGCTCATGTCGCCCTTGGTCACCGAGTTCCCGAACGCCTCGCGCGCGCCGTTGCCGCTGGCGGAGGTGGTGCCGGCGTCGTCCCCGATGGCAAGCGCCTGGGGGGCGACCGCCGCGGACATACCGACGACGGAAGCGGCGACCGCCGCCGCGGCCATTGCCTTCTTGAGCATTTCGCTATTCCTTTCCCTGTCCTGACTCCTGGTCAGGACCATGTGCCTGCCACCGAACCAACCGGAAGCGCCGTATTTGGTTGCGGCCAGTCACCCGATCGGTTTTCCCGACCCGGCGACCGGAGTTCGCCGCAATAGGCCATCGGAGTGAACCGGAGCAACCAAACAGGTCAGGTGAAGTTAATCCGAACGCTCCGGTGGACGGGGCTTCTCACCGAAGGGACTCACAAGTGATCAAGAAGGTTCTGGCCACCGCCGCGGTCGCCGCTTCCGTCGTCGGCGTCTCCGCCGCCGCGGCCGCTCCGGCGCTCGCCATCGGCAACGACAGCGGCACCACGTCCGCCAGCGGCAACGGCGCCAGCCAGTCGTTCGGCAACTCGGCCACCTTCGGCAACATGAGCCCCCAGATGGCACTCATCCAGGGCTCCTTCAACAAGCCCTGCATCGGCCTGCCGGCGAAGCTCAACGCCCAGTCCATCCTCGCCCTGGTCAACATCGGCGTCCAGGACATCCCGATCCTGTCCGCCCCGCAGAACCAGCAGTGCGTCGAGAACAGCACCCAGGCCAAGGGCGACGAGCCGCTGTCGCACATCCTGGACGACATCTCCGCGCTCTCGGGCAACGGTGCGGCCAACCACTGAGGCCACGCGCTGAACGGGTTCTTTTCCTGAGCCCCGGGGTGGTTTCTCCGCCCGGACAGCGGGCCGCCGGATCATCGGCGGCCCGCTGTTCTAGCGTGCGGCGCGTGACGATGAAGAGAAACCTTTGGCCACGCCGCCTGGCGATTCCCGGAATCGTCCTGGCCGCCACGGGCGCGCTGCTCGGCAGTTCCGCCCTCCCCACACTGCCCGGATTCCCCGGACTCCCCGGACTCCCCGGCCGGGAACACGCCGCGCGCGGGCTGAACATCCTGCTGATGGGCACCGACGAACGCGACATCCTCACGGCCGGTCAGAAGCAGAAGTTCCACGCCGGGGGAAAGCCCTGCGGCTGCTCGGACGTCCTGATGCTGATCCACGTCTCGGCCCACCGGGACCGCGTCAGCGTGATCAGCATGCCCCGTGACTCCTACGCGGAGATCCCGCCGTACCGGGAGAAGCCCGGCGCCAGAGAGCGCCCGCCGCATCCAGCGAAGCTCAACGCGGCCTACCAGGAGGGCGGTCCGGAGCTCATGATCCGGACCGTGGAGTCGATGGCCAAACTGAACATCGACCGGTTCCTCCAGGTGGACTTCCGGCGCTTCATCAACAGCGTGGACGAGATCGGCGGCGTCGAGGTGTGCACACCGCGGCGGCTCAAGGACACCGCGACCAGGCTCGACCTCAAGCCCGGCAAGCACCGGCTCGGTGGCGGCCAGGCGTTGCAGTACGTCCGTTCACGCCATGTCGACGGCAGCGCCGACCTCGGCAGGATCCAGCGTCAGCAGCGCTTCCTCGTCCAGGCGTGGCGGGAGGTGCGGGAACGCAAGCTGCTCACCCACCCGAGGCGCATGACGAACCTGGCGGAGACGTTGCTCGGGGCCAAGCGGCAGGGCTTCTCGGCCAGCGAACTCGTCGAGCTTGTGGCCGCGCTGCACCGGCTGCCGGACTCGGCGACGGAGTTCACGACCGTGCCGATCGCCGGGTTCGCCCCGGCCCGCCTGGGCATCGGCGCGGCGCTGGCCTGGGACCGGAAGAAGACGGACGCGCTCTTCACGACGGTGCGCGACGACCGGCCGCTGATCGAGCGGGGTGCGGAGCCGAAGCCGAAGGACCCGCCGGACATCCTCGGCAAGACGGAGCCGGTGCGGGGGAGCGCGTACGCATGCCACTGAGGGGCGCACGGCGGCCGGGCGCGATGCGCTGGGCCGATCGGGGCACAGCGCGCAACCCCGGGCGGGTACGGACCGTTGTTGATCACGCAGCTCCTCCCCCGGAGTCCGCGTTTTCGAAGGGAACGAACATGAAGAAGCTGTGGGCGACCGCTGCCCTCGCCGCCTCCGTCGCCGGTCTCGCGGGGCTGAGCGCCCCGCAGGCCCTCGCCATCGGTGACGACAGCGGCACCACGTCCGCAAGCGGCAACGGCGCCTCGTCGGAGTTCGGCAACTCGGCCACCTTCGGCGACATGAGCCCGCAGCTCTCGCTGGTCCAGGGTTCGCTGAACAAGCCGTGCATCGGTCTGCCGGCGAAGCTCAACGCCCAGTCGCTCATCGCCGCTCTCAACATCGGCGTGCAGGACATCCCGATCCTGTCCGCCCCGCAGAACCAGCAGTGCGTCGAGAACAGCACCCAGGCCAAGGGCGACGAGCCGCTGTCGCACATCCTGGACGACATCTCGGTCCTGGCGGGCAACGGCGCGGGCAACGGCTGAGCCACAGCCTGACGTACCGCGACGGCGGGTCACCGGTTCTCCGGTGACCCGCCGTTTCGTGTGCCACCGGCGGCGTCGTCCGCGGTGCGGTGTCATGTGCGGGGTCACTTGCGGTAGAGGTTCTCGATCTCTTCGGCGTATCGGGCCGTCACCGCGTGCCGTCTGACCTTCAGGGACGGGGTGAGCAGTCCGTTGGCCTCGTTGAACTCGCCCTCGACCAGGGTGAAGGCGCGGATCGACTCGGCCCGGGAGACGGCCTCGTTGGCGTAGTCGACGGCCTTCTGGACGTCCGCGCGCAGGCGGGGGTCGCGCAGCACCTCGGTGGGCGGGGTGTCGGCGGGGAGCCCGCGTACGGTCAGCCAGTGGGCGAGCGCGTCGGGGTCGAGGGCGACGAGGGCGGCGACGAAGGGGCGGTTGTCGCCGACGACCAGGCACTGGCCGACCGGGGTGCGGCTGCGCAGCCGGTCCTCCAGGACGGCCGGGGAGACGTTCTTGCCGCCGGAGGTGACCAGGATGTCCTTCTTGCGGCCGGTGATGGTGAGGTAGCCGTCGTCGTCGAGGGAGCCGAGGTCGCCGGTGGCGAACCAGCCGTCGGTGCGGACCTCGGCGGTGGCCGCCGGGTTGTTCCAGTACGAGTCGAAGACCACCCCGCCCTCGATGAGGATCTCGCCGTCGTCGGCGATCCGGACGGCCGCGCCGGGGACGGGCTGCCCGACGGTGCCGGGCCGGGGTTTCAGCGGCGGGACGAGGGTGGCGGCGGCGGTGGTCTCGGTCAGGCCGTAGCCCTCGTAGACGATGATGCCGGCCGCGTAGAAGAAGAGGCTCAGGGTGCGGTCGAGGGGTGAGCCGCCGCTGATGGCGTAGCGCATGCGGCCGCCGAGTTCCTTGCGGATGCGGCGGTAGACCAGCAGGTCGTAGAGGGCCCAGGCGGCGTAGAGGCCGGGCCCGGGGCCCTTGGCCTTCCGCTTGCCGCCGTCGCTTTCGCCTTCGTTCAGGAACTTGTCGAGGTATGCCTGCGCGAAGCGTACGGCGATGCGTTCGGCGCGGTCGAAGGAGGCGCCGCGGCCGAGCTTCTCGGCGGTGGCGCGGCCGGTGTCGTGGATGCGCTCGAAGAGGTAGGGGACGCCGACCAGGAAGGTGGGCCGGAACTCCTTGAGGGCGGGGCGGAGTTCGTCGGGTTTGACGCTCGGGAAGTGGCCGGTCTCGATGCGGGCCATCAGACAGGCGATCTGGAGGGTGCGGCCCATGATGTGGGCGAGCGGGAGGAAGAGGAGGGTGGAGGCGGTCTGGCCGGTGACCTCCTTGAAGATCGGGTGGAGCAGTTCGAGGGTGTTGGCGGCCTCGGCGTGCAGATTGGCGTGGGTGAGGACGCAGCCCTTGGGGCGGCCGGTGGTGCCGGAGGTGTAGCAGAGGGTGGCGGTGGTGTCAGGGGTGAGGGCGGCTCGGCGCCTGGTCACCTCCTCGTCGGGGAGGTCGCGGCCGAGGGCGTTCAGTCGGGCGACCGCGTCCGCGTCGAGTTCGAGGATGCGCGGGGGCAGCGGATGGTGTGCCGTGCCGGTCGTCGCCGTACGGGCGTTGTCGGCGTTCTCGACGACGATCAGGGTGGCGCCCGAGTCCCGGACGATCCAGTCGACCTGTTCGGCCGACGAGGTGGCGTAGATCGGGACGGTCTGGCCGCCGGCCGCCCAGATCGCGAAGTCCAGGAGGGTCCACTCGTAGCGGGTGCGGGACATCACGGCGACCCGGCCGCCCGGTGGGAGGCCGTGCGCGATCAGGCCCTTGGCCGTCGCGGTGACCTCGGCGGCGAACGCGGCGGCGGTGACCGGGTGCCAGCCGTCGGGCCTCCTGCGGCGCAGCACCACCGCCTCCGGGGCCTCGGCCGCGTTGGTGAAGGGGAGGTCGGCGGTGCTGCCCGTGGTGGGTGGCGCCACCAGGGGCGCGGTGCGGGCCTCCCGTACGGTGCCGGTGTCGTCCCGGAGCAGGTCGACCCGGGTGCGGGAGGCCAGGTCGGTGCGTTGTCGCGCCCGCTTCAGATCCTTGCGTACGCCCATGACGACTCCCCGGTCGCGGTGCGGCTGGCCTGTACCGGTGGGCTAACTTACTCACGCGTAAGGTTCTGCACCAGAGGTCGAGACTGCTCACGCCGGCGATGGCTTCGGCGAGGCCGCGGACGTCCCTGTCCTCGGCGCCGCCCGTCAACGCGTCGGCGGTTTCCCGGAGTTCAGGGGGCCGGAACGTGGGACGGGGGGTGCGGCTCCATGGTGGCCTAGGACACCACGTCCTTGCGGGCGAAGCCGCGGAAGGCCAGGGCGAACAGGACCAGGGCGTACGTCACGGAGACGGCGGTGCCCTGGATCATGCCGGACCACTCGGGGGTGGGCTGGACGGCGTCGGCCCAGGCGAACTGCCAGTGCGCGGGCAGGAAGTCGCGCCAGTCGCCGAGGGCGGTGACGGCGTCCAGCACGTTGCCGACGATGGTCAGGCCGACCGCGCCGCCGACCGCGCCGAGCGGGGCGTCGGTCTTCGTCGAGAGCCAGAACGCGAGCCCCGCGGTGACCAGTTGGGAGACGAAGACGTACCCGACCACGACCACGAGTCGCTGGGCAGCGGTGCCCGGGTCGAGTGCGCCGCCCGTGGGCAGCTCCAGGGAGCCCCAGCCGTAGGCGGCCGAGCCGACGGCGAGGGCGACGACCGGCAGCAGGACCATCGCGGCGAGGCTGAGGCCGAGGCCGACGACGAGCTTGGACCACAGCAGGCGGGCCCGGGGCACCGGCGCTGCGAGGAGGTAGCGCAGCGAGGACCAGCCGGCCTCCGAGGCGACCGTGTCCCCGCAGAACAGGGCGACCGGGATGACCAGGAGGAAGCCCGCGGACACGAACAGGTTGACGGCGGCGAAGTTGGCGCCGGACGCCGTCGCCGTGTCCATCAGGGTGACCTGGTTGTTGCGGCCGCCGGGCTCGCCGCCGATCGCGAAGGCGATGAGCAGGACGAACGGCAGGGCGGCGAGGATGCCGCCCATGACCAGCGTGCGGCGGCGCTTGAGCTGGCGGACCAGCTCGACGCGCAGCGGCAGCGTGCGGCCCGCCTGGTAGCCGGAGGCGACCTCGGTGAGCGTGCTCATGCGGAACCTCCGATCAGGGTGAGGAAGGCGTCCTCCAGGCGGCGGTGCGGGCCGACCGCCGTGACGGGCACGTCGAGCCGGACGAGTTCGGCGACCAGGCGCTGGGCGCTGCCGTCGGCGTCCAGGCGGACCAGCAGGCCGTCGCCGGTGGGGAGCGCGGAGGCCACCCCCGGCAGTGCGGCGATCTTCTCGACGACCGGCTCCTCCACGGGGGTGACGGTGCCCACGAGGAGGGTGTCGCCGGAGCCGACGATCTCGGCGACCGGGCCCGCCTGGACCAGCCGGCCCCGGTCCATGACCACGAGGTGCGTGCAGGACTGCTCGACCTCGGACAGCAGGTGGCTGGAGACGATGACCGTGCGGCCGGCCGCCGCGTACCGGATCATCACCTCGCGCATCTCGCGGATCTGCGGCGGGTCGAGACCGTTGGTCGGCTCGTCGAGGATGAGCAGGTCCGGGAGGCCGAGCATGGCCTGGGCGATGGCGAGGCGCTGGCGCATGCCCTGCGAGTACGTGCGTACCGCGCGGGCGAGGGCGTCGCCGAGGCCGGCGATCTCCAGGGCCTCCGCGAGGTGGGCGTCCCCGGCGGGGCGGCCGGTGGCCCGCCAGTACAACTCCAGGTTCTCCCGGCCGGACAGGTGCGGGAGGAAGCCGGCGCCCTCGACGAAGGAGCCGACGCGGGAGAGGACGGGCGCACCCGGGCGGATGGCGTGGCCGAAGACCCGGATCTCGCCGCCGTCGGGGCTGATCAGACCCATCAGCATGCGCAGGGTCGTCGTCTTGCCCGCGCCGTTCGGGCCGAGGAGGCCGAGGACCTGGCCCTTCTCGACGCGGAAGGACAGGTCGCGGACGCTGTAGCGGTCGCCGTTCGCGTACTTCTTGCTCAGGTCGGTGATCTGGAGCGGGACCTCGGCGAGCGCGGGGTCGGGGGCGGGGCCTGCGGTGCGGCGGCGGGCCGTCAGCAGCAGGGCGAGCGCGATCGCCGCGCCCGCGAGGGGCAGCCACCACACCCAGGACGGGAGCGGGGCGGCCGCGGTCGTCACGGCGGGGGCGGTCGGGACCTTCAGGTCGCCCTTCATCGAGACGGTGTACGTCGCCGGGGTCATCGGGGAGGCGTAGCCGAGGTCGGTGGAGGCGAGGACCAGGCGCAGCCGGTGTCCGTCCTCGACCTTGTGGTCGATCGCCGGGAGCGTGATCGTGACGTCCTTGCCGGCCTTGGCGCCCTCGACGCGGACCGGGGTGACGAGCTGGGACGGCAGCACCTGGCCGCCCTGGCCGCCGGCGCCGCTGACGTCGTAGACCTTGGCGAAGAGGACGGCGGTGTCGGCCGTCGACCTCACATGGACGGTGACCGTCGGGGAGCCGGTGACGCGCAGGTCGCCGGTGACCGGGGCGGAGTCGAAGGCGGCGTACTGGCCGGGGAAGTCGAGGGAGACGCCGACGCCGAGGGAGGAGAGCTGGGAGAGGCCGCCGCCCCCGAGACCGGGCAGGGCCGAGACGGCGGGCGGGCTGGCGCCGGGCGGGTTGGCGAAGGACTGCTCCTCGCGGCGGCCGGTCAGCGGGAACGCGCGCTCGCCGTTCTCCAGGCCGGGGTAGCTGTCCGCGCTCGCGCCCCTGAGCTGGGCGGCGCCGTCGGTGGAGTCGACGCCCCCGGTGCGGGTGACGCGGAAGGCGGGGCCGGTGTCGGCGGCCTTGTCGTCCTTGAGGTAGCGGTCGAACCAGTCACGCACGCGTGCCTGGACGCGATCGCCCTCCATGTCGCCGCCGTCATGGCCGCCCGAGATCCAGTCGACGTCGACGGGGGCGCCGTTGGCGCGGATCGCCTTCTCGGCCGCGTCGGACTGGGCGAGGGTGAAGAGGGAGTCGGTCTGGCCCTGGATGAGGAGGGTGGGGACCTTGATGCGGTCGGCGACGGCGGACGGCGAGCGCTGTTCGAGGAGCTCGCGGGCGGCGGTGTCGGGGGTGCCGGACTCGGCGACCCGGTCGTACATCGCGGCCAGGGCGGGTTCGAAGCGGGCGGAGCCGCCGCCCGTGTTGAAGAAGATGCCGGCCCACAGCTTCTTGAACACGCCGTCGGGGAACAGGGCGTCCGCGAGGTCCCAGTAGGTGATCGCGGGGGCGATGGCGTCGACGCGGTCGTCGTACCCGGCGGCCAGCAGGGAGATCGCGCCGCCGTAGGAGGCGCCGGCCACGCCCACCCGGGGGTCGCCGGTCTTGTCGAGCCGCACCTGGGGCTGGTTCGCGAGCCAGTCGATCAGCCGGGAGACGTCGGCGACCTCGCCCTTCGGGTCGTTCAGCCCGATCTTGCCGGTGGACTTGCCGAAGCCGCGCGCCGACCAGGTGAGCACCGCGTATCCGTCACGGGCCAGTTCCTCGGCCTGCTGACGTACGTCGTCCTTGCTTCCGCCGAAGCCGTGCCCGAGGAGGACGGCGGGGCGGCGGCCGGCGGCGCCGGAGGTGAAGTAGGAGGTGTCCAGGCGTACGCCGTCCACCGCCATGACCCGGTCGGCTTGGTGCACCGCGGGCGTGTCGTCGTCGGAGGCGACGGCCGTCCAGGTACCGGCACCGGCGAGTACGGCCACGGCGGCCACGGCGGAGACGATCCGTCGCGGCCGCCGTGGTCCTCGCAGACCGGGCAGTCGAAGATCCATGCTTCAACGGTACGGGGTCAACCTGTCGTGGAGTTGTCGACCGTGGACCGAACTCGTCGCCCTCCCGGGGGCGTACGGGCCGGGGTCGGCGTACACCAGTCGCGGTATGCGTCAGGCCTGCGCGTCGTCCGGGATCGACACCAGCCAGCGGGTGTCGCGACGGGGGCGGAGGTAGAGGGCCCAGTAGAGGGTGGCGGCGGCGGTGATGCCGCCGGTCCACAGGAGGTAGGCCGTCTCCTGCTGGGTGAGGATGTAGCCGAGGACGACGATCAGCAGGGCCGGCAGCACCGGCCACAGGGGCATGCGCCAGGCGTGGGTGTCCTGGTGGTGACCGCGCCGGGAGAGCAGGGCGGCGACCGCGACGAGCAGGTACATGCCGGTCACGGAGACGCCGGTGACGCCGTACAGGGTGTCCAGGTTCACGAAGCAGAGCAGTGCGCCGGGGATGCCGACGGCGAGGGTGGCGACCCAGGGGGAGCCGAACCGGCCGAGCTTGGCGAAGACGTCGTTGACGGGCTGGGGCCAGGCCTTGTCGCGGGCGGAGGCGAACAGGACGCGGGAGTTCTGGATGACCATCACGATGCCGGCGTTGATGATCGCGAGTGCCACGCAGAGGCTGACGAAGGTGCCGACGGCCGAGTTGGACCAGGCGGTGACCATGCCGCTGATGTCTCCGCCGGTGAGTTCGGTGAGGTCGGAGGCGCCGAAGGTGATGGCGACGACCGGGACCAGGATGATCACGGAGGAGATGGCGAGGGTGGCGAGGACCGTGCGGGCGACGTTGCGGCGCGGGTTCTCCAGCTCCTCGGAGAGGTAGACGGCGGTCGAGAAGCCCTGGGTGACGAAGAGGGCGATGGCGAGGCCGGAGACGACCAGCATGGCGGTGACGGCGTCGGTGTGGCCGTCGGCGCCGGCGACCTGCATCGAGACGAGGCTGCCCGCGCCGCGGTGGCCGTGGGCGAAGCCCAGGACGGCCACGACGGCCGCCGCGATGACCTCCAGGACCAGGAAGACGCCGGTGATCCAGGCGTTGGCGCGCAGGTCGAGCAGACCGGCGAGGGTGGCCAGCAGCATGACGGCGGCGCCCGCGAACGAGGGGTCGAGATGGACGACCGGGGCCAGGTAGTCGGCCGTGCCCATCGCGATCACCGGCGGGACGATCATGACGACGAGCAGGGAGAGGACGAAGACCAGCCAGCCGGCGAGCCGCCCGGCCAGCGTCGACACCATGGCGTACTCGCCGCCCGCGCTGGGGATGAGGGTGCCCAGCTCCGAGTAGCAGAACGCCACGGCGATACAGAGCAGCGAGCCGATCGCGATCGTGAGGGCGGTCGCGGTGCCGAGCGAGCCGAACAGGTCGGGGACGACGACGAAGAGGGTGGAGGCGGGGGTGACGCAGGAGAGGGTGAGGAGGGTGCCGCCGACGACTCCGATGGAGCGCTTGAGCTTCTGGGGACTGTCGGGTGCCTGCGCCTGAGGGGCGACGGCGGTCTCGACAGGGGGGAGCGTGTCGGTCATGCGGCGATTCCGATCGACTCGTGCGGCGGGGGTGAGGCGGGAGCGCTATCGCCTCCGGCGGCTTTGGTCGTACGTCATTCGTCCGCTCCCGGCGGCTGCATGGAATCCCGACGGAAACCGGTGCGTCAATAGGTGTTCACCTACGGAATTCGTTGCCGAGAGCGTCTCCGAGTCACGGATTTGGCAATTCTGAACAGACCGTTCCGCCCCCTTGGGACGTGCGGTAACCGCAGGGCGGGCGGCAAAAAAACATGCGGGCGTTCGCCATGCGGACGTGTCAGTGTGTCTCGTCGGAGTGCGGGGCACAGACGGTTCACAGGGGTGGGGACGAATGAAGCCGAGACACAGTGCTGCCTGGGCAGGGGCCGCGGTGGTGGCGCTCATGGCGACCGCGGGATGCGGCACGCGGGCGGCCGAGGGGGCGGGCGAGAAGGCCGCCGGGGTCGTGGACCACAGCGAGGCGATCCTCGCGGCCCTGACGCGGGCGGGCGACCGGGCCGACGACATCGGGTCCGCGCAGGTCGAAATGACGACCGAGCTGGGCCTGGGCGGCGCCCCGATCGCGATGGACGGCACGTACTCCTGGGGCGACGGGTATGCCTACGACGTCCAGATGGACACCAAGGCGTCGCAGATGCAGACGTTGCAGGACGACCCGACGATCCGCACGCTGTTCGTGGACGGCGCGTACTACTACGACGTCGATCCGCAGTCCTCGGGCCCGCTCGCGGGCAAGGAGTGGATGAAGGTCGACGCCTCGGCCATGCTGGGCGAGCAGGGGGCCCAGGCCCTCAGCGGCAGCAGCGGCAGCAGCGGCAGCCCGACGGCGTCCCTGAAGGGCCTCAAGTACGCCGACGACGTCGACGACCTGGGCACGGAGACCGTCGACGGGAAGCACACGACCCACTACCGGGCGACGATCGACGAGTCCCGGATGGGCAGGTTCAAGGACGCCCTGGGCGACCAGAGCGGCATCCTCGGCTCGGTGACCGGCGGCGTGAACTCGATCTCCGTCGACATCTGGGTCGGCGACGACGACCTGCCGGTGCGCATCCTCCAGACCATGGGGGCCATGAAGGTCACCATCGACTTCGAGAAGTTCGGCGCCACGACCGAGGTGAAGGCCCCGCCCGCCGCGCAGACCGGCGACCTCACCGAGGCGATCAAGGAGGCCGGCGCCGCACAGTGACACGAACGCGCCCGGTCCCCCCCTCGCGCGAGGGGGGGACCGGGCGCGTCAGGGCCTCAGTGGTTGCGCGGGAAGCCCAGGTCCACGCCGCCCGGACCGTCGGCCGGGTCCGGCCAGCGGGTCGTGACGACCTTGCCCCGGGTGTAGAAGTGGGTGCCGTCGTTGCCGTAGATGTGGTGGTCGCCGAAGAGCGAGTCCTTCCAGCCGCCGAAGCTGTGGTAGCCGACGGGGACCGGGATCGGGACGTTCACGCCGACCATGCCGGCCTCGATCTCCAGCTGGAAGCGACGGGCCGCGCCGCCGTCCCGGGTGAAGATCGCCGTGCCGTTGCCGAACGGCGAGCTGTTGATGAGGGCCAGACCCTCGTCGTAGCTGTCCACGCGCAGCACGCACAGCACCGGGCCGAAGATCTCGTCCTGGTAGGCCTTCGCGGTCGTGGGCACCTTGTCCAGCAACGAGATGCCGATCCAGTGACCGTCCTCGAAGCCCTCGACCGTGTAGCCGGAGCCGTCCAGGACCACCTCGGCGCCCTCGGCCGCCGCGCCCGTGACGTAGGACGCCACCTTGTCGCGGTGGACCTTCGTGATGAGCGGGCCCATCTCGGAGGTGGGGTCGTTGCCGGGACCGATCTTGATCTTCTCGGCGCGCTCGCGGATCTTCTGCACCAGCTCGTCGCCGATCGCGCCGACCGCCACGACCGCGGAGATCGCCATGCAGCGCTCGCCCGCGGAGCCGTAGGCCGCCGACACGGCCGCGTCCGCCGCCGCGTCGAGGTCGGCGTCCGGAAGGACCAGCATGTGGTTCTTCGCGCCGCCCAGGGCCTGGACGCGCTTGCCGTTCGCCGAGGCGGTCGTGTGGATGTAGCGGGCGATCGGGGTCGAGCCGACGAAGGACACGGCCTTCACGTCCGGGTGCTCCAGGAGGCGGTCGACCGCCACCTTGTCGCCGTTGACGACGTTGAAGACGCCGTCCGGCAGCCCCGCCTCCGCCAGCAGCTCGGCGAGCTTCAGGGACGCCGACGGGTCCTTCTCGGACGGCTTCAGCACGAAGGTGTTGCCGGTCGCGATGGCGATCGGGAACATCCACATCGGGACCATCGCCGGGAAGTTGAACGGCGTGATGCCCGCGACGACACCCAGCGGCTGGCGGATGGACGAGACGTCCACCCGGCTGGCCACCTCGGTCGACAGCTCGCCCTTCAGCTGCACGGTGATCCCGCACGCCAGGTCCACGATCTCCAGACCGCGCGCGACCTCGCCCAGCGCGTCACTGTGCACCTTGCCGTGCTCGGCGGTGATCAGCTCGGCGATCTCGTCCCGGTGCGCGTCCAGCAGCGCGCGGAACTTGAACAGGATCGTGGTGCGCTTGGCGAGGGACGAGGTGCCCCAGGTGGCGTAGGCGTCCTTCGCGGCGGCGACCGCGGCGTCGACCTCGTCGACGGCCGCGAAGGCGACCTTCGTGGTGACGACGCCGGTAGCCGGGTCGGTGACCGGCCCGTACGTACCCGACGCGCCTTCGACGGTCTTGCCGCCGATCCAGTGGTTGACGATCTTCGTCATGACCGAGTACTCCTTCACAGATGGCGGCGTCGGGTAGAGACGTGCCGTTCGTACAGCTCACGGGCCTTCACCGCGGACGGTCGCGTCGCGGTCTCGGCCACAGGTACATCCCACCAGGCCTGCGCCGGCGGCGGGCCCGACACAGTGTCGGCCGTTTCCGTCTCGACGTAGACACATGTGGGAGTGTCGGCGCGGCGCGCCTCGGCGAGGGCCTCGCGCAGTTCGCGGACGGTCTTCGCGCGCAGCACGCGCATGCCGAGACTGGCCACGTTGGCGGCCAGGTCGACGGGCAGCGGGGCCCCGGTGAAGGTGCCGTCCTCGGAGGTGTAGCGGTAGGCGGTGCCGAACCGCTCGCCGCCCACCGACTCCGACAGACCGCCGATCGAGGCGTAGCCGTGGTTCTGCACGAGCAGGATCTTGATGGCGATCCCCTCCTGCACGGCCGTCACGATCTCCGTCGGCATCATCAGGTACGTGCCGTCGCCGACCAGTGCCCAGACGTTGCGCTCGGGAGCGGCCAGCTTCACGCCGATCGCGGCCGGGATCTCGTACCCCATGCAGGAGTAGCCGTACTCCAGGTGGTACTGGTCCCGGGAGCGGGCCCGCCACATTTTGTGCAGGTCACCGGGGAGCGAACCGGCCGCGTTGATGATCACGTCCGACTCGTCGGCGAGGGCGTCGAGGGCGCCGAGCACCTGCTGCTGCGTCGGCCGTACGTCCGGCTCCTCGGCCTCGTAGCAGGCGTCGACGCGCTGCTCCCAGCGCTCCTTGTCCTCGGAGTACTCGGTGACGTAGGCGTCCGTGACCCGGTGGCCGTGCGTCTGGAGGGCCGCGGTCAGCTCGCCCAGGCCGCTGCGGGCGTCCGCCACGAGCGGCTGACCGGCGAGCTTGTGGCCGTCGTAGGGCGCGATGTTGAGGTTGAGGAAGCGGACGCCGTCGGCCGCGAACAGCGTGTTCGAGGCGGTGGTGAAGTCCGTGTACCTGGTGCCCACGCCTATCACCAGGTCCGCCGTGCGGGCGAGTTCGTCCGCCGTCGCCGTACCGGTGTGGCCCACGCCGCCCACGTCCTGGGGGTGGTCGTATCGCAGCGAGCCCTTTCCGGCCTGGGTGGAGGCGACCGGGATGCCGGTGGCCTCGGCGAACTCGGCGAGGGCCTCTTCGGCGCGGCTGTGGTGGACCCCGCCGCCGGCGACGATCAGCGGACGGCGGGCGGCACGGATCGCGCGGACCGCCTCGGCGAGTTCGGCCGGGTCGGCGCCCGGCCGGCGTACGGCCCAGGTGCGCTCGGCGAAGAACTCGTCGGGCCAGTCGTAGGCCTCGGCCTGGACGTCCTGGGGCAGCGCGAGGGTGACCGCGCCCGTCTCCACCGGGTCGGTGAGGACGCGCATCGCCTGGAGGGCCGCCGGGATCAGGGCCTCGGGGCGGGTGACGCGGTCGAAGTACCTCGACACCGGGCGCAGGGTGTCGTTGACCGACACGTCGCCCGCGTAGGGGACCTCGAGCTGCTGGAGCACCGGGTCGGCGACGCGGGTCGCGAAGATGTCGCCGGGCAGCAGGAGGACCGGGAGGTGGTTGACGGTCGCCAGGGCGGCGCCGGTGACCAGGTTGGTCGCGCCGGGGCCGATCGACGTCGTCACCGCGTGGGTGGACAGGCGGTTCGACTGGCGGGCGTAGCCGACGGCCGCGTGGACCATCGACTGCTCGTTGCGGCCCTGGTGGAACGGCATGTCGTCGCCGTACTCGACCAGCGCCTGGCCGAGGCCGGCGACGTTGCCGTGGCCGAAGATGCCCCAGGTCGCGCCGATCAGCCGCTGCCGTACGCCGTCGCGCTCCGTGTACTGGGCGGCGAGGAAGCGGACGAGTGCCTGGGCGACCGTCAGCCTCGTCGTCGAGGTCTGCGCCGTCATCGGTAACCCCCTGTGCTCTCTACGTGGTCCGGGTGGAAGCAGATCCGCCACTCCCGTGTCTCGCCCGGTCCCGCCATGACGTTCAGGTAGTACATGGCGTGGCCGGGCTGGGCGATGGCCGGGCCGTGCCAGCCGTCGGGGACGAGCACGGCGTCGCCGGAGCGGACCTCCGCGAGGACGTCGGATCCGCCCTCGCGTGAAGGGGATACGCGCTGATAGCCGAAACCGTTCGGGCCGTCGATCTCGAAGTAGTAGATCTCCTCGAGTTCGGCCTCCTCGCCCGGCCGGTGCTCGTCGTGCTTGTGCGGCGGGTACGAGGACCAGTTGCCGCCCGGGGTGATCACCTCGACGGCGATCAGCTTGTCGCAGTCGAAGGCGTCGGCGGAGGCGAAGTTGCGCACCAGACGGGCGCAGTTGCCGCTGCCGCGCTCTTCGACGGGGACCTCCGGCGCGGGGCCGTAGCGGGCGGGGAGTTGTCGCTCGCACTTCGCTCCTGCCAGGGCGAAGCGGCCTCCCGCGCCGGAGGCGATCTGGACCCGGGCGTCACGGGGAACGTACGCGAAGTCGGTTACCGACGCGAAAACGCTCTCCCTGCCCAGGAGTTGGAACTCTTCATCGGCTGTTCGCACGGTACATCCGCCTGCCAGCGGAAGGACGATCCACTCACTGTCACCGGTGGTGAAGTGGTGCGTGCCGCCCGGCTCCAGCTCGACGATCCGCAGACCGCAGTAACCCCAACCGGCTCGCTCGGGGTCGATGTCGAGGGTGTAGCCGGCGCCGGTGGTGGTGCCGTGCGGGATGTACAGGTCGTGGTGCGGCTCGGTGTGCGTCATACGGCCCTCACAGCAGTCCTACGGCGGTGTCCACGGCGGCGGCGACATCCCCGTCCGGCGGGTAGAGCAGCGAACGGCCGACCACCAGGCCCTGGACGGTGGGGAGTTGGAGCGCCCCGCGCCACTTCTCGTACGCCCCGTCCTGGTCGTCGCCGACCTCGCCGCCCAGCAGGACGGCGGGCAGCGTGGACGTCTGCATGACCTCGGCCATGTCGTCGGGGTTGTCGGTGACCGGGAGCTTCAGCCAGGTGTAGGCCGAGGTGCCGCCCAGGCCCGAGGCGATGGCGATCGACTTGGTGACGGCCTCGGCGGAGAGGTCGTTGCTCACCTTGCCGTCGGGGGTGCGGCGGCTGATGAACGGCTCGACGAAGAGGGGGAGCTTGCGGGCGGCCATGTCGTCGATGGCACGGGCCGTGGACTCCAGGGTGGTGAGCGAGCCCGGGTCGTCGTAGTCGATGCGCACGAGCAGCTTGCCCGCGTCGAAGTCCAGCCGCTGGATGTCCTCGGGGCGGTGACCGGTGAAGCGGTCGTCGAGCTCGAAGACGGAGCCCTGGAGCCCGCCGCGGTTCAGCGAGCCCATGACGACCTTGCCGTCGAGGGCGCCGAGCAGGAGCAGGTCGTCCAGGATGTCGGCGGTCGCGAGGACGCCGTCCACGCCGGGCCGGGAGAGGGCCAGGCACAGTCGCTCGAGCAGGCCCGCCCGGTTGGCCATGGCCAGCTTGTCGCCGCCCACGCCGAGCGCGCCACGGGCCGGGTGGTCGGCGGCGACGATCATCAGGCGGCCGGAGTCGCCCAGCAGCGGCCTGCGCGGGCGGCGGGCGGCCGCCTCGGCGATCGCCTCGGGGTGCCGCGTGCGCAGGCGGACGAGTTCGGAGATGTCGACGGTCGTCACAGGACGGCCCCCGCCTTGAGCGCGGCTTCCACTTCGTCCGGCGTCGGCATCGCGGAGGAGCACTCCAGCCGGGAGGCGACGATGGCGCCCGCCGCGTTGGCGTGCCGCATGATCTTCTCCAGGTCCCAGCCCGCGAGCAGACCGTGACAGAGGGAGCCGCCGAAGGCGTCACCGGCCCCGAGGCCGTTCAGGACGTTCACCGGCAGCGACGGGACCTCGGCGGACTCGCCCTTGTCGTTGACGGCGAGGACGCCCTTGGGGCCCTGCTTGACCACCGCGAGTTCGACGCCGGCGTCCAGCAGCGCCTGCGCCGCCGCCCGGGGCTCGCGCACTCCGGTGGCGACCTCCACCTCGTCGAGGTTGCCCACGGCGACGGTGGTGTGCTTGAGGGCCTCGGCGTAGAACGGGCGGGCGGTGTCGGGGTCGCTCCAGAACATCGGGCGCCAGTCGAGGTCGAAGACCGTGGTGCCGGCCTTGGCCCGGTGGGCCAGGGCGGCGAGCGTCGCCGTACGGCTGGGCTCCTCGCTCAGGCCGGTGCCGGTGACCCAGAAGACGCGGGCCCCCGCGACGGCGTCGAGGTCGAGTTCGTGGGCGTCGATCTCCAGGTCCGGCGCCTTGGGCTGCCGGTAGAAGTACAGCGGGAAGTCGTCCGGCGGGAAGACCTCGCAGAACGTGACGGGCGTCGGCAGCCCGGGCACCGGGGTGACCCAGCGGTCGTCGACGCCGAAGCCGCGCAGGGCCTCGTGCAGATAGGTGCCGAAGGGGTCGTCGCCGGTGCGGGAGATCACCGCCGTCTGCCGGCCGAGGCGGGCGGCGGCGACCGCGACGTTGGTCGCCGATCCCCCCAGGAACTTCCCGAAGGACGTGACCTGCGGGAGTGGGACACCCGTCTGTAGCGGATAGAGGTCCACCCCTATCCGCCCCATGGTGATCAGGTCGTACGCCATCGAGTTCCCTTCATATCGGCTCGTCCCCGTGAGAGCGCTTGCGGCACGTCCCCGGCACACGTCCCCGTATCGGCTCTCACGGCTTTGTAGCCCCGCGCGGCGGGCCCTGTCAATGTTTTGTCCAGACATTCGGACCAGCCCTTGACACCCCCTTCGGTGAGACAGCACGCTGACGCCCATGACGTCGTTGTCACCTCAGTCACCAGTTTCCGGTGTTTCCCGCATCCGTGTCGGATCAGCCCCCGACAGCTGGGGCGTCTGGTTCCCGGACGATCCCGCCCAGGTCCCCTGGCAGCGCTTCCTCGACGAGGTCGCGCAGTCCGGCTACGAATGGATCGAGCTCGGCCCCTACGGGTACCTGCCGACCGATCCCGCACTCCTCACCGAGGAGACGACCAAGCGTGGCCTGAAGGTGTCGGCGGGCACGGTCTTCACCGGCCTGCACCACGGCGAGGCCGTCTGGGAGAAGACCTGGGCGCACGTCGCGGACAACGCGGTGCTCGCCCAGGCGATGGGCGCGAAGCATCTGGTCGTCATCCCGTCCTTCTGGCGGGACGACAAGACCGGCGAGGTACTGGAGCCGGACACCCTCACCCCCGAGCAGTGGCGCAACCTCACCTCGCTGACCGAGCGGCTCGGCAAGGAGGTGCGCGAGCGGTACGGCCTCCAGATCGTCGTCCACCCGCACGCCGACACCCACGTCGACAGCGAGGAGAACGTGGTCCGCTTCCTGGACGGCACCGACTCCGACCTGGTGTCGCTGTGCCTGGACACCGGGCACTACGCGTACTGCGGCGGCGACAGCGTCAAGCTGATCGAGACCTACGGCGAGCGCATCGGGTACCTGCACCTCAAGCAGGTCGACCCGGAGATCCTGGCGGACGTACGGGCCAACCAGGTGCCGTTCGGGCCGGCCGTCGCGCGGGGCGTGATGTGCGAGCCGCCGACCGGGGTGCCCGCGCTGGGACCCGTGCTGGAGGCGGCGCAGAAGCTCGACGTCGACCTCTTCGCGATCGTCGAGCAGGACATGTACCCGTGTGCGCCGGACGCTCCGCTGCCCATCGCGCAACGTACGCGGGCGTTCTTGAGGTCGTGCGGGGCGTAGACGCGCCCACCGGGGTGCCGGGTTCCGTGTTCGCGCGAGTGCAGGTCGTGTGTGGCTTGTCGCGCCCACGCGGCGGAGCCGCATATCAACACAGCCCCGCACCCCTTAACGGCGTCGCCCCTGCCGTAGCACCATAAGGACCCATGGCTGGGAGTCCCGTACGCACCCGATCCGGTGAAGGGCCCGGCGGATCATGGGAGTTCGCTCTCGCCGGGCCCCATCCGCGGCTGCGGCCCGGAGTGATGAGCTACCGCGGGATCCGGCTCGCCATGAACCGACCGCGGCGGCGGCTCGAGACGCCCATCGGGGCCTCGACCCTGCTGCTGGGGTTCGAGCAGCCCGTGCGGATCTCGCGGGCCGGGCGGTCGCCGGACACTTTGGTGTCCGTGTACTGCGGGCCTACGACCACGCCCGCCGTCGGGGAGCACGGCGGACGGTTTTCGGGCATCGAGGTACTCATGGCGCCCTGGGCCGCGTTCACCCTGTTCGGCACGCCCCAGCACGAGCTCGTCAACCGCACCGTGGACCCCGACGAACTGCCGCACTCGCTGGGCTCGCCCCTCGGTGAACTCGCCGCCGCGCTGGCCGCGTTACCCGGCTGGGCGGACCGGTTCGGGCTGCTCGACGAGGTCCTCGCCCGGTGGCGGGAGGCCGGTACGCCGAGTTCGGAGCGGGTGGCGCGGGCCTGGTCGCTGCTGGTGCGGACGGGCGGCGCGATACCGGTGCCCCGGCTGGCCGAGGAGGTCGGCTGGAGCGTACGGCACCTGGAGAACCGGTTCCGTGAGCAGATCGGGCTCGGCCCCAAGGCGACGGCCCGGGTGCTGCGGCTGCAACGGGCCCGTCGGCTGCTGGCGCAGGGGCGGAGCGCGGCGGAGACCGCCGCCCTCTGCGGCTTCTACGACCAGGCTCATCTCAGCGGCGAGTTCAAGGCGATGACGGGATGCACGCCGAGGGAGTTCGCGCAGGCCAGACGTCTTCCGGCGCAGGCGTCCCCGGCGGCTGACCGGGTGAGCGGGGAGGCGACGAGCCTGGTCCTGCCGACCCACCCGGAGGAATGGTCCGGACCGGGTGCGCATTTTTCCAAGACCCGCCGCATTGGCTGAATACAGGCTGGGGGTCTGCCAGTTGATCCGGCGATTTCCGGCCGATCCGGGTGCTTCGAGCCTTCCGGTGCTTCGAGCACTCCGGTGCGCTTCGGCCGTTCTGGTCGTTCCGGGGGGATGGCGGGGAGCGGGAACGGGTCGGGCCTGTCGCAGCGGGCCCGGCCCGGCCCCTGTCGGCGACCTCGGGGCATTTGTCAACGCGCCCCTCCCATGAGCCCCGCACCATTCTCTGCTGCACCTGTGTCACAAAAGCCCCCTTTCTGTCACGCATGTCGCGTGTATGCGGGTCTTGCGTCACACAAGGTCGACAGCCGCTTCCGCACCGTCACCGAGTGTCGTTCACGGGGCACAGGCTTGGTGATCGCCAACGCAGCGCCGGGCTCCCCCGGGCGGCCTCCCGGCCGCCGACCCCCGCGCGCGCAGGGAGGTGCAGCACATGACCGACCGAAGGCTCTGGTCGTACAAAGAGATCGCGGCGCACATCAAGGTGCAGCCGGACACCGTACGGTCCTACCGCAAGCACGGACTGCTGCCCCAGCCCGACCATGTCGAGGGCGGCAAGCCCTTCTGGTACGCCGACACCGTGCGCGCCTGGGTCGCCTCCCGGCCGGGTAACCGGGGACGCGCTCTGGACTGACCCTCGGCGGAGAAAAACCGGCTGTGCCCCGCGGACGCGTGGGGCACAGTGCTGCGGGTGAACTTCTCCGTCAAACCCCTGCTCTCCGGCCCGAAGACCGTGTTGCGCCCCTTCACCGAGGCCGACGCCGACACCATGTGGGAGATCATCGGCGACCCCGAGGTCGTCCGTTTCACCTTCCCGCCGAACAGCGACCTCACCCGGGAGCGGGTGCGTTCCTGGTACGGCTCCCGTGCCGAGCAGCCCGACCGGCTGGACCTCGCCGTCACCGACCGCGAGACCGGCGAACTCGTGGGCGAGGTGGTCCTGCACGAGTGGGATCCGGACGCCCGCAGCTGCACCTTCCGCACGCTGATCGGACCCCGGGGCCGCGGCCGCGGGCTCGGCACCGAGGCGACCCGGCTCATCGTCGGCCACGGCTTCGAGCGACTGGGCCTGCACCGCGTCCAGCTGGAGCTGTACGGCGACAACGAACGGGCCCGCCGCGTCTACGAGAAGGTCGGGTTCGTGGTCGAGGGGGTTCGGCGGGAGGCCGCGCTGCGCAACGGGGTGTGGGTGGACGAGGTGCTCATGGCGCTACTGGACCGGGAGTGGGCCGCGCTCGGGCCCACGGATCGATGACCGTCACCCCCGCGCCCGGTGCGGTGCCCAGCGCGGACAGGGCGGCAGGGGTCTCGTCCAGGGTGATCGTCGACGTCACCAGCAGATCGGGACGCAACACCCCCGTCCGGACCAGCTCCAGCATCTGCGGGTAGGTGTGCGCGGCCATGCCGTGACTGCCCAGGATCTCCAGCTCCATGGCGATGGCGCGGGCCAGCGGGACGGGGGTCGTGCCGTCCGCCGAGGGGAGCAGGCCGACCTGGAGGTGACGGCCGCGGCGGCGCAGCCCGTTCACCGAGGCGGCGCAGGTGGCGGGGGAACCGAGCGCGTCGAGGGAGAGGTGAGCCCCTCCCCCGGTCAGCTCACGGATCGCCGCCGCCGTGTCCGGCACCCCCCGCGCGTCCACGCACTCCGCCGCGCCGAACTTCCGCGCCAGGTCCAGGGCCTGCGGGGAGACGTCCACCGCCACCACTCGTGCCCCGCTCGCCGCCGCGATCATCACGGCCGAGAGGCCCACCCCTCCGCAGCCGTGCACCGCCACCCACTCCCCCGCCGCGACCCGGCCCTGCTGCACCACGGCCCGGAACGCCGTGGCGAACCGGCAGCCGAGCGAGGCGGCGGTGGCGTACGACAGGCCGTCGGGGATCGCGACCAGGTTCACGTCGGCGTGGTCCAGGGCCACGTACTGGGCGAAGGAGCCCCAGTGCGTGAAGCCGGGCTGGGTCTGCCGCTCGCAGACCTGGTGGTCGCCGGCCGCGCAGGACGGACAGCTGCCGCAGCCGCACACGAAGGGGACGGTGACCCGGTCGCCCGGCCGCCATCCGGTGACCCGGTCGCCGACCTCCTGTACGACTCCGGCGAGTTCGTGGCCGGGCACGTGCGGCAGGGTGATGTCCGGGTCGTGGCCCATCCAGCCGTGCCAGTCGCTGCGGCACAGGCCGGTGGCCTCGACGCGCACGGTCACTCCGTGGGGGGCCGGCCGGGGGTCGGCCAGCTCACGTACCTCGGCCGGCTCCCCGTACCGCTCGAACACCACAGCCCGCATGTGCCTTCACCCTCGCCTTCGCCCGCGCGGACCCACGGTGACCCGCGCGGACCCACGGACCTCTGGCCGCCGTGGATCTCCGCGAACGCTAACCGTGCGCGTCGACCTTGTCCCGCCCGGGTTCGTCCGGCGTGGGTTCGTCCGATGCTGAAGCGGACGCGGCGGCCGGTGTCTGCCGGGCCGGCTCCCCCTCGCTCAGGCCGAACCGCTGGTGGAACCTGCGCAGCGGTGCCGGCGCCCACCAGGTGGCTCTGCCGGTGAGGCGCATGATGGCCGGGACCAGCAGGCTGCGCACCACCATCGCGTCCATCAGGACCGCCAGGGCGATCCCCAGGCCCAGCATCTTGGTGTTGGTGACGCGTGAGGTGCCGATCGCGACCATCACCACCGCCAGGATGACCGCCGCCGCCGTGATCAGGCCGCCGGTGCGCCGCAGGCCCAGACCGACCGCTCCCTCGTGGTCGCCGGTGCGGTCGTACTCCTCCTTGATGCGGGAGAGCAGGAACACGCCGTAGTCCATCGAGAGGCCGAAGGCCACGCAGAACATCAGGACCGGGAGGGTGGTCTCTATGGATCCGGGGCTGGTGAAGCCGAGGAGGCCGGAGAGGTGGCCGTCCTGGAAGACCCAGACCACCGCGCCGAACATCGCCGTCAGGCTGAGCGCGTTGAGCAGCACCGCCTGGAGCGGTATCAGCACGCTGCCGGTCAGCAGGAAGACCAGGAGCAGGGTGACGATGACGATGAAGGCCACCGCCCAGGGCAGTTGGGCGGCTATCGCGTGCTTGGAGTCGACCAGGACGGCCGCCGTGCCGGTCACGCCGGTCTTGAAGGGGGCGGCTGTGGCCCGCAGGTCGCCCACCAGGTTCTGGGCCGCGTCGTCGACGGCCTCGCCCTGGGGCAGCACCGTGAAGTACGCCGAGTCGCCGTTGACCGACGGGCCGTCCACCCGGGCCACTTCCGGCAGCGCCGCCACGCGCTCCTTGTAGGCGGCGTACTGGGCCTGCGTCGCCCTGCCCTCGGCGAGGACCTCGAGGCCGCCGCCGGGGCTGCCCGGGAAGCCGTCCCTGATGTGCTGCTGCACGACGTGGGACTCGGCCGAGGAGGGCAGCTGGCGGTCGTCCGCCGTGCCGAACCTCACGCCAAGAAAGGGCAGTCCGAGGAGGACGAGGGCGGCCGTGGTGGCCAGGGCGAAGAAGGGGGCGCGGCGCATGACCAGCTTCGCCATGCGGCCCCAGGCCCTGCCGTCCTCCTCACCGGCCGCCGCCGCGGGCCGGCCCCGGCGGAACAGACGGCGCAGGTCGAGGGAGTTGACCCGGTCGCCGAGCAGGATCAGCGCCGCCGGGAGCAGGATCAGGGCGGCCGCGGCGGCCAGCAGGACCACGGCCATGCCGGCGTAGGCGAAGGAGCGCAGGAAGTACTGCGGGAAGAGGAGCATCGCAGCCAGGGACACCGCGACCGTGAGCGCCGAGAAGAGGACCGTGCGGCCGGCCGTGCGCAGGGTGGTGCCGATGGCCGTCGTCGGATCCGCGCCGGCGGCGAGTTCCTCGCGGAAGCGGCGGACGATGAACAGGGCGTAGTCGATGGCGAGGCCGAGGCCCAGGGCCGTGGTGAGGTTCATCGCGAAGATCGAGACGTCGGTGAACCGCGTGAGGCCGCTGAGGACGGCGTTGGTGCCGAGGATCGCGACGATGCCGATGCCGAGCGGCAGCAGGGCGGCGACGGCGCTGCCGAAGACCATCACCAGCAGCACCAGCGTGATCGGCAGGGCGATGATCTCGGCGCGGGTCAGGTCCTCCTGGATGATGGTCTGCATCTCGTGCCGCACGGCGACGCCGCCGCCGATCCTCACCTCCACCGGCCCGTGCGTGCCGCGCAGGGCAGGGGCGATGCGGTCGAGGGTCTCCCCCATCGTCTTCTCGTCGCCCGTGATGCGGGCGGCTATCAGCGCCTCGTGGCCGTCCTTCGCGCGCAGGGCGGAGGCCGCTCCCGCCGCGTCGGCCTGCCAGTAGGAGCCGACGCCGACGACTCCCTTCTCGGCGGCCAGGCTCGCGGTGAGCCGGTTCGCCTCGGCGGCCACCGCCGGGTCGTCCACGGAGGCCTCGCCCGCGTCGACCAGCAGCAGGAGATTGGGCTGGGAGCCGGGGAACTCACGCTCCAGGGCCTTGGTCGCGTACGTGGACTGCGCGGCCGGATCCTCCCAGCCGCCGCTGCCCAGCCGTTCGGCGACCCCGCTGCCGGCCAGCACCGCGAGCACGGTGAGCACCAGGGCCGCGAGCAGCGACAGCCTGGGCCGGGCGGTCACGAAGCGGGTCCAGCCTCCGGCACGGGGTGGGCTGTTGACTTCGGTCATCGTGCGGTGTCCCCTTCACCCTGCAAGCAGTCGTGAAAACCGTAAAATGGCAAACACGAGAGAGCGCTCGCATTTCTGGATCCCAGAATGCGAGCGACCACTCGTGTTTGTCAATCGTGTTCGGGAAAGCTGGGGACAACGCGTGGCCGAGAGCCAGGAGAAAGAACAGCCGCGCCGCCGTCAGGCGCGTGGTGAGCGGCGCATCGCGCAGCTGCTCGAGGCCGCGGCCAGCGTCTTCTGCACGACCGGCTACACCGCCGCCAGCACCAACGCCATCGCGCGCGAGGCGGGCGTCTCACCGGGCACGCTCTACCAGTTCTTCCCGAACAAGGAAGCGATCGCGATCGAGCTGGGCGACCGCCTCATGCACCAGATGCGCGACACCTTCGGCGAGGCGCTCGCGCCGGTCGACCCGGCCACCCCGCTGGAGGAGGCCGTCGGCGCGGCCGTGGACCGGTTCATCGCCTTCAACTGCGACCATCCGGTGTTCTTCACCCTGATGCACGGGCCCGACATCCCCGGCCACATCGCCGAGGAGCACGACGCGCTGCACGCCACGCTGCTCTCCCGTATCGAGGGCCTGCTCTCCTCCCTGCTGCCGGACGCGCCGCCCGCCGACCTCACCCGCACCGCGCACATGTGCCTGGGCCTGTACAAGGCGGGCCTGGAGCTGGTCCTCGGCCACGAGGGCGCCGAGCGCGACGCGTATGTGCAGGAGCTGAAGTACGTACTGATCCGCTATCTGCAGCCGCTGGTGGGCAACCGGCTGGGCCGCGTCGAGGACAGCGCCGCCGAGGACAGTGCCGCCGGGGCCGCTACAGCCCTGTAGTACGGGTACCCGCCTCCTCCGCCGGAAGCATCCGCGCCGCCGTCCCGACCACCGTCCACACCATCCGCACCGCCGTCCGCGCGGCGGGTCATCACCTTGGATTCATACCCCCTAGGGGTATAGTGTGGGTTAACGGGAGACCTCTCGCGGCCCCGCCCGCCCCACCCGCCTCCACGAGGAGAACGACATGACCGCGCAAACCGACACCCCGGGCTCCGTCACCACCGTCTACAAGGTGAGCGGCATGAGCTGCGGCCACTGCGAGGGCGCCGTCTCCGGCGAGCTCTCCGAGCTGGCCGGTGTCACCTCGGTGAAGGCCGTCGCCTCGACCGGTGAGGTCACGGTCGTCTCCACCGCCGCGCTCGACGAGGAGGCCGTGCGCGCCGCCGTCGACGAGGCGGGCTTCGAGCTGGCCGGCCAGGCCTGAGGCGTCCGCACCTCAGCACCCCCCTCGACACCCCTCCTCCACCCACCGGGCCGTGCCGACCAGCTCATACTGGTTCCGTACGGCCCGGTCAGCTTCCTGGAGCACGGACATGACCAGCACCACCATGGAAACGCCGATAGCCGAACCGCCCGCGCCGACCGCCGAGGTCGAACTGCTCATCGGCGGGATGACCTGCGCCTCCTGCGCGGCCCGCGTCGAGAAGAAGCTCAACCGCATGGACGGCGTCGTCGCGACGGTCAACTACGCGACGGAGAAGGCGAAGGTCAGCTATCCGGCCGGGACCGAGGTCACCGACCTGATCGCGACCGTGGTGAAGACCGGGTACACGGCCGAGGAACCCGCGCCCGCTCCGGAGCCGGTCGAGGCGGACACCCCCCGGGACCCCGAGCTCGCGAGCCTGCGGCACCGGCTCCTGGTCTCCGTCCTGCTCGCCGCGCCCGTCGTCCTGCTCGCGATGATCCCCTCGCTCCAGTTCGACAACTGGCAGTGGCTCTCGTTGACGCTGGCGGCGCCGGTGGTCGTCTGGGGCGGCGGCCCGCTGCACCAGGCCGCCTGGACGAACGTGCGGCACGGTGCGGCCACCATGGACACGCTGGTCTCGGTCGGCACGCTGGCCGCGCTCGGCTGGTCGCTGTGGGCGCTGTTCTTCGGTGACGCGGGCATGCCCGGCATGCGGCACCCCTTCGAGCTCACCGTCTCCCGCACGGACGGCGCCTCCACGATCTATCTGGAGGTCGCCGCGGGCGTCACCGCCTTCATCCTGCTCGGCCGGTACCTGGAGGCCCGCTCCAAGCGGCGCGCGGGGGCGGCGCTGCGGGCGCTCATGGAGCTGGGCGCGAAGGACGTGGCCGTACTGCGGGACGGCGCGGAGGTGCGGATCCCGGTCGACCTGCTGGCCGTCGGGGACCGGTTCGTCGTGCGGCCCGGGGAGAAGGTCGCCACCGACGGGACGGTGGTGGAGGGCACCTCCGCCGTGGACGCCTCGATGCTGACCGGCGAGTCGGTCCCGGTGGACGTCGGGCCCGGTGACGCCGTCACGGGCGCGACCGTGAACGCCGGCGGCCGGCTGGTCGTCGAGGCCGGCCGGATCGGCGCGGACACCCGGCTCGCGCGCATGGCGCAGCTGGTCGAGGCCGCGCAGACCGGCAAGGCCGAGGTGCAGCGGCTGGCCGACCGGATCTCGGGGATCTTCGTGCCGGCGGTACTGCTGATCGCGGTCGCCACCTTCGGCGGCTGGCTCGCCGCGACGGGTGACACGGTCGCCGCGTTCACGGCGGCCGTCGCGGTCCTGATCATCGCCTGCCCGTGCGCGCTGGGGCTGGCCACGCCGACCGCGCTCATGGTCGGCACCGGGCGCGGCGCCCAGCTCGGCATCCTCATCAAGGGTCCCGAGGTCCTGGAGTCCACGCGCCGGGTCGACACCGTCGTCCTCGACAAGACCGGGACCGTCACCACCGGCCGGATGACCCTTCACGACGTGTACGTCGTCGATGGCACCGACGAGCGGCGGTTGCTGCGGCTCGCGGGCGCCCTGGAGCACGCCTCCGAGCACCCGGTCGCCCGGGCGGTGGCGGCGGGCGCCGAGGAGCGGGTCGGGGAGCTGCCGGCGGCCGAGCGGTTCGAGAACGTGCCCGGGCGCGGGGTGCGCGGGCGGGTGGAGGGCCGTGAGGTGGCCGTGGGGCGCCTCTTCGAGACCGTTCCGGCCGAGGTGGCCCGCGCGAAGGAGGAGGCCGAGCGGGGCGGTCGTACGGCCGTTGTCGTGGGGTGGGACGGCGTGGCGCGCGGGGTGCTCGCGGTCGCGGACGCGGTCAAGGAGACGAGCGCGGAGGCGGTGCGCGAGCTGCGGGCGCTGGGGCTCACCCCGGTGCTGCTGACCGGGGACAACCGGGCGGTCGCGGAGGCGGTCGCCGAAGCGGTCGGGATCGACCGGGTGATCGCCGAGGTGCTGCCCGAGGACAAGGTCGACGTCGTACGGCGGTTGCAGGACGAGGGGCGGGTCGTCGCCATGGTCGGGGACGGCGTCAACGACGCGGCCGCGCTCGCCACCGCCGACCTGGGGCTGGCCATGGGGACGGGCACGGACGCGGCGATCGAGGCGAGCGACCTGACGCTGGTGCGTGGGGATCTGCGGGTGGCCGCGGACGCCATCCGGCTGTCCCGGCGGACCCTGACGACGATCAAGGGCAACCTGGTGTGGGCCTTCGGCTACAACGTGGCCGCGCTGCCGCTGGCCGCCGCCGGGCTGCTGAACCCGATGATCGCGGGGGCCGCGATGGCGTTCTCGTCGGTCTTCGTCGTGACGAACAGCCTGAGGCTGCGCGCCTTCAAGTAATACCGCCGAGTAGTACGTCGCCGATCAGGGAGACCCCTGGAGTCCTGCGCGAGCCTCACATAAGCTCTTCACAAGGCTCGCGCATCATCCTTACGCTTGGGCCTCGATCGCTGTATCCGGTCTCTTGCGCATCTAACGGACATATGCAAGAGACACAGATCACAGTGATGTGAACGTAACCATCGAAGGGGTTCGAAGGTCTAAGTTGACGATGTCAGGAAGCGTCTTGGGGGGCGTGACCTGACGTCTGGGGATGTCTTGGGGGACTTCCTCAGAGATGCGTTGCCGGGGCACGCACACCGGGAAGCTTTGAGCGGCCCTCCCAGCGTGCGCTGTCCCGGCAGATCGCACACAGCGGTCGTGGGGCGAGTTCTGCTCGTTCTGCTCAACCGCGGGTTCAACAACCGAAGATGGTTACAAACAGCGAATTCAGGCGCTGTTCTCACAACGCCCGGCCGGATCCCGTGGGGGGAATCCGCACCGGGACATGGGAAGGCGCCCTGGTCGTCGGCCCGTGGGGGGACCGGCGCCGGGGCGCCTTCCGTATGCCCTGCGCACCCGGCCGCCGGGACGCGCGGCCGGCCGGACACCCGATCTCCGGACACATCGCTACCGGGACCGCACACAGCACTGCCCGGGACATCGGTCCCGGGCAGTCAGGAAACGCACCGATGACAGGGCGCCCGATCGAGCGGCGCCCCCACCGGCAGGTGTCAGCGCTCCTCGACGGGGACGAAGTCGCGCTCGACGACACCGGCGACCGCTCCGCCCGGGGGACAACCCCCGGACCCCCGGCCGCGGCTGCTCACCCCTCAACGGCGGCGCCCCCACCGGCAGGTGTCAGCGCTCCTCGACGGGGACGAAGTCGCGCTCGACGACACCGGTGTAGATCTGGCGCGGGCGGCCGATGCGGGAGCCGGGCTCCTTGATCATCTCGTGCCACTGGGCGATCCAGCCCGGGAGGCGGCCCAGGGCGAACAGGACCGTGAACATCTCGGTCGGGAAGCCCATGGCCCGGTAGATCAGGCCGGTGTAGAAGTCGACGTTCGGGTAGAGGTTGCGCGAGACGAAGTAGTCGTCGGAGAGCGCGTGCTCCTCGAGCTTCAGCGCGATGTCCAGCAGCTCGTCGGACTTGCCGAGGGCCGACAGGACGTCGTGCGCCGCCGCCTTGATGATCTTCGCGCGCGGGTCGAAGGACTTGTACACCCGGTGGCCGAAGCCCATCAGGCGGACGCCGTCCTCCTTGTTCTTCACCTTGCGGATGAAGGAGTCGACGTCGCCGCCGTTGGCCTGGATGCCCTCGAGCATCTCCAGCACGGACTGGTTGGCGCCGCCGTGCAGCGGGCCCCACAGCGCGGAGATGCCGGCCGAGATCGAGGCGAACATGTTCGCCTGCGAGGAGCCGACCAGGCGGACCGTGGACGTCGAACAGTTCTGCTCGTGGTCCGCGTGCAGGATCAGCAGCTTGTCGAGGGCGGAGACGACGACCGGGTCGAGCTCGTACTCCTGCGCCGGCACCGAGAACGTCATGCGCAGGAAGTTCTCGACGTAGCCGAGGTCGTTGCGCGGGTAGACGAACGGGTGGCCGATCGACTTCTTGTAGGCGTACGCCGCGATCGTCGGGAGCTTGGCGAGCAGCCGGATCGTGGAGAGGTTGCGCTGCTTCTCGTCGAACGGGTTGTGGCTGTCCTGGTAGAACGTGGACAGCGCCGAGACCACCGACGACAGCATGGCCATCGGGTGGGCGTCGCGCGGGAAGCCGCGGTAGAAGTTCTTGACGTCCTCGTGCAGCAGCGTGTGCTGGGTGATGTCGCTCTTGAAGACGGACAGCTCGTCGACGGTCGGCAGTTCACCGTTGATCAACAGGTAGGCGACCTCGAGGAAGGTCGACCGCTCGGCCAGCTGCTCGATCGGGTAGCCGCGGTACCGGAGGATGCCCTGTTCGCCGTCAAGGTAGGTGATGGCGGATTTATAGGCGGCCGTGTTGCCGTAGCCGCTGTCCAGGGTCACCAGACCGGTCTGGGCGCGGAGCTTCCCGATGTCGAAGCCCTTGTCGCCGACGGTGCTGTCGATCACCGGGTAGGTGTACTCGCCATCGCCGAACCGCAGTACTACAGCGTTGTTGGTGTGCTCGCTCACGTCATCCCTCACCGACGTTGTGCCTCTTCTTCGAGGTTGCCCTGACTGTCTCTACCATCCCCCATTTGGCGCACGAGAGTGCACTCGGGGTCGACCATTGGGCTCATCGGCGGCACTCAGTGCCGCCAACTAGCTCATCCTGCCGCCTGCGTCACAGTTGGGGAAGTGCTCTGTGACCTTCACGACTCATTTGATCGATCATTTTTTCCGACGATCCGGAAATCCCATGGCCCGGGGTGGTCAGCGGCCCGCCAGCCGGAAGTCCAGCGCCGTGCAGCGACGGCCCGCCGACACCGTGCGCACCGCCTGACCGATCGCCTTGCGGGAGCCGACGAGGACGACCAGCTTCTTGGCGCGCGTGACGGCCGTATACAAGAGGTTCCGCTGCAGCATCATCCATGCTCCCGTGGTGACGGGGATCACCACGGCGGGATATTCACTTCCCTGTGAACGGTGAATGGTGACCGCGTACGCGTGGGCCAGTTCGTCCAGTTCGTCGAACTCGTACGGAACCTCCTCGTCCTCGTCGGTCAGCACCGTGAGGCGCTGGTCGACCGGATCGAGTGAGGTCACGACGCCCACGGTGCCGTTGAAGACACCGTTCTTCCCCTTGTCGTAATTGTTGCGGATCTGGGTGACCTTGTCGCCGACGCGGAAGACCCGGCCGCCGAACCGCTTCTCGGGCACGTCGGGGCGGCCGGGGGTGACGGCTTGCTGGAGCAGGCCGTTGAGGGCGCCGGCGCCGGCCGGGCCGCGGTGCATGGGCGCCAGGACCTGCACGTCCCGACGCGGGTCCAGGCCGAACTTCGCCGGAATGCGCCGGGCGGCCACGTCCACCGTGAGGCGGCCGGCCTCCTCCGTGTCGTCCTCGACGAAGAGGAAGAAGTCCTTCATGCCGTCGGTGAGCGGGTGCTGTCCGGCGTTGATCCGGTGCGCGTTGGTCACCACGCCGGACTGCCGGGCCTGGCGGAACACGCGCGTGAGGCGCACGGCGGGCACCGGGCTGTCGTCGGCCAGCAGATCGCGCAGCACCTCGCCCGCGCCGACGCTGGGCAACTGGTCGACGTCCCCCACGAAGAGCAGGTGCGCGCCGGGGGGCACGGCCTTGACCAGCTTGTTGGCGAGGAGCAGGTCCAGCATCGACGCCTCGTCGACCACCACCAGGTCCGCGTCCAGCGGGCGGTCCCGGTCGTAGGCCGCGTCACCGCCGGGCTTGAGCTCCAGCAGACGGTGGACGGTGGAGGCCTCGGCGCCGGTCAGCTCGGCCAGCCGCTTGGCCGCGCGGCCGGTGGGGGCGGCCAGCACGACCTTGGCCTTCCTGGCGCGGGCCAGCTCCACGATCGAGCGGACGGTGAAGGACTTGCCGCAGCCGGGGCCGCCGGTGAGCACGGCGACCTTCTCGGTCAGAGCGAGCCGGACGGCCGCCTCCTGCTCGGGCGCGAGTTCGGCCTCGGTGCGGGACCTCAGCCAGGCCAGCGCCTTGTCCCAGGCCACGTCGCGGAAGGCCGGCATCCGGTCCTCGTCGGTGCGCAGCAGGCGCAACAGCTGGGCGGAGAGGGAGAGTTCGGCGCGGTGGAAGGGGACCAGGTAGACGGCGGTGACCGGCTCTCCCCCGTCGGCCGCCGGGACCGTCTCCCGTACGACTCCGGGGTCCTCGCCCTCCTCCTGCGGCGCCGCGAGTTCGGCGAGGCACTCGATGACCAGGCCGGTGTCGACCTGGAGGAGCTTCACCGCGTCGGCGATCAGCCGCTCCTCGGGGAGGTAGCAGTGGCCCTGGTCGGTGGCCTGGGACAGGGCGTACTGGAGGCCCGCCTTGACCCGCTCCGGGCTGTCGTGCGGGATGCCTACGGACTGGGCGATCTTGTCGGCGGTGAGGAAGCCGATGCCCCAGACGTCCGTGGCGAGCCGGTAGGGCTGGTTCTTCACGACGGAGATGGAGGCGTCGCCGTACTTCTTGTAGATGCGGACCGCGATGGAGGTGGACACCTCGACGGCCTGGAGGAAGAGCATGACCTCCTTGATCGCCTTCTGTTCCTCCCAGGCGTCGGCGATCTTCTTGGTGCGTTTCGGGCCGAGGCCGGGGACCTCGACGAGCCGCTTCGGCTCCTCCTCGATGATCTTCAGGGTGTCCATGCCGAAGTGCTGGGTGATGCGGTCGGCGAAGACCGGGCCGATGCCCTTGACCAGACCGGAGCCGAGGTATCGGCGGATGCCCTGGACGGTCGCGGGCAGGACCGTCGTGTAGTTCTCGACAGTGAACTGCTTGCCGTACTGCGGGTGGGAGCCCCAGCGGCCCTCCATGCGCAGGGACTCGCCGACCTGGGCGCCGAGCAGCGCGCCGACGACCGTGAGGAGGTCGCCGCCGCCTCTGCCCGTGTCGACGCGGGCGACCGTGTAGCCGTTCTCCTCGTTCGCGTACGTGATGCGCTCGAGCACGCCTTCCAGCGTGGCCGTACGTCGCTCTCCCGCCTGGGCGGCCCCCGCCTGATCGGTCATGATCCGACGTTACCGCCCGCCACCGACACTCCCCCTGGGCGACCGCCGGCCGTCCGCCGGACGCTGTCCGCCGGGCGCGATCACCGGGCGCGTCCACCGGCACGTCCACCGGCATGCGCAACGGCATGCGCAACGGCACGCCCGCCGACATGTCCGCCGGGCGCTGTTCATCACGATCCGGTCTCGGGATGTGGTTGAGGTCTTGATTAACCCCCGTGTAATCGATTCCAATCCTTCGTACACGTCGATGTAATCGATTCCATGACCTCGACGTCCATGAACCGAGTCCACAAGGAGGTGGGGCGGCGATGGCGAGCATCAAGGACGTCGCGGCCGAGGCGGGGGTATCCGTCGCCACGGTGTCGCGCGTCCTGAACGACCATCCCTCGGTCAGCGAGGACGCACGCACGCGTGTGCTGGCCGCCGTCGAAGCGCTGGGCTACCGCCCGAACGCCGTCGCCCGGTCGCTGCGCACCGACCAGACCCGCACCCTCGGCCTGGTCATCAGCGATGTGCTCAACCCGTACTTCACCGAACTGGCCCGCTCCGTCGAGGAGGAGGCCCGCGCGCTCGGCTACAGCGTCATCATCGGCAACGCCGACGAACGGCCCGACCTCCAGGACCACCATGTACGGACCCTGCTGGACCGCCGGATCGACGGCCTCCTCGTCTCCCCGACCGACGGCGGCTCGCCGCTGATCCTCGACGCCGCGCGCGCGGGGACGCCGATGGTGTTCGTCGACCGGTGGATCCCGGGCGTCGACGTGCCGGTGGTGCGGTCGGACGGACGCGCGGCCGTGCGGGACCTCGTCGCGCATCTGCACGGGCTGGGCCACCGCAGGCTCGCCATCATCGCCGGCCCCGCCGCCACCACCACCGGCAGCGAGCGCGTCGAGGCCTTCCGGGCCGCCATGGCCGAGTACGGGCTTCCCCTCCCGGACGCCTACACGGGCCAGGGCGACTTCCAGGCCGAGAGCGGCCGGCGGGTCACCGAGGGCTTCCTCGACCTGCCCGAGCCGCCCGAGGTCGTGTTCGCCGCCGACAACCTGATGGCGCTGGGCGCGCTGGACGCCGTACGCGCGCGTGGACTGCGGGTGCCGCGGGACATCGCGCTGGCCGCGTTCGACGACATCCGCTGGTTCGTGCACACCGATCCGCCGATCACCGCGATCGCCCAGCCGACGGGCGAGCTGGGCCGGGCCGCGGTCCGGGCGTTCGTCGACCGCATCGAGGGACGGCCCCCGCAGTCCGTCACCCTCCCGGCCCGGCTCGTCGTCCGCCGTTCGTGCGGCGAGCCGGCCCCCCAAGAGCCGCCCGCTCCCGAGGAGTTCCCCGCCTCGTCGGAGCCGTCCCCCGTAACGAACAGGAGCCAGACGTGAGCAACGCGGACGAGTTGCTGCGCATCGAAGGCATACGCAAGACCTTCCCCGGCGTGGTCGCGCTCGACAGCGTCGACTTCGACCTGCGCCGGGGCGAGGTGCATGTGCTGCTCGGTGAGAACGGCGCGGGCAAGAGCACCCTCATCAAGATGCTCTCCGGCGCCTACCGGCCCGACGCCGGGCGGATCCTGGCCGGCGGCGAGGAGGTGCGCATCCATGGCGCGCAGGACTCCGAGCGCCTCGGGATCGCCACCATCTACCAGGAGTTCAACCTCGTTCCCGATCTCACGGTCGCCGAGAACATCTTCCTGGGACGACAGCCGCGCCGCTTCGGGATGATCGACCGGAAGCGGATGGAGAGCGACGCGGCCGCCCTGCTGGAACGGGTCGGCGTGAACGTCTCGCCCCGCACGCGGGTGCGTGAACTCGGCATCGCGCGCCTGCAGATGGTCGAGATCGCCAAGGCGCTCAGCCTGAACGCCCGCGTGCTGATCATGGACGAGCCGACCGCCGTGCTGACCTCCGAGGAGGTCGTAAAGCTCTTCGCCATCGTGCGCAGCCTGCGCGCGGACGGCGTCGGCATCGTGTTCATCACGCACCACCTGGAGGAGATCGCCGCCCTCGGCGACCGGGTCACGGTCATTCGGGACGGCAGGAGCGTCGGGCAGGTCCCGGCCACCACGCCCGAGGACGAGCTGGTGCGGCTCATGGTGGGCCGCTCCATCGAGCAGCAGTACCCCAGGGAGCGCGCCGAGGCGGGCGCCGCGCTGCTGTCCGTCGAGGGGCTCACCCGGGACGGCGTCTTCCACGACGTCAGTTTCGAGGTGCACGCCGGTGAGGTCGTCGGTGTCGCCGGGCTCGTCGGCGCCGGTCGTACCGAGGTCGTACGCGCCGTCTTCGGAGCGGACCCGTACGACCGTGGAGTTGTCCGGGTCGGCGGCGCGCACCTCCCCCGGTATGACGTGAACGCCGCCATGACGGCGGGGATCGGGCTCGTGCCCGAGGACCGCAAGGGCCAGGGGCTGGTGCTCGACCAGTCGGTCGAGGAGAACCTCGGGCTCGTCACCATGCGGGCCGCGACCCGTGGCGGGCTGGTGGACCTGAAGAGCCAGCACGAGGCGGCGGCCCGGATCGCCGGGCAGCTCGGCGTGCGGATGGCGGGCCTCGGCCAGCAGGTGCGCACGCTCTCCGGCGGCAACCAGCAGAAGGTCGTCATCGGCAAATGGCTGCTGGCCGACACCAAGGTGCTCATCCTCGACGAGCCGACGCGCGGGATCGACGTCGGCGCGAAGGTCGAGATCTACCAGCTCATCAACGAGCTGACGGCCGCCGGAGCCGCCGTCCTGATGATCTCCAGCGATCTGCCCGAGGTGCTCGGCATGAGCGACCGGGTGCTGGTGATGGCCCAGGGCCGGATCGCCGGCGAACTGTCGGCGGACGAGGCGACGCAGGACTCCGTCATGGCGCTCGCCGTCAGCACTCCCACCACTCCCGCTACTCCCACCACTCACGACGCAAACGACGAAACCGAAGAACTGGAGGCCGGCCGTGGCCGCTGAGACGCTCAAGAGCGGGACGGGCGCCGGTGGCGCCGCGGCGGTCCGCCGTCTGCTCCTCGACAACGGCGCGCTGACCGCGCTGATCGTCCTCGTCATCGCCATGTCGGCGCTGTCGGGTGACTTCCTGACCACGGACAACCTGCTCAACGTGGGTGTCCAGGCGGCCGTGACCGCCATTCTCGCCTTCGGCGTGACCTTCGTGATCGTCTCGGCGGGCATCGACCTGTCGGTCGGCTCGGTGGCGGCCCTGTCGGCCACCGTGCTCGCCTGGAGCGCCACGCAGCACGGCGTACCGGTCGTCCTCGCGGTCGTCCTGGCCGTCGCCACCGGCATCGCGGCCGGTCTGGTGAACGGTTTCCTCATCGCCTACGGCAAGCTGCCGCCGTTCATCGCGACGCTCGCGATGCTGTCGGTGGCGCGCGGTCTGTCGCTGGTGATCTCCGAGGGCTCGCCGATCGCGTTCCCCGACTCGGTCTCGCACCTCGGTGACACGCTCGGCGGCTGGCTGCCGGTGCCGGTGCTCGTGATGATCGTGATGGGGCTGATCGCCGCGTTCGTGCTCGGCCGGACATACATCGGCCGTTCGATGTACGCCATCGGCGGCAACGAGGAGGCGGCGCGCCTCTCCGGTCTGCGGGTGAGGAAGCAGAAGCTCGCGATCTACGCGCTGTCCGGTGTGTTCGCGGCCGCGGCGGGCGTCGTGCTCGCCTCCCGGCTGTCCTCCGCGCAGCCGCAGGCCGCCGACGGCTACGAGCTGGACGCGATCGCCGCGGTCGTCATCGGCGGCGCCTCCCTGGCCGGTGGTACGGGCAAGGCCTCGGGCACCCTGATCGGCGCGCTGATCCTGGCGGTGCTGAGGAACGGACTGAACCTGCTGTCCGTCTCCGCCTTCTGGCAGCAGGTCGTCATCGGTGTCGTCATCGCGCTGGCGGTGCTCCTCGACACGGTGCGCCGCAAGGCGGGGGCGATCCCGCCGGCCGCCGGGACGGGCAGCGGTGGCGGCAGGAGCCGGCAGGCGGCGACGTACGGTCTCGCGGCCGTGGTCACCGTGGCGATCGTGGGCGCGACCTCCTTCCTGCACGGCGGCAACTCGTCGAGCGCGAACCCGAAGGTCGGCCTGGCGCTGTCCACGCTCAACAACCCGTTCTTCGTGCAGATCCAGTCGGGCGCGAAGGCCGAGGCGAAGAAGCTGGGCGTGGACCTGACGGTCACCGACGCGCAGAACGACGCCTCGCAGCAGGCCAACCAGCTCCAGAACTTCACCAGTTCCGGCCTCGACTCGATCATCGTCAACCCGGTGGACTCGGACGCGGCGAGCAACTCGGTGAAGGCCGCCGACAAGGCGAAGATCCCGGTGATCGCGGTCGACCGGGGCGTCAACAAGGCCACGGTGGACGCGCTGGTCGCCTCCGACAACGTGGCCGGCGGTGAGCTGGCCGCCAGGACGGTCGCCGAGAAGCTGGGCGGCACCGGCAAGATCGTGATCCTCCAGGGGCAGGCGGGCACCTCCGCGGCGCGCGAGCGTGCGGAAGGTTTCGCCAAGGGGCTGAAGGCCTACCCCGGCATCCAGGTGCTGGCCCAGCAGCCGGCCGACTTCGACCGCACCAAGGGCCTCGACGTGATGTCGAACCTGCTCCAGGCCCACCCGGACGTCCAGGGCGTCATCGCCGCCAACGACGAGATGGCGCTCGGCGCGATCAAGGCGCTGGGCTCCAAGGCGGGCAAGTCGGTCCAGGTGGTCGGCTTCGACGGCACCCCGGACGGGCTGACGGCCGTCAAGAACGGCACGCTGTACGCGTCCGTGGCGCAGCAGCCGTCCCAGCTGGGCAAGATCGCTGTGGACAACGCGCTGAAGGCGCTTCAGGGCAAGAAGGTCGAGAAGACGGTGAAGGTGCCGGTGAAGGTGGTCACGAAGGAGAACGTGGCCGGGTTCAGCGGCTGACGGCATGCGGCGAGCGGGCGGGCGGCCGCCCCGGGGACATCCCCGGGGGCCGTCCGCCCCGAGTCACGTATCAGGACGTATCAGGGGAGTCACTTCATGTACGACCACGACCTTCTGGTCGTAGGGTCGGCCAACGCCGACCTGGTGATCGACGTCGAGCGCAGGCCCGCCGCCGGTGAGACGGTGCTCGGTTCCGACCTGGCGGTCCACCCGGGCGGCAAGGGCGCGAACCAGGCCGTCGCGGGCGCCCGGCTCGGGGCCCGTACGGCCCTGCTGGCCCGGGTCGGCGACGACGCGTACGGCCGGCTGCTGCTCGACTCGCAGCGGGCGGCCGGCGTCGACACGGCCGGCGTCCTGGTCGGCGGGGCGCCCACGGGCGTCGCGCTGATCACCGTGGACCCGTCGGGCGACAACAGCATCGTGGTGTCACCGGGGGCCAACGGGCGCCTGACGCCGGCGGACGTCCGCGCGGCCACCGGTCTCCTGCACGCCTCCCGCGTGGTGTCGGCGCAGCTGGAGATCCCGCTGGAGACGGTCGTGGAGGTCGTGCGGAACCTGGCGGCGGGCAGCCGCTTCGTGCTGAACCCGTCACCGCCGCGCCCGTTGCCCGCCGAGGTGCTGGCGGCCTGCGACCCGCTGATCGTCAACGAACACGAGGCGCGGGTGATCCTCGGCGAGGCGGCGGGCGCCGGCGACGAGCCCGAGGAGTGGGCGCGGCTGCTGCTCGCGAAGGGGCCGAAGTCGGTGGTCGTGACGCTGGGCGGGGAGGGTGCGCTGGTGGCGTCGGCGGACGGCGTCTCCCGGGTGCCGTCGGTGAAGGTGGCGGCGGTGGACACGACGGGCGCGGGCGACTCCTTCACGGCGGCGCTGGCCTGGCGGCTGGGGACGGGTCACGGCCTGGCCGAGGCGGCGGCCTACGCGGCGCGGGTCGGGGCGGTCGCCGTGACCCGGCGGGGCGCGCAGGAGTCGTTCCCGACGGCCGAGGAGGTCGAGGCCCTGGGCTGTGCCGATCCGGGGGACGCCACCCGGGGCCCCGGCCGAACGGCCGACAGCGCACCCGGGCACGAGCGGCGAGGTGGGTCCCTGTGAAGAAGGCCGGGATCCTCAACCGCCATCTGGCCGGAGCGCTGGCCGAGTTGGGGCACGGGGACGGGGTGCTGGTGTGCGACGCCGGCATGCCGATACCGGACGGGCCGCGGGTGGTCGACCTCGCCTTCCTGGCGGGGGTGCCGTCGTTCGCCGAGGTGGTCGACGGGCTGCTCGCCGAGCTGGTCGTGGAGGGCGCCACGGCGGCGAGCGAGGTCCGCGAGGCGAATCCGGCGGCGGCCGGGCTGCTGGACGGGCACTTCCCCGGGCTGGCCCTGGTCCCGCACGAGGAGCTGAAGAGGCTGTCGGCGGGGGCGCGGCTGGTGGTGCGCACCGGCGAGGCGCGGCCGTACGCGAACGTCCTGCTCCGGTGTGGGGTGTTCTTCTGAGGTCCACCGACCGCGGCTGAAAAGCCTCGAGGGGGCCCGGTCCGTCGACCGGGCCCCCTCGGCTTTTCCCCTCCGTACCAGAACCCCCGCGATCCCCCCGGATCCCCCTCCAGAAGCCCTGATGCCACGTACGACACGCGGAGGTGCGGAAGGGTTGCACGGCTTCCGGAAATTTCTGACGGGCCGTTCGGCGCGCACGGCAGGGCGGATGCCGGTGCGAACGGCGGTGCGATGGAAACAAGCCATTGGCACATGCCGGGCGCATCAAACACCTCCCGGCCGCATTGCATCAGTTGTGGTGAACCGCGCAGGTCAAACGGGTGATGCGGGCAAATCGCCCCCCATGATGTGGTCGTTCCCACCGCCTCCCACAAGGAGCACGCCCATGTCGGAAACAGCCGAGCCCAACGTCGGCACCTTCACCCTCGGTGCCGCCGTCACCGTCGAACCCCCCACCCCGGTCGAGGTCCCGGACCACGAGGAATGGCCTCTGCCGAACGGCTTCGCCTGGATCTTCCGGGGCGAGGGCAACACCACCCCCGGCAGCCTCGTCCACCCCGTGATCATGGCCGACGGCTTCAACCTCGGCCGCAGCGAGCTCGACAAGCTCTACCAGGGGCTGGAGACCGGTTTCCCGTTCATCAGCGAGCTGCGCGGACGCGGCAGGGACGTGATCCTGCTCGGGTTCGAGGAGCGCAGCGCGTCGATCCTGGACAACGCGGAAGCCGCCGTGGCCGCCGTCATGCGGGCCAACGCCGAGAAGCGGGGCGACGCCCCCTTGGTCGTCGGCGGGTTCAGCATGGGCGGCATCGTCACCCGATACGCGCTGGCCAAGCTGGAGCGGCAGCGGATGCACCACCAGACCGCGCTGTACTTCTCGTACGACAGCCCGCACCGGGGCGCCTCCATCCCCGTCGGCGTGCAGGCGTTCTCGTACTTCATTCCGTTCGCGAACGACTTCGCGAAGCAGATGGACAGCCCGGCGGCCCGTCAGATGCTGTGGCGGCACTACGACAAGGACACCGGGAAGATCGGGGTCGCCCCGGAGCGCGTCGAGTTCCTGGAGGCGCTGAACCGCGTCGGCTACTGGCCGCAGATCCCGATGAAGGTCGGCATCGCCAACGGCCGCGGCGACGGGATCGGCCTGCCGGACGTCACGCCGGGTGACGTCGCGCTGAGCATCGACCGGATCTACCCCGGCACCACCTTCTACACCCAGGCCCAGGGCGACGACGTGACGGTCGCCTACCTGAACCGGCGGTTCCCCCCGGCCGAGGAGACCATCACCACCGACGGCTTCCCGGAGCTGGACGGCGCGCCGGGCGGCACCCTGCACACGTACAAGATCCTCGCCGACGCGATGAAGAAGCTCGGCGGCACGGTCGAGCTGCGGCACGAGGACGTGTGCTTCGTGCCGTCGGTGAGCGCGGTCGCCGTCCGCGACATCGAGGCACAGGCCGACCTGTACGCGAAGATCAACGACATGTCCCCGGACGAGAGCGAGTTGGACGACTTCGTCTGCTCGCCGACGACCACGCCGCACACCGGGATCACCGCCGAGCTGTGCACCTGGCTGCTGGAGCGCCTGCCCGACTGACCCGCAGCGTCCCGCCCAGCAGCACCGGGGCCGCCCATCCGCTCACACCTGGCGGAGGGCGGCCCCTTCGTCGCTCCCCGATCCGGCGGTACTAGGCAGGCGCCTCGGGTGTCTCGGGGGCCGGCGGCAGGGGGTCGGAGACGAACCAGCCGCGCTGCGGAACGGCGTACACCCAGCTTTCGTCCGCCAGCAGGACCAGGCCTCGCCGCACGGTGGTCCGCGCGATCCCGTACTTCTGCACAAGCTGAGCTTCGCTCGGCAGCATCCGTCCGGGCTGCCAGTCGCCGCGTTGAATCTGCGCCCGCAGAATCTCGGCCAGCTGCCGGTACGGGGTCAGCGGCGCTCCGTGATCGATCTCAGCGTCGGGGTTCATGGAGTCGACGCTAGGCAACGGGAGTGTTCCCCACACTTTGAGATACGTATCGCGACGAAGCGATACAAGGCGATACGATGGGGCCGCCCGACGAAGAGCGCCCCGGCGGGAAGGTGCAAGCTTCCGTGCCGGGGCTCAGCCGACCCTAGGAGTCGACCTGTGCGCAGCCTACTGGCCGCGATCCTGAGCCTTTTCCTGCCGCCTCGCGGAGCGCACCGCTCCCCCGACGTACCGGCGTTCCCGACCGCCTCCCCGTGCGCTCCCCCGCGCCGGACGCCCCCCACGGACGTGATCATCGCCGACGGTCTGCCGCTGGTCAGGCCCTATCTCGCCGTCTGGGAACGCGAACGCGACGCCCTGGACCGCAGGCACCTCCAGCGGGAGCGGCGGCGGGCGGCGGTCCTGGCCACCCTGGGTCAGGACTACGTCCCGGCGGAGGTCGCCGCGTGAGCGCCAGGCGGTTCCGCAGCCTCGGCGTCGACCCCGCCACCGGGAAGGAGGCGTTCGTGGTCGCGCGTCCCGGCGGGGTCCTGGAGGAGCTGGCCGACGCGCACGCGCTGAAGGCCGCCGCCGTCCTGGTGACGGTCGTGGGGGCCGTACTGGACGGAGGCAGGGCGTCGGACACCGAACTCGCCGCCTTCGTACCGTCGCTGCACGCGGCGCTCGAGGAATGCGTCGGCGTCATGGCGGCGGACAGGGAGCGCTGACGCAGGGGGGCGACCGGCTGCCGGCCGTCGGCAGCAGTCCGACGGCCGGCGGAGCGGACGGGCGGCCCGGAGCCGTCAACGGGCCGCCGTGTGCGTCACGAAGCGTTCGGCGGTCTCGGCGAGCACCTCCCTGCCGTCCCTCGCCCACAGGGCGTCGTTGAACAGCTCGACCTCGATCGCGCCCGTGTATCCGGCCGCCGTCACGTAGCCCAGCCACTCGCGCATGTCGATCGCGCCGTCGCCGATCTGGCCGCGGCCGTTCAGCACGCCCTCCGGGAGGGGGGTCGTCCAGTCGGCTAGCTGGAAGGTGTGGATACGGCCGCCCGCGCCCGCCCGGGCGATCTGGGCGGGGGCCTGGTCGTCCCACCAGATGTGGTACGTGTCGACGGTGACGCCGACCTGGTGGGCCGGGAAGCGTTCCGCGAGGTCCAGGGCCTGCGTGAGGGTCGAGACCACACAGCGGTCGGAGGCGAACATGGGGTGCAGGGGCTCGATGGCCAGCTTCACCCCGTGCTCCTCGGCGTAGGGGCCGAGGACGGAGAGGGCGTCGGCGATGCGCTCGCGGGCGCCGTGCAGGTCCTTGGAGCCGGTCGGCAGGCCGCCGGAGACCAGGACCAGCACCTCGGTACCGAGCGTCGCCGCCTCGTCCACGGCCCGGCGGTTGTCGGCCAGGGCGGCCGCCCGTCCGTCCGGGTCGAGCGCCGTGAGGAAGCCGCCGCGGCACAGCGTCGTCACCGTCAGACCCGCGTCGCGAACCAGCTTGGCGGTCCGCTCCACGCCGTACGTCTGCACCGGTTCGCGCCACAGGCCGACGTTCGTCACGCCCAGGTCACCGCAGGCGGCGACCAGTTCGGGCATCGACAGCTGCTTCACCGTCATCTGGTTGATGGAGAAGCGGGTCAGGTCCGGGTTGCTCACTGGGTCACTCCGTACAGGGCGAGCAGGTTCTTCATCCGTTCCTCGGCCAGCTTGGGGTCGGGGAACAGGCCCAGTCCGTCGGCGAGTTCGTAGGCGCGGGCGAAGTGCGGGAGGGAACGGGCCGACTGGAGGCCGCCGACCATCGTGAAGTGCGACTGGTGGCCGGCCAGCCAGGCCAGGAACACCACGCCCGTCTTGTAGAAGCGGGTGGGGGTCTGGAACAGGTGGCGGGACAACTCGACGGTGGGGTCGAGGAGTTCGCGGAAGCCGGCCGTGTTCCCCGTGTCGAGGACGCGGACGGCCTCCGCCGCCAGCGGGCCCAGCGGGTCGAAGATGCCGAGGAGGGCGTGGCTGAAGCCCTTCTCGTCGCCCGCGATCAGCTCGGGGTAGTTGAAGTCGTCGCCCGTGTAGCAGCGCACGCCCTGCGGCAGCCTGCGGCGGATGTCGATCTCCCGCTGGGCGTCCAGCAGCGAGACCTTGATGCCCTCCACCTTGTCGGGGTGCGCGGCGATGACCTCCAGGAAGGTGTCGGTGGCCGCGTCCAGGTCCGACGACCCCCAGTAGCCCTCCAGCGCCGGGTCGAACATCGGGCCCAGCCAGTGCAGGACCACCGGCTCGGAGGACTGGCGCAGGAGGTGGCCGTAGACGTCGAGGTAGTCCTCGGGGCCCGACGCGGCCGCCGCCAGGGCGCGGGACGCCATCAGGATGGACCGGGCGCCGGACGTCTCGACGAGGGCGAGCTGCTCCTCGTAGGCGGCGCGGACCTCGGCGAGGGTCGCCGGACCGGTGAGCTGGTCGGTGCCGACGCCGCAGGCGATGAGGCCGCCCACCGTCTTGGCCTCGGCGGCCGACCGGCGGATCAGTTCGGCCGCGCCGGCCCAGTCCAGGCCCATGCCGCGCTGGGCGGTGTCCATCGCCTCGGCGACGCCGAGCCCGTGGGACCACAGGTGGCGGCGGAAGGCGAGGGTGGCGTCCCAGTCGATCGCGGCGGGCGAGTCGGGCGTGGTGTCCGCGAACGGGTCCGCGACGACGTGCGCGGCCGAGAAGACCGTACGGGAGGTGAAGGGGGCGCCGGTGGTGAGGGCGAGGGGCTCGGTGCGGGGTTCGTAGGTCCGCAGGGTGCCGTCGGCGCCGGGGAGCCGGAGGGTCACAGCGTGACCTCCGGGACGTCCAGGCGCAGGCCCTCGGAGGAGGACTTCAGGCCGAGCTCGGCGAGCTGGACGCCACGGGCGCCGGCCAGCAGGTCCCAGTGGTAGGGGGCGTCGGCGTAGACGTGCTTGAGGAACAGCTCCCACTGGGCCTTGAAGCCGTTGTCGAAGTCCTGGTTGTCCGGGACTTCCTGCCACTGGTCGCGGAAGACCTCGGTGGCCGGGATGTCCGGGTTCCAGACGGGCTTGGGGGTCGCGCTGCGGTGCTGGACACGGCAGTTGCGCAGGCCGGCGACCGCCGAGCCCTCCGTGCCGTCGACCTGGAACTCCACGAGCTCGTCGCGGTTGACCCGGACCGCCCAGGAGGAGTTGATCTGGGCGATGGCGCCGCCGTCGAGTTCGAAGATGCCGTAGGCGGCGTCGTCGGCGGTGGCGTCGTAGGGCTTGGCGTTCTCGTCCCAGCGCTGCGGGATGTGGGTGGTGGCGAGGGCCTGGACGGACTTCACCCGGCCGAACAGCTCGTGCAGGACGTACTCCCAGTGCGGGAACATGTCGACGACGATGCCGCCGCCGTCCTCGGCGCGGTAGTTCCAGGACGGGCGCTGGGCGGCCTGCCAGTCGCCCTCGAAGACCCAGTAGCCGAACTCGCCGCGGATGGAGAGGATCCGGCCGAAGAAGCCGCCGTCGATGAGGCGCTTCAGCTTCAGCAGGCCCGGGAGGAACAGCTTGTCCTGGACGACGCCGTGCTTGATGCCCGCGGCGGTGGCGAGGCGGGCGAGTTCGAGGGCGCCGTCGAGGCCGGTGGCCGTCGGCTTCTCGGTGTAGATGTGCTTGCCGGCGGCGATGGCCTTCTTGATGGCCTCCTCGCGGGCGGAGGTGACCTGGGCGTCGAAGTAGATGTCGACGGTGGGGTCGGCGAGGACCGCGTCGACGTCCGTGGAGACGTTCTCCGGGTCGAGTCCGTGCCGCTCGGCCAGCGTCCTCAGCGCGTGCTCGCGGCGGCCGACGAGGATCGGTTCCGGCCACAGCACGGTGCCGTCGCCGAGGTCGAGTCCGCCCTGTTCGCGCAGGGCCAGGATGGAGCGGACGAGGTGCTGGCGGTAGCCCATGCGCCCCGTCACGCCGTTCATGGCGATACGCACCGTCTTGCGTGTCACGTCGATCCTCTCGTAGGCGTCGTGCGCAGTCGCCTGCGCGTTTCGTACGCGGTCGTGCGCGCCGCGTACGCCTCTTCCTGATCAGCGTTACAGCAAGCGCTTTCTATACAAGGAGAAGCTAGCCTCTGACCAGCGGTCCGGACAAGACCGTGTCCATCTCGAGTTGTTCGAGGGGGCGAACAACGGGGGTGCTGGGCCGTAAGGTCTGCTCGACACGCCCGGAACCATGCCCGTGCGGCAGCTGTCTACCAGGGCGTACGACGACGTACGACGAGAAGCGTGACCGGAGGACAGACGAGATGACGGTGACCCTGGCGGACGTGGCGGCCCGCGCGCAGGTCTCGCCCGCAACAGTGTCGCGCGTGCTGAACGGGAACTACCCCGTCGCCGCTACCACCAGGGAGCGGGTGCTGCGGGCGGTCGACGAGCTGGACTACGTACTGAACGGGCCGGCGAGCGCGCTGGCCGCGGCCACCTCCGACCTGGTCGGCATCCTGGTGAACGACATCGCCGACCCCTTCTTCGGGATCATGGCGAGTGCGATCCAGTCGGAGATCGGGGGGCCGGGCGGGCGGGCCGGCGGCGAACGGCTCGCGGTCGTCTGCAACACCGGGGGCTCCCCGGAGCGCGAGCTGACCTACCTGACGCTGCTTCAGCGGCAGCGGGCCGCGGCCGTGGTGCTCACCGGCGGCGCCATGGAGAACGAGCCGCACGCGGCGGCGGTGGCGGCGAAGCTGCGCCGGCTCGGCGAGGCGGGGACACGGGTGGTGCTGTGCGGTCGGCCGCCGGCGCCGGACACCACGGCGATCGCGCTGACCTTCGACAACCGCGGCGGCGGGCGGGAACTGACCGAGCATCTGATCGGGCTCGGACACCGGCGGCTCGGCTACATCGCGGGCCCCGAGGAGCGCACCACCACCCGGCACCGGCTGGAGGGCCACCGGGCGGCGCTGGCCGCGGCCGGCATCGAGGAGGACCCCCGCTGGACCGTGCACGGACGGTACGACCGCCGGGCCGGCTACGAGGCGACGCTGGAGCTGCTGCGCCGGGACCCCTCCCTGACGGCGGTCGTCGCCGCCAACGACTCCGTCGCCCTCGGCGCCTGCGCGGCGTTGCGCGACTCCGGCCTGCGGATCCCGGACGACGTCTCGGTCGCCGGCTTCGACGACCTCCCCTTCAGCATCGACGTGCTGCCCTCCCTCACGACGGTACGGCTGCCGCTGGCCGAGGCGGGAGCGCGGGCGGGGCGCATCGCCATGGGCCGCGAGGAGCCGCCGCCCGGCGGGATCGCCACGGTGCGGGGCGAGTTGATGGTGCGGGGGTCCTCCGGGGCACCGCGGGGGTGAAGGTGCGGGGATCCTCCGGGGCACCGCGGGGTGAAAGTGCCGGGGGTGCGGGTGCGGGGGTCCTCCAGGACGCCGCGGGGGTGAAGGTGCCGGGGGTGAGAGTACGGGGATCCTCCGGGACGCCGCGGGCGTGAAAGTGCCGGGGGTGAGAGTGCGAGGGTCCTCCGGGACGCCGCGGGGTGAAAGTGCCGGGGGTGAGAGTGCGAGGGTCCTCCGGGACGCCGCGGGGTGAAGGTGCCGGGGGTGAGGGTGCGGGGGTCTGCGGGGCGCCGCGGGGTGAGGGTACGGGGGGTGAAACCGGGGTGAGGCTGCCGCTCGCTCATATCCGGGCCGAGCTGATCGAGGTCGTCCGGATCGGCGATCCCGCCAGGCACCTCACCTCGCGGGATCTGACCGGCGACGTCGTCGAGGTCTGGGCGGGGGAAGAGGTACGGCAGCTCCTGCGGCTGGTCGGCGACCTCCCGGACAGCCCGAAATACCGCTGCTTCCTCCCCGGCTGGGGCATCCGCGCCTACGACGACACCGATCCCGAGCCGCTCTTCGAGATCGCGTTCTGCTTCCGGTGCAACGGAGCCCGCGTCTGGGGACGTGACGTCACGGAGGAGCAGCGGCACCAGGACTTCGAGGCGGAGAGCCCGGCCGGACGGGAGCTGCTGCGCCGGTTCCGTGCCTGCGCCCCGGAGTGAGGCGTCCGCGGCCCCCACTGGACCCGAACCCCGTACCGGGGTGACAGTGGTGACCATGAAGCTCGCCTTCTCCACCCTCGGTGTTCCCGGTGCTCCCCTGTCCGAGGTGCTGCGGCTCGCGGTCGCGCACGGGTATCACGGCGTGGAGCTGCGCGCCCATCCGGAGGAGCCGGTCCATCCGGGGCTGAGCCCGGACGAACGGGCCGACGCCGCCGCCGAGTTCAAGGCGGCCGGCGTCGAGATCCTGGGGCTCGCGGGCTACCCCCGGGTCGCCGCGCCGGGCGACGACGAGCCCGTGATCGAGGAGATCCGGGAGCTCGTCGACCTCGCCCGTGACCTCGGGGCGCCCTTCGTCCGGGTCTTTCCCGGCGGCGAGGACGAACAGGCCGACGCCATCGCCGCCCGGCGGCTCGGCACCGCCGCCGAGTACGCCGCCGACCTCGGCGTACGCATCCTGCTGGAGACCCACGACTCACACCGCACCGGCGCGGACGCCATCCGCGTGCTCGGCCTGGTCGGACACCGGCAGGTCGGGGCGCTGTGGGACGTCATGCACACCTGGCTGGGCGGCGAACAGCCGCAGGAGACCTACGCGGCGCTCTCCCCGTATCTCGGATACGTGCAGGTCAAGGACATCGCCTCGGCCGAGGACAGCACCCCGCTGGCGCTCGGCGCCGGGGTGCTGCCGCTCGCCGAGTGCGTGGAGGTCCTGACGCGGCACGGCTGGGACGGGTGGCTGTGCTGGGAGTACGAGCGGCGCTGGTACGAGAACGCCCAGCCGCTGCCCGAACTGCTGAGCGACGGACGCGAACACCTCGGACGCCTCCTGAACGACTCCGCGTAAAGGGGGCGGCGCACGGCCCGGAGCCCGGCAGGGCGTGTGCCGGGCGGGTGGCAGGGCATGGGGGCCGGGTAAACGAGTGGCACCTCGGTCGGTGGCCGGGTTAGCCTCCGCGCCGTGAATCAGCAGCCAGCGGCCTCCGTCGCCGTCGTTTCGTCATGAGCCTCCTGTCCAGGGCCCTGGTCGACGTTCGTCCTCTTCGTTCCTCCCCCGTCTTCCGGCGGCTGCTGATCGGGCGCACGGTGTCCACGCTCGGTGGCTTCATGACCATGGTCACCGTCATGTACCAGGTCTGGGACACGACCCACAGCTCGGTCTGGAGCGGCGCGGTCGGGCTGGCGCAGGCGCTGCCGCTGATCGGCGTCGGGCTGTTCGCGGGCTCCTGGGTGGACCGGGCCGACCGGCGCCGCGCGTATCTCCTGAGCACCGTCGGCTCGGCGGCCTGCTCCGTCCTGCTGGCCGTGCAGGGCTTCACCGGGCGGGCGCCGGTGGTCGTGGTGCTCGCGCTGGTGGCGGTGCAGTCGTCGTTCGGGGCGATCGGAGCGCCCGCGGCGGGCGTGTTCCTGCCCCGGCTGCTGCCCCGGGACCAGGTGGCTGCCGGTCTCGCCCTGAACCAGGTCACCGGCCAGGCGATGATGCTGCTCGGCCCGGCCGTCGCCGGTCTCGTGCTCGGCTGGTGGGGCGTCGGCGTGTGCTACCTGGTGGACGCCCTCACCTTCGGCATGGCCTTCTACGGCGCCTACGGGCTGCCCGCGCTGCCGCCCGAGGGCGAGAAGTCTCGCCCCGGCGTCCAGGGCGTCCTGGACGGGCTGCGGTTCCTGACCGGTCACCGCGCGGTGCGCGGCGCGCTGCTGGTCGATCTGGCCGCCACCGTGCTGGCGATGCCGGCCGGCCTGTTCCCGCTCGTCAACGAGGAACGCTTCGGCGGCGACCCGCGCACGCTCGGGCTGTTCCTGTCCGCGCTCGCCGTGGGCGGGGTGGCGGCGACCGCTCTCTCCGGGTCGGTCACCCGGCTCGGCCGACCCGGCCCGGTGATGCTCTGCTCCGCGAGCGTCTGGGGCGCGGCCCTCGCCCTCTTCGGTCTGACGGCCAGCCCCTGGGCGGGCCTGGGGATGCTGGTGGTGGCCGGTGCGGCGGACTCGGTGGCCGTGTTGTCCCGGGCCACGATCGTGCAGACCCGCACCCCCGACGCCTTGCTGGGCCGGGTGACGGCGGCCGAGGCGATCGTCGGCCAGGCGGGCCCCAACCTCGGCAACCTGCGCGGCGGTGTGGTGGCCGGCTGGACCTCGGGCACGACCGCGCTGATCACCGGCGGTCTGATGTGCCTGGCGGCGGTCGCGGCGGTGGGGACGGCGACCCCGGAGCTGCGGGGCGGCCGCGCGATCGGCACGGGTCCGCAGGACGCGGATGCGCAGGACGCGGGTCCATGGGACGCGGACGCGCGGGACGCGGATCCGCAGGACGCGGGCGCGTGGCCTGAGGATGCGCAGGACGCGGATGCGCAGGACGCGCAGGCCACGCTCCCACGGTCCACGGACCCGCAGGCAGCCGCCACAGCCCCGCACGCGACCGCACCGTCCGCCACCGTGCCGCCCGCTACCGCACCGTGAGTTTCGTCGTCCCGTCCAGGCACCACTCCAGTACCGAGGGCCAGGAGCCGTAACCGGCGTCCAGGTCGAGGTGGGCGGCGCCCGGGAGGAGTTCGGCGGCGAGGCCCAGGGCGTCGCCGTAGGCCGCCTGCACGCCTTCCGGGAGGTAGGGGTCGTCGTCCCCGGCCACGAGCCGGGTTGCGTGCGCGAGCGTGCCGCCGTCGAGCCGCCGCCCGAAGAGGGTTCCGGCGCACCGGAATCCCTCGACCTCGGGATACCGTGCGAGGACCGATTGGGACGGCGGAGCCACCAGCAGCACCCGGTCGACGCCCGCGAGTCCCGGCAGGTCGCGGGCGACGGCGTGCAGCCAGAGCAGGACCGAGAGGCTGTGGGCGACGACCACCCGCTCGGAACCGGCGGCGAGCGCGTCGAGGTGGCCGGCCAGTTCCGTCAGCCACACCTCCAGGTCGGGGTCGTCCGGGTCCGGCAGCTGCGGGTAGACGACCTCATGGCCGAGTTCGGTGAGGCGGTCCGCGAGCCAGTGCTGCCAGTGGTCCTCCGGGCGGTGGTTCTGCCAGCCGTGGAGGATGAGATAGGAGCGTGGGGTCATGGGTCCGATGATTTCCCACCCCGATATACAAGGTCCAGTTAATCTTTCCCGGTGGAACCCGTAAGCAGACCCTTAAGTCAGCGTCTGGGCCAGCCCTTGGGCGCCGCCCACTCCATCGACCTGCGTCGGCTGACCGTCCTGCGCGAGCTGGAGCGCCGGGGCAGCCTGGCGCGGACGGCCGAGGCCTTGCATCTCACGCCCTCGGCCGTCTCCCAGCAGCTCGCCGCCCTCGCCCGCGACCTGGGCGTACCGCTCACGGAACGGGACGGCAGAGGCGTACGCCTCACCGGTCAGGCGCGGGTCCTGCTCGCGCACGCCGAGGTGATCGCCGCCCAACTGGAGCGGGCCCGCGCCGACCTGGCGGCCTACGAGGAGGGCGGGCGGGGCGCGGTGACCGTCGGCTGTTTCTCCAGCGGCATCCTGGGGCTGCTGCCGACCGCGCTGCGGGCGTTGCGGAACCGGCTTCCGCAGCTGCGCGTGGACGTCGTGGAGGCCGAGCCGCCGGATCTGTTCACCGCGCTCGACGGCGGGCAGATCGATGTGGCCGTAGCCGTCGACTTCGCGGCCGCTCCCCCGCACACCGACCGCCGTTACACCCGCGAGGACCTGCTGACGGACGTCCTGGACGTCGCCCTCCCGCCCGACCACCGGCTCGCGGAGCGTGCCGAGGTGCCGTTGCGGGAGCTGGCCACGGACGTCTGGATCGTCGGGAACAGCCTCAGCTGCTGCGGGGCGGTGACCCGCTCGGTCTGCGCGGCGGCCGGGTTCACGCCCGACATCCGGCACGACGTGAACGACTGGGCCGCGCTGGCGGGACTGGTGGAGGCGGGGCAGGGAGTGGCGTTGGTGCCCCGGCTGGTGCGGTCGCTGTACGTCCACCGGGAGCTGGCGCTGCGCCCGGCGCAGGGCGAGCCGCCGTCCCGGAACGTCTTCGTCGCCGTACGGGCCGGGGCGGAGCGGGATCCGGTGGTGGCGGCGGTGCGGGAGGAACTGCGTACGGCTGCCGCCCGCGTACCGGCGTAAGTGCCCCGCGGGGGCAGGCGGCTCGGGTCAGGTGCCGACGGCGACGACGGCCTGCGCCACCCGGATCACGGCCACCGCGGCCCCCCGGGCCGGACGGAGCGCCGTGCCGCGTCCCCGGCGGCGCTCACCGCGCGCGCTGCCGGAACCCCGCCACCCTTTCCGCCAACCGCCGCTCGCAGGGCGGCCATTCCTCCGCCGTGATGGAGAAGATCGCGGAGTCGCGCAGGCGGTCCTCCTCACCCGGCGCCCAGGAACGGGACCAGTTGCGCAGGACGCCCTCGAAGCGGGCGCCGACGCTCGCGATGGCCGCGCGGGAGCGGGTGTTGCGGGCGTCCGTCTTCAGGTCCACCCGGGAGACGCCCCACTGCGCGAAAGCGTGCCGGAAGAGCAGGAGCTTGGCCTCGGCGTTGACGCCCGTGCCCTGGGCGGAACCGGCCAGCCAGGTGAAACCGATCTCGACGGCGTCCAGTTGCTCGTCGGTCCGCCAGGAACGCGGCTCCCAGTACGAGGTCGTGCCGACCACCCGGCCCGAGGCGAGGGAGATCTGCGCGTAGGGCGCGAGTCTGCCGGTCGCCGCACGGGCGAGCTGGGCGTCGACGTAGTCACCGACCTCGTGCGCCCTCGGCACCCAGGTGAAGTCGTACGTCTGCCGGTTCTCCTCCGCCGCCACCGCCAGCTCGGCCGTGTGTCGTCGCTCCAGCGGCTCCAGGCGCACCAGCGCGCCCTCGAGGACCGGTCCCTCCAGCTGGAAACTCACCCGTCGCCGTCCTTCCGCAGTACCTTCGCCAGTTCCGCGAACGCCTCGTGGAAACCGGGGAAAGTCTTACGGACGCAGCCGGGGTCGTCGAACGAGATTCCGGGGACCCGCAGTCCGGTCACCGCGAAGGACATCACGATGCGGTGGTCACCGTAGGTCTTGATGTCGGCGCCCGTGAGGGACCCGCCCGCACGAGAACCGCCCGCACGAGAACCGCCCGCGCCGGGCCGGATCTCGATCCAGTCGGGGCCGGTCGCCACCTCGGCGCCCAGCCGCCGGAGGTTCTCCGCGCAGGCCTCCAGGCGGTCGCACTCCTTCACCCGCGTGTTCGCCACGTCCTCGATGCGTACGGGCCCGGAGGCGAAGGGGGCGATCGCGGCGAGGGTCGGCATGGTGTCGGAGATGTCCCGCATGTTGACCGTGACGCCGTGGAGTTCGCCGGTCCCGGACACGGTCGTACGGTCCGCGCCGACGTCGACCCGGGCGCCCATCCGCCGCAGTACGTCCACGAAGCCCAGGTCGCCCTGGAGCGCGCCCCGGCCGAGGCCCGGCACGGTCACCTCGCCGCCGGTCAGCGCGGCCGCCGCGAAGAAGTAGCTCGCGGTGGAGGCGTCGGGCTCGATCGCGTAGGTCGTGGCCCGGTAGCCGCCCGGCGGCACGACGTACGTGTTCCCCTCGCGCCCCACCTCCACCCCGAACGCCCGCATCATCGCGATCGTGATCTCGACGTACGGCGCCGAGACCAGGTCGGTGACCGTGATGCGCAGGCCGGTTCGGGTCAGCGGGCCGAGCAGCAGGAGCGCGGTCAGGTACTGGGAGGACTGGCCGGCGTCCAGCACCACGTCGCCGCCCTCGACGCCGGCCGCCCGCACGGTCAGCGGGTGGTGGCCCTCCGCCTCCTCGTGCCGCAGGTCCACGCCCAGGTCGCGCAGGGCGCGGGTGAGCGGGAGGAGGGGGCGGCGGCGCATCTGCGGGGAGGCGTCGAAGCGGTAGGTACCGCGGCCCGCGGCGGCGAGGGTCGGCAGGAAGCGTGCCGTGGTCGCGCCGTCCCGGCAGTAGACGTCGGCCTCGGCGAGCGCCGGACCCTGCGGGCGGCCGTCGACCTGCCAGGCGTCCGGTGTCCGTCCCACCCGGTAGCCGAGCCGGGTCAGGCCCTCGGCGAACCCCTCGGTGTCGTCGGAGCGCAGGGGGCGCTGGAGGGTGGTGACGCCGTCGGCTGCCGCCGCCAGGAACAGGGCGCGGGCGGTGAGGGACTTGGAACCGGGGATGTCGACGAGGGCCATGCCCCTCATGATCCCGCGCGGGTCCGCTCCGGCGCCGGTACGTCCACGGGATGGACGAGCGTCGGGACGGTTCCGTCCGGCTGAACGGCGGGTTCGGCGGCGGGCCGGGCGGCCTGCCGTGCGGCTCTCCCGGCCGGTGCGAGCGAGGTCAGTGCCACCCCTCCCACCAGCAGTGCCGCCGCGCACCAGCGCGGGCCGCTCACCGGCTCGCCGAGGAACAGGGCGGCCGACGTCATGCCGAAGACGGGGACCAGGAGGGAGAAGGGGGCCACCGTGGACGCCGGGTGGCGGCGCAGCAGCCAGCCCCAGGCGCCGAAGCCGAAGACCGTGGTGACCCAGGCGACGTAGCCGACCGTGCCGACGCCCTGCCAGTCCAGCGCGCGCAGCGCGGCCAGGTCCCGCGACGGGCCCTCGGTCAGCAGGGACAGGGCGAGCAGGGGCAGCACCGGAACCGTGCTCACCCACACCATGAAGTTCAGCGCGTCCGGCGGGGAGGCCTTACGGGTGAGGACGTTCGACGCGCCCCAGCAGGCCGCCGCCGCGATGACCAGCGCGAACGCGCCGAGCGAACCGGAGGCGCCCTCGTCCGCCGCGGCCACCCCGATCCCGGCGAGGGCCACGGCCATGCCCAGCAGCCGGATCCGGGTCGGACGTTCGCCGAGCACCGCGAAGGCGATGCCCGCCGTGAACACCGACTGGATCTGGAGGACCAGCGACGACAGGCCGGCCGGCATGCCCGCGTCCATGCCGACGAACAGCAGCCCGAACTTCGCCACCCCCAGCACCAGGCCCACCGCCACGATCCACTTCCAGGCCACCTTCGGGCGGCCCACGAGGAACACCGCGGGCAGGGCCGCCACCAGGAAGCGCAGGGCCGAGAAGAGCAGCGGCGGGAAGTGGTCGAGGCCGATCTCGACGACGGTGAAGTTCACGCCCCAGACGGCGGCGACGAGGACGGCGAGGGCGAGGTGGGCGGGGCGCATACGCCGAGGATCACTCGCCCGGACCGTGTAGCACCAGCGATGATTGCTGCACGTTTGGATGAAGGAACGCTACCGATTGGACTCACGGTGCTCGATCTCCAGCGACTGCGCGCCCTGCACGCCGTCTCCGTCCACGGCACCGTCGGCGCCGCGGCCGCCGCTCTCGGCTACACCCCGTCGGCGGTCTCCCAGCAGATCACCAAGCTGGAACGGGAGACCCGGACGGTTCTGCTGGAGCGTGCGGGGCGGGGTATCCGGCTCACCGACGAGGCGCTCCAACTCGCCGCCACGGCGAAGGAGTTGCTGGCGATCGTCGAGCGGGCCGAGACCGGGCTCGAGGAGCGGCGCGGGGTGCCGGCCGGGCGGCTGACCATCGCCGCGTTCGCCTCGGCGGCGCGCGGACTGCTGCCCTGCGTCCTCGCCGACCTGGCGCGTCGGCACCCCGCCCTGGACGCCCGGCTCACCGAGGTCGACCCGCACCTGTCCGTGGACCTGGTGGCGAAGGGGGCCGTCGACCTCGCCGTCGCGCACGACTGGGACATCGCGCCGCTGCCCGCCCCGGCGGGTGTCGAGCACGCGGTGATCGGCGACGACGCGTGCGATCTGCTGGTGCCCGAGGGCCACCCCTTCGCGGGGCGGACGGGCGTACGGCGGGAGGAACTGGGCGGCGAGCGGTGGATCTGCCAGCCGCCGGGCCGGGTCTGTCACGACTGGCTGGTACGCACGCTGCGGACGGCGGGGCACGAGCCCGACCTCGTCCACACGGCCGAGGAGAACCCGACCCTCGTCGCCCTGGTGGCCGCCGGCCTCGGGGTCGCGCTCATCCCCCGCCTCGGGCGCGGCCCGCTGCCGGCCGGGGTCGTGGAGGTCCCGCTCGACCCGACGCCCGTCCGACGGCTGTACGCACTGTGGCGCACGGGGGCGGCCCGGCGTCCGGCGATCGCGGAGGCGGTGCGGGTGCTGCGCGAACAGTGGCCGACGGCATCGGCCCACTGACCACCCCCGGGCCCACGGGCTGCCGGCCGTGTGTGCGGCCGACGCGTCCGGGGTTCAGGAGCGGGCGCGATAACGGGTGAGCATGAGGGCGACGGCTTCGTCCACCAACGTGGAGGTGGTCAAGGGCGGGATCCGTCGATCACGGCGACGGCCGGCGAGTGCGGTGACGGGCATGCGTACGCGGAGCTGATCGCGGCAGCCGCTCGACGACCAGGTCGTAGGAATCCTCGACCGCTTCGGTGACCAGTCGCTCGGTGACGCCGGGTCCTGGCCCCAGGGAGATCCAGTGCCGCTTGTCGAGATAGCGGCCCGGTGTGATCGAGGCGTAGCCGCGTACGTGAGCGCGGGCGCGTTCGGGTTCGCACTTGACCGTGACGATCTGCTCGTCCGGGTCTTCGGTGACGATCAGGAACACCTTCCCCGCGACCTTGTACACGTCGAGTGCGGGGGTGAAGGGGTATCCGTGGCCGACGTCGGGGAGGGCCAGGGCCGTCCGGCGGGCGGCGTCCTGGAGCCGGTCACCGGCCGCGCTCACCGGGCCGCCGCCTGCGTGCCGGTGCCGTAGGTGCGCGGGTCGACGGGCCGCTCGGCCCTGGGCAGGTGGGCGACGACGAGCAGGTAGGAGTCGGTGACGAGCTCCCTGACGAGCTCCTCGTCGACGCCTTCCCCACCCTCCAGGGTGATCCAGTGCTTCTTGTTCATGTGGTAGCCGGGGGTGATGTGGCTGTACTGCTCCCGCAGGGCCTGAGCCTCGCCGGGGTCCGCCTTGAGGATCACGACGGGACGCCCAGGGACCTCGGTCATCAGCATGAACACCTTGCCGCGCACCTTGAAGACCTCCCAGTCGGGGCCGAAGGGGTGCTCCAGCTGAGCTCCGGGGAGTTCCTCCGCACAGTCGGCGGCGGTCTTCTGCAGGGTCGATCCGTTCATGAGCGGTGGGCCTTCCCAGGTAGTGACGGATTACGGCGTCGAAGGAGGCGGAGGGCGCGCCGCGCGGCCGCGGCAGCACATCCCATCCTTCCCTCGACGCCGACCGGAAGGGCGGTAGGCTGCGGACACGTGATGGTCGACAAGCGACACCTCAGGCCGGGCGGACAGGCCGGACCGGCCGCGGTTCCGCTCTACGGTTTCCAGCCCCCGGTCGGCACTCCCTACGGGCTCGAGGTGAGCACCGTCGAGGAGTTCTTCGCCCAGCACGACGACTGGCCGTGGAACCCGCCCCGTCCGGGCCGCGCCACCTTCCACTACCTCATCGCGGTCACCGAAGGCGAGCTGCGGCATGACGTCGACCACGTGACGCGGACCGTCGCCCCCGGCCAGTGGCTGTGGGTGCGTCCCGGGCACGCGCAGTGCTGGCATCCTCCCGGTGCGGCCCGAGGACCGTTCATCCTGTTCGAACCGGACGTGCTGCGGCCCGACCTCGCCCGTCTCCTGGCCCCGCTCACCGCGCACGAGGCCCCTGCGGTGCTGAGCCCGCACCCCGACGACGCCGCCTGGCTCCAGCAGACGGCACTGCAGCTCCTGGACGAACACCGCGCACTCGGGCGCCGCCCCCTCGACGTCCACCACGCCCTGCGGCGCAGCCTGCTCGAATCGCTGCTGCTGCGCCTGGCCGACTCCCCGGGCGTCGTCCCCGTCGCAACGGCCACGGCCGGCACCGGCCGCGCCGACAGGTACGGACGCTTCCTGGACGCCCTGGAGCTGCACTTCCGCGAACTGCACCAGGCCGCGGACTACGCCGAGCTGCTCGGCTGCTCGGTCCGCACACTGAGCCGCGCCGCCCGGGACGCCACGGGCAAGGGGGTGCGCGAGCTCATCGACGAGCGGCGCCTCCTCGAAGCCCGCCGCCTGCTGAGAGGCGCCCGGTGGGACGCCCGGTCCGTGGCCGCCCACCTCGGCTTCACCGACCCCGCGAACTTCGGCCGCTTCTTCCGCGACCGCACCGGCCTCACCCCGGCCGCCTACGCGGCCCGCGACGTCACGAACCACCCGTGAGCGGAGCGCGGCGGCCCGAGTGCCTCTGACCATCCAGGCGACGGCTGCCCCCGGACGACGAGGCTCGCGCCACGTTCCTGGCGGCGCGCCGAGTTGCCGTTATCGCGGCCGTCGAGCGCCTGTTTCCCGCGACCACGAAGAACTGACCGGGCCCCGGGCCGGGGGTCGACCGACGCCCAGCGCGAGATTCCTCCCGGTGCGGTCCCACGTGGCGGGTACCCGGGCGGCCGTCCCACCGGTCCCCCCTGTCGCACCTGTACCGACTTCCGGGAAACGGGGTGCGCCCGGGAACCCTGTCCGAACCCCGCTCGTCCAACTCCCAAGCTGTCGGACGAGTCACCTCGGTGCGGTGTCGGCCCTCGCTGCTGGCTGCGATCGCTGACCCACCCTCTCCGCCGCACCGCGGCCCGGCAGCCGAGCCGTCATCGGCGCGCCCCCCTCCAATGCGCCGATGGCGGCGCCTCACGCGGGTAGCGTGCGCCACCGGGCCCCCACCCGGTTCCCCACCCGGTCCCCCACCGGAAGGAGCGCACATGCCCTCCAGACGCACCGTCCTCGCCGCCGGCGCGGGCGTCACCGCCGTCCTCGCCGCCGGCGGTCCGGCCCACGCGGACGACCCTCGTCCCGACGAACTCCTCGCCCGTATGACCGTGGAGGAGAAGGTCGGCCAGGTCTTCGTCTCGCGGGTGTACGGCCACTCGGCGACCGCGCCCGACCAGACCGACGTCGACGCCAACCTCGGTGAACTCGGCGTACGCACGGCCGCCGAGCTGCTCGCCCGCTACCGGCTCGGCGGGATCATCTACTTCGCCTGGGCGCACAACACGCGCGACCCGCAACAGATCGCGGACCTCTCCAACGGCATCCAGCGGGCCTCCCTCCAGCAGCCGCGCGGCCTGCCGGTGCTGATCTCCACCGACCAGGAGCACGGCGCCGTCTGCCGGGTGGGCCGCCCCGCCACCCTCTTCCCGGGCGCCATGGCGATCGGCGCCGGGGGCAGCCACGCCGACGCCCGTACCCTCGGCCGCCTCGCCGGCCGTGAGCTGCGGGCGATGGGCATCCGGCAGAACTACTCCCCGGTGGCGGACGTCAACGTCAACCCGGCCAATCCGGTCATCGGCGTGCGCTCCTTCGGCGCCGACCCGGAAGCGGTGGCCGCCCTGGTCGCGGCGGAGGCCGAGGGCTACCGGACGGCGGGAGTGGCGGCGACCGCCAAGCACTTCCCCGGGCACGGCGACACCACCGTCGACAGTCACACCGGCTTTCCCGTCATCACCCACTCGCGCGAGGAGTGGGAGACGCTGGACGCGGTGCCGTTCCGGGCGGCGATCGCGGCCGGCGTCGACTCCCTCATGACCGCGCACATCCTGGTTCCCTCACTCGACGACTCGGGTGACCCCGCCACGCTCTCCCGTCCGATCGTCACGGGTCTCCTGCGCGAGAAGCTCGGCTACGACGGGGTCGTGATCACCGACGCCCTCGACATGGCGGGCGTGCGCACGAAGTACGGCGACGCCCGGGTGCCGGTGCTCGCGCTCAAGGCCGGCGTCGACCAGCTCCTCAACGCGCCGGACCTGGACGTGGCCTGGCACGCCGTCCTGAAGGCCGTACAGGACGGGGAGCTCACCGAGGACCGGCTCGACGTGTCGGTCCTGCGGATCCTGCGGCTGAAGGCACGACTGGGGCTGCTCGACGAGCCGTACGTCAGCACGGCCGACGTGGGGCGGACGGTCGGGGCGCCGGAGCATCTCGCCGCGGCCGACCGGATCGCCGAACGGACCACGACGCTGCTGGTCAACGAGGGGCCGCTGCTGCCGCTCTCGCCCCGGACCCACCCCCGGCTCCTGGTGGTCGGCGCCGACCCGGCCTCCCCCACCGGCACCACGGGCCCGCCCACCGGCGTCCTCGCCGCCGCCCTCACCGCGCTGGGGTTCGCGGCGACGGCCCTGTCCACGGGCACGGCTCCCTCCGCCGGGACGATCGCCGCAGCGGTGACGGCCGCGGGCGGGGCGGACGCCGTGGTGGTCGCGACCTACAACGTCCCGACGGCCGACGCGCAGCGGACGCTGGTGGAGCAACTGGCGGCGACCGGACGGCCGGTGGTGGCGGTGGCCGTCCGCAACCCGTACGACGTGGCCCGACTCCCCTCCGTCCGGGCCTGCCTGGCGGCCTACTCGTGGACCGACGTCGAACTGCGGGCCGCCGCCCGGGTGATCGCCGGGGCGGTCGCACCGCGCGGGAAGCTGCCGGTGCCCGTGCGGCGGGCGGACGATCCGACACAGGTGCTGTATCCGATCGGGCACGGCCTGACGTACTAGACGTACGCCGCTCGGCGTCGCGGGTCGCGCTGGTCGGGCCCTGTTCGCCGGGCGGCCGGGGGAAGCCGCTGCACGGGAGCCGGCGGTCCGTGGGGGTAGCGGCCTGAGCACTGACCGCCGCCCCACCCCGGCGCCCCGGGCGCGCCGGCGGCGGCCCGCGCACCGTCGTCGGCGACTGCGTCCACGGCGTGGGCGGCGGGCAGCTCCGTGAGACGGCCTGCGACGGCTCGTGCGGGGGAAACCGCAGTACCGGGTGGTGAGGGCCGTGGTCGGCCGGGCCGTGACACCCGCTCGTCCTCCCCGTGACAACGGCCGTCCTCCCCGTGACACGGTCCTGCCGTGGCGCCGACTCCCCCATACGGCTCGCTCCGGCATGCGGCATATGCCAGCGTCAGAGAGGCTGGTGGCGACCCTCGAGAGTCGGCCCGCGAGCCGAGCCGAGAGCCCATGCGAGAGACGGTGGAGGCACCCGTGACACCACTGACCCGGATTCCGCTGGCCGGCGGAGGCTGCGTTCTGGTCGAGCAACCGGGCCTGTTGGACGGGGGCCCGGTGAAGGCCGGACGTGTCGGCGACGCCGTGCGCGATTTACCGATGACTCTGGAAGGGGCCCTGGAGCCGATCACGGCGGCCGCCCGCGCCACCCTCGACCAGCTGCGCAAGGCCCGCCCCGACGGCATCACCGTCGAGTTCGGCGTCGACCTCGCCTTCGAGGCCGGGGCGGTGATCACCAAGAGTCAGGCCGGTTGCCACCTGAAGGTGACCGTGTCCTGGCAGAGCGGGAGCTGATCCGGTGACCGGCACGGTGAACGAACCGGGTGACGGCGTCGCGTCGGACCTGCTCGCCGCCGTGGCCCAGATCCTCGGGCCGGACGGGGCGGTGGCCGGGGCGGGATTCCTGGTGGCGGAGGGGGTGGTGGTCACCTGTGCGCACGTCGTCCGCGCCGCGGGCGCCGGGCCCGGGGAGGAGGTGCGCGTGCACTTCCCTCACGGGCCGACAGGCGTCCCGGCCGAGGGGCACGTCGCGCCCGAGTCGTGGCGCTCCCCCGAACACGAGGACGTGGCCGTCATCCGGCTGAGCGGCCACTCGGCAGGTATGCGAGCCCTGCCGCTGGGCTCCGCGGAGGGATGCCGGGGCCACCAGGTGCGCTCCTTCGGATTCCCCGCGCAGGCCCCGCCCGAAGGACACTTCGGATTCGGGGTGGCCGGTGATCTGCTGCCGGGCTCGGACGGCAGAAGTGCTCACCTTCAACTGACCGCCGCGAACGACCTCACCACCGGATTCAGCGGCGGCCCGGTCCTCGACGAGATGACCGGCCTGGTCATCGGCATGCTCACCGAGATCACCGCGCCCGACGCCTACGAACGGGGACAGGGCATCGCGTACGTCACTCCGACGCAGGTCCTCCGGGCGATCCTGCCGGAGCTGACGGAGCGGGAGGTGTGCCCCTACCGGGGACTGGAGCCGTTCACCGCGGAGCACGCGCGCTGGTTCCAGGGCCGGGCGGAGGCGGTGGGGCAGGTCGTCACGAACCTGGCCCAGCAGCGCCGGCTGACGCTGCTGCTCGGGCCGTCGGGGTCAGGCAAGTCGTCGCTGATCCAGGCGGGGGTGCTGCGGGCGTTGGCGGCAGGGGAACTGCCGGGAAGCGACCGGTGGCTGCCGGTGCTCACCCGGCCCAGAAAGGACATGCTCGCCGAGATCGAACGTGCCGGGCTGCCGGGAGCGAGCAGTGAGGGAATCACGGCCGCGGTCAACCGACGGCTGGCGGCCGAGCCTTCCTACCAACGCGTCCTGCTGGTCATCGACCAGTTCGAGGAACTGCTGGTGCAGACCACGAACGGTCGGCTGCGGGAGCTCATGGGCCTCATCGACGAAGTCACCACGGTCACCGACGCCTACACCAAGATCACCGTGATCCTGATCATGCGGGACGACTTCTATCCGCAACTGGCCGCGCTGGCCCCCCGGCTGTTGGAAGCCGCGATGCCGGGACTCCTCAACGTGCCGGGCACGCTGAGCCAGCGGGACCTGCAGGACATCATCACGCTGCCCGCGCAGGACGTGGGACTCCGCTTCCAGCCCGGCCTGCCCGAGCAGATCATCAGCGACGTCCTGGGCATCACTCCGGAGGCGGCCCTCACCCGTCGAGCACCGGTCACCGTGCTGCCCCTGCTGGAGATGACGCTCAGCCAGCTGTGGCTGCGGCGCCAGGACGGATACCTCACGCACGAGGCGTACCGGCGTATCGGGGCGGTCAGCGGAAGCCTCACCACGTGGTGCGACAGCGTGCTCGACGAACTGCCCCCCGAGCAGCGCGTCATCGCGCGGCGGGCGCTGACCTCTCTGGTGCATCCCGCCGACCCCAGTCACCACGTCTCAGCCGTCCGCGTACAGGTTCCCCTGGACGAACTGCGTGACCTGGCCACCAGTCCGGACGAAGCCGCCGACGGTGAGCGAGCGGCCGTCGACGGTGTCATCGCCGCCCTCGCGCGCCACCGCATCATCACCACGCAGACTCTGCACGCTCCGCAAACCGCCGACGATCCGCCCGGGGAGCCGGTGGCAGAGCTGATTCACGAGGCGCTCATCCGCGACTGGAACTCGCTTCGTGAATGGGTGGACCAGGACCACCGTTTCCAGGAATGGCTCGACCGCACGCGCGAGCGACGAGCCCGGTGGGCAGCGGAGAAGGATCCGGGGGACCTGCTGGGCGGGACCGCACTCGCGGAGGGGCTCGAATGGTCACGGCGACGCCATCTCCCGGCCGACATCGCGGCCTTCCTGGCGGCGAGCAAGCAGCGCCAGCGAGCCGCGGTCCGGCGCAGCAGACGTCTGATCGCGGTCCTTGCGGGCCTGCTGGTCCTCGCGCTGGTGGCCGCCGGGGGCGCGATCTGGCAGTGGCGGACGGTCACCACCGCACGGCAGACGGCGTTGTCCCGGCAGCTGGCCGCCCAGTCCAACGAAATGCTGGCCACGAACGCCGAACTGGCCTCGTTGCTGGCCGTCCAGGCATATCGCAGCAGCCACACCGCCGAGGCCGTCGAAAGCCTGCGGGTCGACGCCGCGAAACTCCCGATGCATCGCCGCCTCTCAGGGCACACGGGCAACGTGTACCGGGTGGCGTTCAGCCCGGACAGCCGCACCCTCGCCAGCGTCGGCGCCGACAAAACGGTGCGGCTGTGGGACGTCGCCACGGCCAAGCCCCGTCGCACCCTCAAAGGACACACCGACGAGGTGTGGTCCGTGGCGTTCAGCCCCGACGGCCGCACCCTCGCGACCGCCAGCGCCGACACCACGGTGCGGCTGTGGGACGCGGCCACCGGCAGGTACCGGCGCACTCTCAGGGGACACACCGGGGACGTCCACGGGGTGGCCTTCAGCCCCGACGGGCACACCATCGCCACCGCCAGCAAGGACGGGACAGCCCGCCTGTGGGACGCCCACACCGGCGCATACCGCACCACGCTCGAAGGGCACACCGGCGCACTGAACGCGGTGGCCTTCAGCCCCGACGGGCACACCATCGCCACCGCCGGCGACGACAAGACCGTGCGTCTGTGGGACGGGGACACCGGCAAGTTCCGCCGCACCCTCAAAAAGCACACCGATGCGGTGGTCGCGGTGGCCTTCAGCCCCGACGGGCACACCCTCGCCAGCGCCGGCAACGACTACGTCACTCAGATGTGGAACGTGGCCAGCGGCAAACCCGGCATCGTCCTCAGCGGGTTCACCGCGCCTGTGGTCGCGGTGGCCTTCAGCCCCGACGGCCGCACGCTCGCCACCGCCACCGCCGAACGCACGGCGTGGTTGTGGGACGTGGCGACCGGAACGCCCCGCACCGCCCTGACCGGCCACACCAACCTGGTCTTCACGGTGGCCTTCAGCCCCGACGGCCGCACCATCGCCACCGCCGGCCGCGACAGGGTGGTACGCCTGTGGGACGCGGACCTCGTCGGCCGGCAGCGTAGCGCCCTCACCGGACATCGCGGCCTGGTGTACTGGGTTGCCTACAGCCCCGACGGGCACACCATCGCCACCGCCAGCGACGACAAGACCGTGCGCCTGTGGAACGCCGACACCGGCAAATTCCGCCGCACCCTCAAAGGACACGCCGCGGCAGTGCTGTCCGTGGCATTCAGCCCCGACGGCCGCACCATCGCCACCGCCAGCAAGGACAAAACCGTACGCCTGTGGGACGCCGACACCGGCGCATACCGCCGCACCCTCCGCGGGCACACAGGTGCTGCGGAGGCGGTCGCCTTCAGCCCCGACGGTCACACCATCGCCACCACCGGCGACGACAAGAAGGCACGCCTGTGGGACACGGACACCGGCAAGCCCCGCGCCGTTCTCCAGCACACCGATGTGGTGTACGGAGTGGCCTTCAGCGCGAACGGCCGCACGCTCGTCACCGCCGGCGCAGACTCCACCGCGCGGCTGTGGAACGCGAAGACCGGCAGACCGGGCATCGCCCTGGCCGGTCACCTCGACGAGGTGAACGCGGTGGCATTCAGCCCCGACGGCCACACCATCGCCACCGCCAGCGACGACAAGACGGTATGGCTCTGGAACGCGGACACCGGAAAGCCGCGCGCCACGCTCAAAGGACACACGGACGCAGTGTGGTCCGTGGCGTACAGCCCCGACGGCCGCACCATCGCCACCGCCAGCAAGGACACCACCGCACGGTTGTGGGACGCGCGCACCGGGAAAACCCTCACTGTCCTCGTCGGCCACGCCGGCGAGGTGAACGCGGTGGCCTTCAGCCCCGACGGACACACCATCGCCACCGCCGGCGACGACAACACGGTGCGGCTGTGGAACACCGACGCCGTCGCCACACCCGCGGAGGCGATCCAGCGGATCTGCCGTGTCGTCGCCCGTGACCTCACGCCTCAGGAACGCGCGGCCTACCTCCCCGACGAATCGGTGGACCCCGTCTGCCCCTCCCACTGACGGCGGGCCGTCCCGGACCCGCCGTCGGTGATCAGCCCTCGACGGACGTCACGGGCGCAGCGCGGGCTCCCGCTCCACGTCCCGGACGTCCAGCTTCGCGTCGAACTTCGCCAGCGGCTCGGCCTGGGAGACGGCGGTCGGCGCGACGCCCGCCCAGGCCAGGATCCGGGCCGTGGCCAGCGCCTTCTGGTCGGCGACCAGGCCGGCGACGTTCGCGCCGTGGTTCAGGCCGGGGGCCGTGAAGACATAGCTGTCCTTCGCGCCCTTGCCGAGCCCGAAGCGTTCCGCGCCCCACGGGTCGTTCTGGCCGTAGACGAAGAGCATGTGGTGGGCGTTGTGCCTGACCCACGTGTCGACGTCGCGCATCGCCCGCGGCTGGAACCTCATGGTGATGTCGCGGGGGACGAAGTTGCGCGGGGGCTGGTAGCCGTAGCGGATGTACTTCTTCTCGATGGACGGGAAGTGGATGGTGGGGGCGCCCAGTTGGGTGCCCGCCTGGTAGTAGTACGGGGTGTACGGGGACAGGCCCTGGTCCGTGTAGAACGAGAAGCCCGAGATCGTGTCGATCGACGTCCAGATCTCGTCGTCCGTCGCCGTGGCCGCGTCCGCCGGGATCGACTCGCAGTCGGACAGCAGGCTGTACTGCCAGAAGCCCCAGACGTAGTCGAGGACGACCGCCTCGTAGGCGCGGTCCAGGCTGCCGATGGTGGTGAAGGTGAAGCCCTCCGCCGCCGCGTAGTCCGCGTACTTCTTCTCCAGCGGCTCCCGGCGCACCAGCGCCTCACGCTGGACGGCGTTCAGGCGGTCGCGGCACTCCTCGGTGCCGACGCTCGCGAAGAAGCGGTCGTAGGCGGAGTCCTCGTCGTTGACGACGTCGTTCGGGGCCACGTAGGCCACCACGCCGTCCATGTCCCTGGGGTAGAAGCGCTCGTAGTAGGTCGCGGTCATGCCGCCCTTGGAGCCGCCGGTGGAGATCCAGTTCTTGGTGTAGATCTTCTTCAGCGCCTTGAAGATGCGGTGCTGGTCGCTCGCCGCCTGCCAGATGTCCAGCTTGGACCAGTCGGCCGGGTCGGGGCGGGAGGGCGTGAAGAAGCGGTACTCCATGGAGACCTGGTTGCCGTCCACGATCTGGGTGGGCTCACGGCGGCTGGGATTGGTGGAGACGTTGTAGCCGCCGGTGTAGAAGACCGTGGGGCGCGCGGTGTCCTTGTGCAGCACGGTGATCCGCTGCTGGAACGTGCCCTTGGCGGGGTGCCGGTGGTCCACCGGCTGGGTGTAGTTCAGGACGAAGTAGCGGTAGCCGGGGTACGGCTTCTCCTCGATCAGGCTCATGCCCGGTACGGCGAGGAGCTGGTCCTTGATGTCCGTGCCGGCGGTGGCCTTGGGCTCGGCGGCGGTGGCCGCCCCTGCCGTGGCCGCCGTGCTCAAGGTGCCTATGAGCACCGTGAGCGCCAGCAGCCATCTGAGCGCCTTGCGCATGCGCGTGCACCCTCCCTGTGAGACAGATGTGCGTCGCCGGAAGCTATCGGAGCAACACCCGTCACACCAGAGGGGGTTGACGCGTCGCGTCGGTCCACCGCGGTGGATTCGGCCGAGTGATCGGCCAAGGAATCGGCAGAGGAAGCGGCCGAGGACTCAGCAGAGCATCCAGCCCGAGCGGTACGAACCGCCGGCCACCGCGCCCGTCACCCGCACACACCGGTGCCCCGCGTAGACCCTGGCCGGCGGCGAACTGCGCGTGTGCCTGCGCGACTTCGACACGGCGACATGGCCGCGCGCCTGCACGCTCACCGAGATCAGCCGCTTGGTGCCGGGGTTCTTCTGGACGGTGACGGCACAGACGTAGCCGCCGTCCTTGTAGACCAGCACGGAGCCGGTGGAGAAGGGCAGGCTGCGCACCTTGCGGCCCGTGCAGGACGCGGCGGAGGTCGCGGCCTGTGCGCTGCCCGGCGCGACCACGGCGAGCAGCCCCGACACGGTCAGCAGGACCAGCCCGAGCACCAGCCGCCGGACTGTCACGCTTCTCGCACCTGTGCCCACGGTCCCCGCCCCTCCCACGCCCGTCGTACTCACGATCGCCGTATCAACGATCGCCGTACTCACGATCGCCGTACTGATGTACGGACGCACGAGGCACGCCGAACGGTTGCCCTCACACCGCCGCGGGCTCGTCCTCGCCGACGAAAGTGCGCCAGAGGCGGGCGTACCTTCCGCCCAGGGCCAGGAGCTCGTCGTGGGTGCCGTCCTCGACGACCCGACCGTGATCCATGACCACGACGCGGTCCGCTCGGGCGGCGGTGGTCAGGCGGTGGGCGACGACCAGTGTGGTGCGGCGGCCGGCCAGGCGGTCCGTCGCCTGGTTGACCTGGGCTTCCGTGGCCAGGTCGAGGGCGGCCGTCGCCTCGTCGAGGAGCAGGACGTCCGGGTCGACGAGTTCGGCGCGGGCCAGCGCGATCAGCTGGCGCTGGCCGGCGGAGAGGTTGCGGCCGCGCTCGGCGACCTCGTGGAGGTAGCCGCCGTCGAGGGTGGCGATCATCTCGTGCGCGCCGACCGCCCTGGACGCCGCCTCCACCTCGGCGTCGGTGGCGTCGGGCCGGCCGTAGGCGATGGCGTCGCGGATCGTGCCGGGGAAGAGGTACGCCTCCTGCGGGACGACGCCCAGCCGATGGCGGTACGAGGTGAGGTCGAGGGAGCGCAGGTCCGTGCCGTCGACGGTGACCCGGCCGCCGGTGGGGTCGTAGAACCGGGCCACCAGCTTGACCAGGGTCGACTTGCCCGCGCCGGTCTCGCCGACGAAGGCGACGGTCTGGCCGGCCGGAATGCTCAACTCGATGCCGGTCAGGGCCTCTTCCTCCTCGCCGTACTTGAAGTGCACGTCCTCGAAGGCGATCTCGCCGCGCAGCGAGAGGACCTCCTGCGGCTCGTCGGCGGGCCGGGTGGACGTCGGCTCCCGGAGCAGCTCCTGGATCCGGCCCAGGGAGACGGTCGCCTGCTGGTAGCCGTCGAAGACCTGGGAGAGCTGCTGGACGGGGGCGAAGAACAGGTCGATGTAGAGGAGGTACGCGACCAGCGCGCCGGTGGTGAGGGTCGCCGCGTCCACCCGGCCCGCGCCCACGATCAGGACCGCCGCCGCAGCGACCGACGACAGCAGCTGCACGAACGGGAAGTAGATCGAGATCAGCCACTGGCCCCGGATACGTGCCGCGCGGTAGCTCTCGCTGCGCTCCGCGAACCGGGCCGCGCCGTCCCGCTCGCGCCGGAAGGCCTGCACGATCCTGAGCCCGGACACCGACTCCTGGAGGTCGGCGTTGACCGTCGACACCCGCTCGCGGGCGAGTTCGTACGCCTTCACGCTCGCCCGGCGGAAGAAGTAGGTGGCGACGACCAGGGGCGGGAGCGTCGCGAAGACGACCAGCGCGAGCTGTACGTCGATGACCAGCAGGGCGCCCATGATGCCGAAGAAGGTGACGACCGAGACGAAGGCCGTGACCAGGCCGGTCTGGAGGAAGGTGGAGAGGGCGTCGACGTCCGTCGTCATCCTCGTCATGATCCGGCCGGTCAGCTCCCGCTCGTAGTAGTCGAGTCCGAGACGCTGGAGCTGGGCGAAGATCTTCAGCCGGAGGGTGTAGAGGACGCGTTCGCCGGTGCGGCCGGTCATCCGGATCTCGCCGGTCTGCGCGATCCACTGCACCAGCACGGCGAGCAGCGCGAGCAGCGAGGCCGCCCAGACGGCGCCCAGCGCCGCCCGGGTCACGCCCTGGTCGATGCCGTGCCGGATCATCACCGGCAGCAGCAGGCTCGTCCCGGCGTCGAGGGCGACCAGGCCGAGGCTGACGAGGAGGGGTGCGCCGAAGCCGCGCAGCAGCCTGCGCAGGCCGTACGACGTCTCCGGCCGGACCGCCTGGCGCTCGTCGACGTCGGGGGTGCCGACGGCCGGGGGCAGCGCCTCGATCTGGGCGAGCAGCTCGGGGGTGGCCGGCATCCCGGAGAGGGCGGTGTCCTTCGGCTCCCGGTCGCCGGTCCACAGCCGGGGGGTCACCCCGCGCTCGGCGTCGAACTCGGCGTCCAGTTCGTCGCGGACGGACGTGTCCTCGCCCGACGCCACCGGCTGGGCGTGGCCGGGCGAGACCCCGCCGAGCTCGTCGGGGTCGGTGAGCAGGCGGCGGTACAGCGCGGAGCGCTCCTGGAGCTCCTCGTGGGTGCCGAGGTCGGCGAGGCGGCCGGCGTCCAGGACGGCGATGCGGTCGGCGAGGTTGAGGGTGGAGCGGCGGTGCGCGATGAGCAGGGTCGTGCGGCCCTGCATGACCTGTTTGAGGGCCTCGTGGATCTCGTGCTCGACGGCCGCGTCCACGGCGGAGGTCGCGTCGTCGAGGACCAGCAGGCGCGGGTCGGTGAGGATCGCCCGGGCGAGCGCGACCCGCTGGCGCTGGCCACCGGAGAGGGTGAGGCCGTGTTCGCCGACCGTCGTGTCGTAGCCCTGGGGCAGCTCGGCGATGAACCGGTCGGCCTGGGCGGCGCGGGCGGCCGCCTCGATCTGCTCCTGGGTGGCGTCGGGACGGCCGTACGCGATGTTGGCGCGGACGGTGTCGGAGAAGAGGAACGAGTCCTCGGGGACCAGGCCGATCGCGGCCCGCAGCGAGTCGAGGGTGAGCTCGCGGACGTCGTGGCCGCCGATGAGGACGGCGCCCCGGGCGACGTCGTAGAAGCGGGGCAGGAGGAGGGAGACGGTGGACTTGCCCGAGCCGGAGGAGCCCACCACGGCGAGGGTCTCGCCGGGGCGGATCTCGAAGGTGAGGCCGTCGAGGACGGGCCGGCCGGGGTCGTAGCCGAAGGTCACGTCGTCGAACTCGACGGTGGCGGGGGCGTCGGCGGGCAGGTCCTTGGCGCCGTCCTTCATCGACGGTTCGGTGTCGATCAGCTCGAGGACGCGTTCGGTGCCCGCGCGGGCCTGCTGGCCGACCGTGAGGACCACGGCGAGCATCCGCACCGGGCCGACGAGCTGGGCGAGGTAGGTGGAGAACGCGACGAAGGTGCCGAGGGTGATGTGGCCGCGCACGGCCAGCCAGCCGCCGACCGCCAGCATGGCGACCTGGCCGAGGGCGGGGACGGCCTGGAGGGCGGGGGTGTACTTCGCGTTCAGGCGGATCGTGCGCAGCCGGCCGGCGAAGAGCCGGCGGCCGACCTCGCGCAGCTTGCCCGTCTCCTGGTCCTCCTGGCCGAAGCCCTTCACGACCCGTACGCCGCTGACGGCTCCGTCGACCACGCCGGCGACGGCCGCCGCCTGGGCCTGGGCGTACCAGGTGGCGGGGTGGAGCTTGGTGCGGCTGCGCCGGGCGATGTACGCGAGGGCGGGCGCCACGGCGAGGGCGACCACGGTGAGCGGGAGGGACAGCCAGGCCATGACGACCAGGGAGATCAGGAAGAGGAGCAGGTTCCCGATCGTCATCGGGAGCATGAAGAGCAGACCCTGGATGAGCTGGAGGTCGCTGGTGGCGCGGCCCACGACCTGGCCGGTGGACAGCTCGTCCTGACGTCGGCCGTCGAGGCGGGTGATCGTCTCGAACATCTCGGTCCGCAGGTCGTGCTGGACGGCGAGGGCGAGGCGGCCGCCGTAGTAGCGGCGGACGTAGGTGAGGACGTAGACGAGGACGGCGGCGGCGATCAGGGCGGCCGCCCAGGGGCCCATGCCCCGGGTGTGGTCGCCGATCACATCGTCGATGATCACCTTGGTGACCAGCGGGACCAACGCCAGGACGGCCATGCCGGCGAGCGAGGAGCCCAGCGCGAGCAGGACGTCCGCCCGGTGGCGCCAGGCGTATCCGGCCAGTCTGCGCGCCCAGCCTCGCCGCTGCTCCCCCTGCTGCACTGCCACGCCGGTGCCTTCCTGTCGTCCAGTCGTCCTGGTCTGCCAGTCCCAGTCGTCCTGGTCTGCCGGAAGGCACCAACGCCGAAGGAAGCGGATTTCATCCCTCCGCAACAATCGGGGGCCGTGCGGTCAGCGGCGGTCGGCGCGGTCAGACGCGTACGCGCAGCCGGTAGAAGCGCGTCGTCTGTGCCGCGTTCTGGTTGTCGTCGCTGGCCAGGAGCACCTCCAGACGCCCCTTGGCGCGGCCCGTGATCACCATGGCCTCGATGTTGTCGAGGAGCGGGTTCGGCTGGGGCTGCTTGGCGGTCGCTCCCAGTGACGGGCAGTTCACGATGTCGGCGAGGAGCGTCTTCCGCACCAGCCGCACGCCGTCCTGGCCGGTGAGGTTCGCGACGCCGCCGGTGTCCGTGGCGTGCCGGGGGTCGGCCACATAGAGGCGGACCGTGTTGCCGACGCCGGTGGTGAAGCCGCGCTCCAGGACGAGGAGCCGGCCGTCGGGCAGGGCCTGGACCTCGGGGACGCCGAGGCCGGAGTCGGCGCGGTAGGCGTACTGGGCCGAGAGCGCGAACCGGCCGTGGTGCCGCTGCCAGGTCTGGAAGCGGACGATGCCCGCGCTGTCTCCGGAGATCGCGTACTCCATCGACGCGAGGAGGGTGCGTCCGCCGGGGAGAAGGGTGAGGCCCTCGAAGGTCTGGTTCGTGGTGGCCCGCCCGGCGGGGGCCACGAGGAGCGAGGACGGGACCGGGAGGCGGTCGAGGATCTCGCCGTCGCGGCTGTAGCGGCGGATGGACGGCTCGGTCTCGGAGGTGATCAGACGGGTGCCGTCACCGTCGATGGCGAGGCCCTCGCTGTCGAGTGCGGCGCCGTTCTCGTCGGCGAGCGGGACGACCGACCTCGGGGCGCGGGTCTTCGCGTCCAGGCCGAAGAGCGAGGAGCGGTCGGAGAGGGCCGCGAGGGAGCCGATGGGGGTCCCCCCGCTCGACCGAGGCCGAGAGTGGGGGAGGTCCAGGGCGAGCGCGGAGAAGTTGCCGACGAAGGCCCCGTCGAAGGTCGTCTTGTCGAGGGCGTCGGAGAAGCCGTCGAGGGAGACGGCCGGTGAACAGGCGTTGCTCGGGGCCGTGTTGGTGGCTGTGTCCGTGGCTGTGCTGGTGGCCGGGTGGGCGTTCGCGGGCCCGGCGGCGGTGAGAGTGGCTGCCGCCGCCAGGCCGGCGGTGAGGGTGGCGAGTACGGTTCGCAGGCGCATGGGCGTCACCGTAGGTCGGGTCGGTGACGTGCGGTGGGACACCGCGTAAAGGCTCGCTCAGGAAGCGGCCAGGTCCTTGTGGATGACCTTGGCGACGCCCTGAATGGTCGTGATGCCGTAGTTCATCGTGCTGTTGCCGTGGGTGAGGACGGTCATGACGTAGTCGTGGCCGCCGCCCTTGAAGGTGCCGACGCTGTGCACCCGCCAGCCCTGCGTGGCACGCGACAGCCACCCGTTCTTGACGTGCCAGCTGACCCCGGCCGGCCGACCGTAGGGGGTGCCCCAGCGCTGCGACGAGATGACCTGGCCCATCAGCGTGTTGACGTAGGCGCGCGAGGCGTCGGTGAGGACCGTGTTCTTGGCGGTGAGCAGCTTCAGCAGTTTCTGCTCGTCGGTGACGGTGATCTGGGTCAGGCCCCAGTAGCCGTTCGCGCCCGGCTTGGTCTGCGTCATCTTCGCGGCGGTCAGAAAGTTCTTGATCTTCGTCGTGCCGAGCTGCTTCCACAGGGTGGAGGTGGAGGCGTTGTCCGACTTGGTGATCATGGCCGTGGCGAGGGTCTTCTCACGGCTGGTCAGCGCCCGGCCGGTCTTCTGCGCGTCCCACAGCAGCGCGGAGAGGACGGTGACCTTGACGACGCTGGCCGAGTCGAAGGCGGTGGAGGCACGCAGGGTGCAGGTGGTGTTGGTGGTGCGGTCGTAGAGGCCGACGGCGATCGTGCCCTTGCGGTTCGCGAGTGCGGCGGTGATGTCCTTCTTCAGCTTGGCCGCGAGGCCGGCCCTGGCCGACGTACAGCTCACGGTGGGCGTGGCGGCCTCGGCGGGTGCGGCGGCGGCCACGCCGGTTATGAGGACGCCGGCGGTGAGCCCGGCGCCGAGCAGCCTTCTGCTTCTTCGTGTCCGGTGAGTCATGACCTGTTGACACACAGGTTCGTACGAAAGGTTGTACGCATCGCCCAGGTTGTGCGCATCACCTCGGATGTTGGGGAAAGCCTGGGCAACCCGTTACCACGGCCTGTGCGTTCTCACAGGCGGCAGCCAGCTCGACCACAGCGACCACCCACAACGGCCGTACAGCATGCGCAGGGTGACATCTGCCACCGATCCACTCCCCCACCCGACCGTGCCCCCCGCCGTGTCCCCGGACCGGTCGCCGCCGACGGCCTCCGGACCGGCCCCCGCGGTGCCCCCGCCGGACAAGGCGCCGCGCTGGTCGCTGCCCGCGCTGATCGCGATCATGATCCTGGCGGGGGTGCTCTACTCCTGGAACCTGTCCGGGTCGAGCCTCAACAGCTTCTACAGTTCCGCCGTCTACAGCGGCACGCAGAGCTGGAAGGCATGGTTCTTCGGCTCGCTGGACGCCGGGAACTTCATCACCGTCGACAAGCCGCCGTTCGCGCTCATGATCATGGGCCTGTCCTGCCGGATCTTCGGGTTCGGCACCTGGCAGATGATGGCGCCGGAGGTGGCGGCGGCGCTGGGCACCATCTGGATCCTGCACTCCTGCGTGAAGCGGGTCTTCGGACACGCGGCCGCCGCCGTCGCGGCCCTCGTGCTCGCGCTGACGCCGATCACCGTCGCCATCAACCGCGACAACAACCCTGACACCGTCCTCGTCCTGCTGATGGTGTCCGGCGCGGCCCTCGCCCTGCGCGCCACGCGCGACGACCGGCTGCTGCCGCTCCTCGGCTCCGCGGTCTGCTTCGGGCTCGCCTTCAACACCAAGATGCTCCAGGGCTACATCGCCCTGCCCGCCGTCTTCGCCGTCTACCTGTACGCGTCGAGGCTCGGCTGGAGGAAGAAGGCCGTGAACCTGGCGCTGGCCGCCGTGGCGCTGGCCGTCGCCAGCTTCTGGTGGGCGACGGCCGTGTCCCTGGTGCCCGCCGACGACCGGCCGTACATCGGCGGTTCGACCGACGGCAGCGCCTGGGACCTGATCATGGGCTACAACGGCCTGGGCCGGGTCCTCGGCGGCGAGGGCAACGGCGGGGGCGGCGGAGGCGGCGGCTCGTTCGCCGGGACCGCGGGCATCGGCAGGATGTTCAACGACGTGCTCGGCGGCCAGATCTCCTGGCTGATCCCCTTCGCGGGCATCGCGCTCGTCGCCGGCCTGGTGCTGTGCGGCCGGACGCCGCGCACCGACCCGACCCGCGCCGCGCTGGTGCTGTGGGGCGGCTGGCTGGTGCTGCACTACCTGACCTTCGCCATGGCCGAGGGCACCATGCACCCGTACTACACGACCGCGCTCGCCCCAGGCATCGCGGCGCTGTGCGGGGGCGGCGGCGTCATGCTGTGGCGCGCCTTGCGCGGCGGTGACGCCCGCTGGTCGTGGGTGCTGCCCGTGGGCCTCGCGGTCACCGCCGGCTGGGCGATCGTGCTGCTGCGGCGCGCCACCGGCTGGAACACCTGGCTGTGGCCGGTCGTCGGCGTGGTCATGGTCCTCGCGATCGTGGGCCTGTTCGTCCTGCGGTCCGCGAGCTCGGGCACCAGGGTCCGGCTGCTCGGCGCGTCCGTCGCCGCGGCGATCGTGGCGGCCCTCGCCGGTCCGACGGCGTACGCCGCCTCGCCGGCCTTCGGTTCCTCCAGCGGCATGATGGGCGGCACCAACCCCACCGCGGGTCCGTCCACCGGTGGCGGCATGGGCGGTCCCGGCGGCGGCGGTGGCCGGGGCGGCTCCGGCGGCGGTCCCGGCGGCCAGGCACCCGGCGGCACGCAGCAGGGCGGCCAGGCGAACGGCGAGTTCCCCGGCGGCGGGGGCGGCCAGATGACGCCGGGCGGCGGCAACGGCGAACTCCCGCAGGGCGGCGGCGCCCCCAGCGGTGCGCCGAGCGGCGGCCAGGGCGGCACGAACGGGGAGTTCCCCGGTGGCGCCCAGGGCGGCGGCGAGAGCGGCACGGCTCCGGGCGGCGGCACCGGCGGTGGCCCCGGCGGCGGTACGGGTGGCGGGGGCGGTATGGGCGGTGGCGGCATGGGCGGCGCCGACAGCGAGCTCATCTCGTACCTGGAGAAGCACCAGGACGGCGCCACCTGGCTGATCGCGGTCTCCAACTCGCAGAGCGCGGGCCAGATGATCCTCAGCAGCGGCAAGCCCGTCATCTCCATGTGGGGCTTCACCGGCAGCGACCAGGCGATGACCCTCGCCAAGCTCAAGGAGCTGGTGAAGAAGGGCGAGCTGCACTACATCCAGCTCAGCGGTGGCGGCGGTATGGGCGGCAACAGCAGCCTGAACCAGGAGATCACCGCCTGGGTGCAGAAGAACGGCACGGCGGTGAAGGAGAGCGCCTACAGCTCGACGTCGAGCTCCACGTCCGGCTCGGGCACCGCGTCCGGCTCCGGCTCGGAGACCTCCGGTTCGGACGCCTCGGGCACGGAAACCTCGACGCAGAGCAACCAGTCGACGATCTACCGACTGGACGCCTCGGACGTGAGCTGACCGAAGCGGCCCAACGGTCCGGAACGGCCCCTGACTTGACGGTCAGGGGCCGTTTCGGCGTGGAAAAGCGCGTTCAACTCGCGTAGACAAGGGGCAATTTGCCGGTTCCCGTCACCTGATGGACATGTCAGATTCATTGCCATGACCGCATGTGCATGTCACTCTCCCGATTGCCGCCTCCAATCAACCCGCGTAGATCGGACACCCCACATGCTGGCGACACGCATACGCCGATGGAAGTCGGTGGCCCTTGCCACCACTGCCGTCCTGGTCGGTCTCACCGCGCCCGCGCTCACCGCGACCCCCGCCGCGGCGACCACGACGGCCTACGACTCGACGTACTACAAGAACGCGGTCGGCAAGACGGGTACGAGCCTGAAGTCCTCGCTGCACACGATCATCAGCAGCCAGACGAAGATCTCGTACTCCGCGGTCTGGGACGCTCTGAAGGCCACCGACCAGGACCCGAACAACAGCAGCAACGTGATCCTGCTGTACAGCGGTGTCTCGCGAGCCAAGTCCCTCAACGGCGGTGACGTCGGCGACTGGAACCGCGAGCACACCTGGGCCAAGTCCCACGGCGACTTCGGCGAGGTGACCGGTCCGGGCACGGACCTGCACCACCTGCGTCCCGCGGACGTCCAGGTCAACAGCATCCGCGGCAACCTGGACTTCGACAACGGCGGCAGCGCGGTCACCAACGGCGGCGGCAGCACCGTCGACTCCGACTCCTTCGCGCCGCGCGCCGCGGACCGGGGCGACGTGGCCCGCATGATCCTCTACATGGCCGTGCGCTACGAGGGTGACGACGGCTTCGCCAACCTGGAGCCCAACGAGAAGGTCGGCAACGGCAGCAACCCGTACATGGGCAAGCTCTCCGTCCTCAAGGCGTGGAACGAGGCGGACCCGCCCAGCGCCTTCGAGGAGAAGCGCAACCAGGTCATCTACGACACCTACCAGCACAACCGCAACCCGTTCATCGACCACCCGGAGTGGGTCGAGGCGATCTGGTAGCACCGGTAGCAGCTGGAGCGCGACTGCGGAGGGGCTGAACTGCCCTTGAGAACAAGGGGGTTCGGCCCCTTTCGGCATGCACGGGCACCATCCCGCCCCAGGAGCCCCTGTGTTACGTCACCGGTTCCCTCACACGGGTGAAGCCGATCTCGGTCCCGGGCATGTCGCCCGGCCCGGAGGCAAGGGTGGGGACGGGCTCCGGCGCATCAGCCGGAGCCTCCCGACTCCCTTTTCCGGAGGCCTTCTTGAAGCTTCGCGCCTGGTCCTTCGCCGCCGCACTCGCCCTGACCACCCTCACCCTGCCCGCCCACAGCGCCTCGGCGGCCGCGGCACCGTCCTGCCCCGACGGCTCGATCTGTTTCTACAGCGGCGAGAACTTCCGCGGCACCAGCTGGGAGTGGCCCGCCCGCAGCGGCTACCGGGACATGCCGCCCGCCCTCCACGACCACGTGGGCTCCTTCGTCTCCAGCACCCGCGCCTGCTTCATCAACTGGGGCCCGGTGGAGAAGCGGAACGTCTTCAACGCCGACTACCGCCTGCGCTACCTCGGCGACTTCGGCGGCCGGATCGACGCGGTGGGTCCGGGCGCCTGCTGAGCCCTACCGCTCGCTCTCGCCCACGCCCTCGCCGCGGGGCGCGCCGTGCCAACGCCACCGCGTGAGGCGCGCGTGCCCCGGGATCTCCCCCCGTCCGGTGGCCCACAGCAGAGTGGGCCACCGGTCGGGGCCGGCCGGGGCGTCCGGGAAGAGCCTCGCCAGCACCCGGTCGCACAGGCCGGCGTCCGGCTCCCACCGGAAGCCGAGCCCCTCGGCGACGTCGTGCAGATGCACCAGCGTCTCGACGACGCCCATGGCGGCGAAGCCCTCGGGGTCGGAGGCCCCGAAGACGTGATGCGACCTGACGCTCGCCGGTGTCGTACGCGCCATGGCGGTCAGCAGCGCCCCACAGGCCTCCAGCACCCGCGCGAGTCCGGCCGCCCCGGCCGCCCGGTCCGCGAAGATCACGTTCGCCGGGGCGCCGGGCCGCTCCGCGCGCCAGACGAAGGGCACCTCGGTGTCCGACGGCGCGCCCCGCGGGCCCAGTTGGGCGGCGTAGGCGAACAGGTCGTCGGCCAGATGCTCGACGGTCTCCCAGCAACTCCAGTCCAGGGAACCGGCCTTGGCGTCCCAGTCGGCGGCCTCGGCCCCCCGCAGGGCGGCCACCGCCGACCGGACCGCCTCCTGCACGTCGTCGGCGGTGACGGGGCCGGGTGATCCGTGTGCTTCAGACATGGCGGGACCGTATCAACGGTCTTCCCTAGGACAGGTGCGTGGGCGCGAACATCCGCAGCACCGCCGGGAGGAGGACCACCGAGGGGCCGGGCGTCGCCAACGCCTTCGCCAGGTCCGCCTCCAGGGTCTCCGGAGACGTCCGCACCCCCGGCACCCCGAAGGACTCCGCCAGGGCCACGTAGTCCGGGCGGGCCAGTTCGGTGGCCGTGGGCTCACCGAAGGCGTCGGTCATGTACTCGCGCAGGATGCCGTAGCCGCCGTCGTCGACGATCAGCCAGGTGACGTTCAGGCAGTACTGCCTGGCCGTCGCCAGCTCCGCGATCGAGTACAGCGCGCCGCCGTCGCCCGAGACCGCCAGCACCGGGCGGGTCGGGTCGGCCGCCGCCGCGCCCAGCGCCGCCGGGAAGCCGTAGCCCAGGCCGCCCGCGCCCTGGGCCGAGTGCATGTGGTTGGGGCCCTTCGCGTCGAAGGCCGACCAGGCCCAGTACGCGAGGATCGTCATGTCCCAGAAGGACGGGGAGTCGGCCGGCAGCGCCCTGCGGACCGACGCCAACACCTCTTGTTCCAGGGTGAGTTCCTGGGCGGCGATGCGGTCGGCGACCTTCGCCAGGACCTCACGGACGCGCTCCGGGACCCCCGGCCGCGCCCGCTCCACCACCGTCTCCAGCAGCGCCTGCAACGCCAGTCGCGCGTCCGCGTGGATGCCGAGCGCCGGATGGTTCGACTCCAGCTTTCCCAGGTCCGCCTCGATCTGGACGACCCGGCCCCGCGGCTTGAACGTGTGGTAGTTGGAGGAGAGTTCGCCGAGCCCCGAGCCGACGACCAGGAGGACGTCCGCGTCCTCGAGGAAGTCGGTGGTGTGACGGTCCTCGATCCAGGACTGGAGCGAGAGGGGGTGGTTCCAGGGGAACGCCCCCTTGCCGCCGGGTGTGGTGACCACCGGGGCCTGCAACACCTCCGCCAGCTGCTTGAGCTTGCCCGAGGCGTCCGACCGTACGACCCCGCCGCCCGCGATGATCGCCGGACGGGCCGCCTTCGACAGCAGGTCGGCTGCCACGGCGGTCAGTTCGGGGCGCGGCGGCAGCTCTTCGGGAAAGGCGTCGCCGCCGGTCACCACCGGGATCCGGGTCTGGGCCAGCAGCACGTCCTGCGGGATCTCCACCCACACCGGGCCGTGCGGCACGGTCAGCGCGGACTTCCAGGCCGCCTCGATCGCGGACGGGATCTGCGACTGGGTGCGGACGGTGTGGACCGACTTCACCACGCCGCGGAACGAGGCCGCCTGGTCGGGCAGTTCGTGCAGATAGCCGTGGCGGCCGCCGCCCAGGCCGGGGGTCGGGATCTGGCTGCTGATCGCCAGCACCGGCGCCGAGGCGGCCGCGGCCTCCTGGAGCGCCGCGAGCGAGGTGAGCGCGCCCGGGCCCGTCGACAGCAGCAGCGGGGCCGCCTCGCCGGTGATCCGGCCGTACGCGTCCGCCGCGAACCCCGCGTTGTTCTCCACCCGCAGGCCGATGTACCGCAGCGTCGAGCGGCGCAGCGCGTCGAACATGCCGAGCGCGTGCTGGCCGGGCAGCCCGAAGACGGTGGTCGCGCCCAGTCCGGCCAGCGTCTCCACGACCAGGTCTCCGCCGTTGCGGCCGGCGGGAGGGTTCAGAGCAGCGGCGATCTGCGCCTGAGTCGGCCGGAGCACCAGGTCGTGGTCGTGAGTCACTTCGCGCGAGCCTCGGCAATCTGTCGGGACATGATCGTGGTCAGTTCGTACGCCGTGTGGGACGCGGCCACCGACGTGATCTCCGCGTGATCGTACGCGGGGGCCACCTCGACGACGTCCGCCGAGACCAGGTTGCACGAGGCCAGGCCGCGCAGGATCTCCAGGAGCTCGCGCGAGGTCATGCCGCCCGCCTCCGGGGTGCCGGTGCCGGGGGCGTGCGCCGGGTCGAGGCAGTCGATGTCGATGGAGATGTAGAGAGGGCGGTCGCCGATGCGCTGACGCAGCTGGTCGGCGATCTCGTCGGCGCCGCGCCGGTACACGTCCGCCGAGGTGACGATGCCGAAGCCCAGCTTCTCGTCGTCGGTCAGGTCCTGCTTGCCGTACAGCGGGCCGCGGGTGCCGACGTGGGAGAGGGCCTCGGTGTCGAGGATGCCCTCCTCCACGGCCCGGCGGAACGGTGTGCCGTGGGTGTACTCGGCGCCGAAGTAGGTGTCCCAGGTGTCGAGGTGCGCGTCGAAGTGGAGCAGGGCGACGGGGCCGTGCTTCTTCGCGACCGAGCGCAGCAGCGGCAGCGCGATGGTGTGGTCGCCGCCCAGGGTCATCAGGCGGGCGCCCGTGCCCAGCAGGTCGTCGGCCGCCGCCTCGATCGTCTCCACGGCCTCGTGGATGTTGAACGGGTTCACCGCGATGTCGCCGCCGTCCGCCACCTGGGCGAGGGCGAAGGGGGAGGCGTCCTGCGCCGGGTTGTACGGCCGCAGCAGCCGGGACGCCTCGCGGATCGCGTTGCCGCCGAAGCGGGCGCCCGGCCGGTAGGAGACACCCGAGTCGAACGGCACGCCCACCACGGCGACGTCGGCGCGGCCGACCTCGTCGAGGCGGGGCAGCCGGGCGAAGGTCGCAGGTCCGGCATACCGCGGGACGCGGGAGGAGTCGACGGGGCCGCGGGGCGTCTCGTTGCCGCTCATGGTCACATGCTCTCTTTCTTACGCTTCATCGCGTATGCACTACTTGTCGTACGACTCTACTGGGACACCGGAACAGGCGAGGTCCCGGCCGTGTCAGGGGTCCGGCCGGCCAGGCGCTCGCGCCAGGCGGCCAGTACGGCGGGGTCGGTGGCCGGGGTCGCCAGGGACACGGCGAGGTAGGCGGCCAGGGAGCCGAGGAGGCCGTAGTAGACCGGCTCGTTGGCGAGGATGCCGTAGCCGGCCATCAGGCCGATCACCGCGACGCCGCCGACCACGACGGAGGCGAGGGCGCCCTGGACCGTGCCGCGCTTCCAGAGCAGTCCGCCGAGGATGGGGACCAGCAGTCCGCCGACGAGCAGGTTGTAGGCCACCGTCAGCGCCTCGACGACGTTGTTGAGGGCGATCGCCGTGACGATCACCGCGATGCCCATCAGCAGGATGAACAGGCGGTTGCCCCTGACCTCGTCGCGTTCCTCGGCACGCTCCTCGCCGTCGGCGTTCACGGCGCCCCGCAGCCGCGACCAGATGTCGTTGTTGGCGACGGTCGCGCAGGCGATGAGCGCGCCCGACGAGGTGGACATCACGGCGGCGAGCGCGGCGGCCAGCACCAGCCCGCGCACGCCGACCGGGAGTTCGTCCTTGACGATCGTCGCGAAGGCGGCGTCCGCGGAGGCGAGGTTCGGGTAGAGCACCTTGGCCGCCGTGCCGATGACGGCGCCGGCGAGGGCGTACACGAGACAGTAGGTACCGGCCACCGTGCCGCCCCACTTCGCCGTCCGGTCGCCGCGGGCGGTGAACACGCGCTGCCAGATGTCCTGGCCGATGAGCATGCCGAAGGTGTAGATCAGCACATAGGTGAAGATCGTCTCGCCGCCGATGCCCAGCGGGTCGAAGTACCCGGTCGGCAGCTTCGCCTTCATCTCGCCGAAGCCGCCCGCCTTGACGACCGCGATCGGCAGCAGCAGGAGGAGCACGCCGATCGTCTTCACCACGAACTGCACCATGTCGGTGAGGGTGATCGACCACATGCCGCCGAGCGTCGAGTACGCGACGACGATCGAGCCGCCGAGGATGATCGCGACGGTCCTGTTCATGTCGAAGAGGACGTCGAAGATGGTGGCGTAGGCGATGGTCGACGTCACGGCGAGCATCAGCGTGTACGCCCACATCACCACGCCCGAGATCACGCCGGCCCGGCCGCCGTAGCGCAGGTCCAGCATCTCGGAGACCGTGTAGACCTTGAGGCGGGCGATGCGGGCCGAGAAGAAGACGGAGAGGGCGAGCAGGCCCAGGCCGATGGTGAACACCATCCACGCGCCGGACAGCCCGTACTGGTATCCCAGACCGACGCCGCCGATGGTGGACGCGCCGCCGAGGACGATCGCCGCCATGGTGCCGGAGTACATGACGGGCCCGAGGCGACGCCCCGCGACCAGGAACTCACTCTTCGAGCGGGCGCGGCGCATGCCCCACCAGCCCATGGCCAGCATGCCGGCCAGATAGACGACGATCACGGTGTAGTCGACGGCCACGGGGCCCACCCTTCTTGATGGCTGAGGTGGTTCGGGAGTTGACCCTAGGTGGCCGAAAAGAGCCCTGGAAGTGTACGTTTCATCCACTCGATCCGCATCCAGTGGAGGGAACGTCCATGGTGCCGGAGCCCGCCGTGCCCGCCGTACCCCCCACCCCGCCGGTCCCCCTCGCCGCCCTGCTGGCCCGCGAGGACCTCGCTCTGCGGCAGATCGCCGGCCCCGCCGAGCCCGGCGTCGTGCTGCACGGGGCGCACACCTCGGAGATGGCCGACCCGTACCCGTATCTGCTGGGCGGCGAGCTGCTGCTGACCGCGGGCGTGCACATCCCGGAGGCGGCGGGGTCGGGGACGTACTTCGACGACTACGTCTCGCGGATCGTCGCGGCGGGCGGGGCGGCCCTCGGGTTCGGGGTCGTGCCGGTGCACGACACCGTGCCCAGGGCACTGGTCGCCGCCTGCGAGGCGTACGAGCTGCCGCTCCTGGAGGTGCCCCCGCAGACGACGTTCTCGGCCGTGGCCCGCGCGGTCTGGCAGCTGATGGAGCGGGCCCGCACCGCCGAGCTGCGCCGGGTCACGGAGGCCCAGCAGAGCCTCGCGGCCGCCGCCTCCCGCCCGGACCCGGTTCCGTCCGTCCTGCGGCAGCTCGCCCAGCGCGTCGGGGGCCGCGCGGTGCTGTACGGGCCGGAGGGGGCGGAGATCGCGGGGGCGGGTCGGACGTCCGCGGCGGACGCCCCTCTCGCCGGGCTCGCCCGCCTCCTCGTCTCCCGTGCCTCCGCCACCGCCAGCGACACCACCCCCGACGGGACCCACCTCGCCGCCTACGCGCTCGGGGCCGGCCGGGGGTTCGTGCTCGGGGTGGCGGCGCCCCGGCGCGACCCCGGGGACCACACCATCGCCTCCGTCGCCGCCGTCCTGCTCTCCCTCCTCACCGGCGAACACCAGAGCGGCTCGGGAGCGGCCCGCTCGTCGGCGCTCGTACGGCTGCTGCTGGGGGCCGCGCCCGCCGAGGTGGCCCCGCTGCTGGGAGGCGAGCGGTGGCTCGTCGTACACGCCCGGCCGGACGCCCAGGCCGCCTCGTCCCCGGCCCCCTCGTCCCCGACTCCCCCGCTCCCGGCTCCCCCGCTCCCGGCTTCGCCCGAGCGGGGGGACCCCTACCTCCCGGTGGCGGCCGCCGCGCTCGGCGCCGGTCTCGGATCACCGCTCGTCGACCTCGCGCACGACGTCGTACGGGTCCTCGTCCCGGCCGACGGCGAGCCGCGGCCACAGCCGGGCTGGACCCTCGGCGTCAGCGCGGAAGCGGCCCCCGCCGACTGGCCCGCCGCCGACGTGCAGGCGGCCCGCGCGCTGGCCCGGGCCCGCGCCACCCGCACGGCGCTGGTCCGCCACGGCTCCGGGGCCGGGCTGCTGGACCTGGTGCCCGACGACGAGGCCCGGGCCCACTCCCGGGCGCTGCTCGCCCCCATCGAGGCGAGCGGCGCGAGCACCGCGCTCATCGAGACGCTGCGCACCTGGCTCTCCCTGCACGGCAGTTGGGACCGCACGGCGGTGGCACTGGCCGTGCACCGCAACACCGTGCGGCAGCGGATCGCCCGCTGCGCGGCCCTGTTGGGGTCGGACCTGGACGATCCGGACGTCCGGATGGAGCTGTGGTTCTCTCTCAAACAACGGTGAGTGACGCGTGTCCCAGCGTCCGGAACAGCGCAGACGCGCACAGCCCGCTGCCCCACAATGGAAACCATGCCGATACCCGGGACGCCCAGCCGCGCCGAACTCGTCGACCATCTCGTCAGAACCCGTATCGCCGGGGACGTCGCCACGCCCCGCGAGAACAACCTCTCCCACTACCGCCAGCTCGCGAACGGCGTCCGCAACTTCTGGCTCGGCCTGGAACTCGGCGACCGCTGGACCGACGAGCAGGACGTGCTCGCGGTGATGGCGGAGCGGGTCGGCGTGAACGACGATCCCGAGTACCGCTACGGCCAGGACACCATCGACCCCGAGCTGACGGTCGACGGCCTGGACCGGCTCGCGGCCCGGCTGCGCAAGGCGGCCGAGGGACAGCAGCGGGTCCTCTTCGCCACCGGTCACCCGGGCGGTCTCCTCGACGTGCACCGCGCCACCGCCGCCGCCCTGCGCGCGGCCGGCTGCGAGATCGTCGTCATCCCGGAGGGGCTGCAGACGGACGAGGGGTACGTCTGGCAGCTGGCCGACGTGGCGGTCCTCGAACACGGCGCCACCCTCTGGCACACCCACTCGGGCGAGCCGATGAAGGCCATCCTCACCGCGCTCGAACGCGAGGGTCGACCGCTGCCCGACCTGGTCGTCGCCGACCACGGCTGGGCGGGCTACGCCGGGCAGCACGGCGTCGACTCCGTCGGTTACGCCGACTGCAACGACCCGGCGCTGTTCATCGCCGAGTCGGAGGGCACCGTCCAGGTGGCGGTCCCGCTCGACGACCACGTCGTCAGCCCGCGGCACTACGACGTGATGACGGCGTACCTCCTGGCGGAGGCGGGACTGACCGACTAGCCGAGGGAACCCCCGGCAGGGGCGCCGCACGCGCGCGTGCGGCGCCGGGTGCTCAGCCGCCCCGGGGGGCGCGGACCACGCCCTCCTGGATCACCGAGACGGCGAGCCGCCCGTCCTGGGTGTAGATGCGGGCCTGCCCGAGGCCCCGGCCGCCGTGCGCGGACGGCGACTCCTGGTCGTAGAGGAGCCATTCGTCGGCGCGGAACGGGCGGTGGAACCACATCGCGTGGTCCAGGGACGCCCCCACCACGTCACCGACCGCCCAGCCGCCGCGTCCGTGCGCGAGCAGGACCGAGTCGAGGAGCGTCATGTCGGAGACGTAGGTGGCGAGGACGACGTGCAGCAGCGGATCGTCGGCGAGCTTGCCGTTGGCGCGGAACCAGACCTGGGAGTGCGGCTCGCGCGCAGCGCCGTACCGGCCGTACGGCGGCTCGTCGACATAGCGCAGGTCGACCGCCTCGCGGGCCTCCAGGAACCTCTCGACGACCTCGGGGTCGAGATGGGCGTAGCCGCGCAGCCGCTCCTCGGAGGTGGGCAGCGTGACCGGGTCCGGGGCCGGCGGCATCGGGGCCTGGTGCTCGAAGCCCTCCTCGTACCGCTGGAAGGAGGCGGACAGCGCGAAGATCGGCTGTCCGTGCTGGACGGCGACGACGCGGCGCGCGGTGAAGGACCGGCCGTCGTTCATCCGGTCGACCGTGTAGACGATGGGCGCTCCCGGGTCGCCCATGCGCAGGAAGTACGCGTGCAGGGAGTGGGCGAGACGGTCCTCGGGGACCGTCCGTCCGGCGGCGACCAGTGCCTGCGCCGCGACCTGGCCGCCGAAGACGCGCGGGACGACGGCGGAGCGGGACCGGCCGCGGAAGATGTTCTCCTCGATCTGCTCGAGGTCGAGCAGATCGAGGAGATCCTGTAGTGCCTGGCTCATGGGAGACAGTTGTACCCGCCAGTGATTTCCTGAGGTTTCCCGGGCCTTACAGACCCATGTCCTTGGCGATGATCGACTTCATGATCTCGCTGGTGCCGCCGTAGATGCGGTTGACACGGTTGTCCGCGTACAGGCGGGCGATCGGGTACTCGTTCATGAAGCCGTAGCCGCCGTGCAGCTGGAGGCAGCGGTCGATCACCCGGTGGGCGACCTCGGTGCAGAACAGCTTGGCGCTGGCGGCCTCGGCCGGGGTCAGCTCGCCCGCGTCCAGGGCCTCCGTGGCGCGGTCGGCGACGGCTTCGGCCGCGTCCACCTCGGCCTGGCAGGCGGCCAGCTCGAACTTGGTGTTCTGGAAGTGCGCGACGGGCTTGCCGAAGACCACGCGCTCCTGCACGTACTGCTTGGCGAACCGGACGGCGGCCTTGGCCTGCGCGTACGCACCGTAGGCGATGCCCCAGCGCTCGGAGGCGAGGTTGTGGCCGAGGTAGTAGAAGCCCTTGTTCTCCTCGCCGAGCAGGTCCTCGACGGGCACCTTGACGTCGACGAACGCCAGCTCGGCGGTGTCGGAGGTCTTCAGGCCGAGCTTGTCCAGCTTGCGGCCGACCGAGTAGCCCTCGGCCTTGGTGTCCACCACGAACAGGGAGATGCCGTGACGGCGGTCCTCGGCGGAGGGCGCGGCGGTACGGGCGCAGACGATCATGCGGTCGGCGTGCACGCCACCGGTGATGAAGGTCTTGGAGCCGTTGAGTATGTAGTGCGTGCCGTCCTCGGAGAGCTTGGCGGTGCTCTTCATGCCCGCGAGGTCGGAGCCGGTGCCCGGCTCGGTCATCGCGATCGCCCACATCTCCTCGCCGGAGACGAACTTCGGCAGGAAGCGCTTCTTCTGCTCGTCGGTGGCGAGCAGCTTGAGGTACGGCAGACCGAGCAGCACGTGCACGCCGGAGCCGCCGAAGGAGACGCCCGCGCGGGCGGTCTCCTCGTAGAGGACGGCCTCGAACTTGTACGAGTCGATGCCGGCGCCGCCGTACTCCTCGTCGACGCGGATGCCGAAGACGCCGAGCTCGGCGAGCTTGTAGTAGAAGTCGCGCGGCGCCTGGCCGGCCTGGAACCACTCGTCGTAGACGGGGACGACCTCGGCCTCGATGAAGGCCCGGAGAGTCTCCCGGAACGCCTCGTGGTCCTCGTTGAACACCGTACGGCGCACCGCCGGCCCCTCTCTGCGCCTCAGCCGGCGCCGCTCTCGCGGATGTGGTTGCTCGCCGTCGGGGTTGCTCAATGCGTGGTTGTGGCAATGTGCGGGGCCCGATGGCTAAGCGCTTGCTCAGAGAACAACCGTACCGGCGAGTACGAAGAGCGTCCAGGGTGGGGCGGGGGTAACGCTCGTCACTCCACGGCCGCCGCGAAGGCCCCCCTGGCCATCCGGTGCAGCAGCGCCGCCGTGGCCGCGCGGCCCGGCAGGGAACCCGGTCGGCCGAGGTGCGGGGTGGAGTTCAGCAGACCGAAGACGGAGTGCACCGCCGAGCGGGCGGTCGGCTCGGCGAGGCCCGGATACACGGCGCGCAGGGCCTCCACCCACAGTTCGACGTACTGCCGCTGGAGCTGACGGACCAGCTTGCGGTCGCTGTCACGCAGGCGGTCCAGCTCTCGGTCGTGCAGGGTGATCAGGGGACGGTCGTCGAGGGCGAAGTCGATGTGGCCCTCGACGAGCGAGTCGAGGAACGCCTCGGGCGCGACGCCGTCGGCCTCCGCCAGGCGCAGCTTCGCGCCGGTCAGCAGCCGGCCGCTGATGCCGACCAGCAGCTCGGCGAGCATCGCGTCCTTGCCCGGGAAGTGCCGGTAGAGCCCCGGCCCGCTGATGCCGACGGCGGCGCCTATCTCGTCCACCCCCACGCCGTGGAACCCGCGCTCGGCGAACAGCCGCGCGGCCTCCCTGAGGATCTGCTCGCGACGGGTGGGTGCGTCGGTTCTGGTGGCCATGGAGACGATTCTAGACAGGGAGGTTAGCGGTCGTTAACCTGATGGAAATGGTTAACGCTCATTAACAGTCGATCACTGGGTGAGGGGACCGCAAGGATGGAGCAGGCACCGGAGCTGACGAGCGCGGCAGACCCCGCGTCGGAGGCCTGGCGGGCCAACGAGGCGGCGCACCGCGCACTCGTCGACGAGCTGCGCGGCAAGCTGGCCGCGGCCCGGCTGGGGGGTGGGGAGAAGGCGAGGGCGCGCCATACCGCGCGCGGGAAGCTGCTGCCCCGGGACCGGGTCGACACCCTCCTGGATCCGGGTTCGCCCTTCCTGGAGCTCGCCCCGCTCGCCGCCGACGGCATGTACGAGGGGCAGGCCCCGGCGGCCGGGGTCATCGCCGGGATCGGGCGGGTCGGCGGGCGCGCGTGCGTGATCGTCGCCAACGACGCCACCGTCAAGGGCGGCACGTACTACCCGATGACGGTGAAGAAGCATCTGCGGGCCCAGGAGGTCGCCCTCGAGAACCGGCTGCCCTGCCTGTATCTCGTGGACTCGGGCGGGGCCTTCCTGCCCATGCAGGACGAGGTGTTCCCGGACCGGGAGCACTTCGGGCGGATCTTCTACAACCAGGCCCGGATGTCCGGGGCCGGGATCCCGCAGATCGCGGCGGTGCTGGGCTCGTGCACGGCCGGCGGAGCCTACGTCCCGGCCATGAGCGACGAGGCCGTCATCGTCCGCGGCCAGGGCACGATCTTCCTGGGCGGGCCCCCGCTGGTGAAGGCCGCCACCGGCGAGGTCGTCACCGCGGAGGAGCTGGGCGGCGGCGACGTGCACGCCCGGGTGTCCGGCGTGACCGACCACCTCGCGCAGGACGACGCGCACGCGCTGCGCATCGTCCGCAACATCGTCTCCACGCTCCCCGCGCGCGGGCCCCTGCCCTGGGAGGTGCGGGCGCCCGTCGAACCCAAGGTCGACCCCTACGGGCTGTACGGCGCGGTGCCCGTCGACTCCCGCACCCCCTACGACGCGCGCGAGGTCATCGCGCGCGTGGTCGACGGCTCCCGCTTCGCGGAGTTCAAGTCCGAGTTCGGGCAGACCCTGGTCACCGGCTTCGCCCGGATCCACGGCCACCCGGTCGGCATCGTCGCCAACAACGGCATCCTGTTCTCCGAGTCCGCCCAGAAGGGCGCCCACTTCATCGAGCTGTGCGACCAGCGCGGGATCCCGCTGGTGTTCCTCCAGAACATCTCCGGGTTCATGGTCGGCCGCGACTACGAGGCCGGGGGCATCGCCAAGCACGGCGCCAAGATGGTGACGGCCGTGGCGTGCACGCGCGTGCCGAAGCTGACGGTCGTCGTCGGCGGGTCGTACGGCGCCGGGAACTACTCCATGTGCGGCCGGGCCTACTCGCCCCGCTTCCTGTGGATGTGGCCGGGCGCCAAGATCTCCGTCATGGGCGGCGAGCAGGCCGCCTCCGTCCTCGCGACCGTCAAACGGGACCAGTTGGAGGCGCGGGGCGAGGAGTGGCCCGCGGACGAGGAAGAGGCCTTCAAGGCACCGGTCCGGCAGCAGTACGAGCGCCAGGGCAACGCCTACTACGCCACCGCCCGGCTCTGGGACGACGGCGTCATCGACCCGCTGGAGACCCGGCAGGTACTGGGCCTCGCCCTGACCGCCTGTGCCCATGCGCCGCTGGGTGAGCCCCAGTTCGGCGTCTTCCGGATGTGAGGAGGGGAGCATTGATGTTCGACACCGTGCTTGTGGCCAACCGGGGCGAGATCGCCGTCCGCGTCATCCGCACCCTGCGCGCGCTGGGGGTGCGCTCGGTGGCGGTCTTCTCCGACGCCGACGCGGACGCCCGGCACGTCCGGGAGGCGGACACGGCCGTACACATCGGTCCGCCGCCGGCGGCCGAGAGCTACCTGTCGGTGGAGCGGCTGCTCGCGGCGGCCGCCCGCACCGGCGCCCAGGCCGTCCACCCGGGCTACGGCTTCCTCGCGGAGAACGCCGGCTTCGCCCGCGCCTGCGCCGACGCCGGGCTGGTCTTCATCGGGCCGCCCGCGGACGCCATCTCCCTGATGGGCGACAAGATCCGGGCCAAGGAGACCGTGCAGGCGGCCGGGGTACCGGTCGTCCCCGGGTCGAGCGGCAGCGGACTCGCCGACGCCGAACTCGCCGACGCCGCCCGCGAGATCGGCGCGCCCGTCCTGCTCAAGCCGTCGGCCGGCGGCGGCGGCAAGGGCATGCGCCTGGTACGGGACCTGGCCGTGCTGGCCGAGGAGATCGCCGCCGCCCGCCGCGAGGCCCGCGCCTCCTTCGGGGACGACACGCTCCTCGTCGAGCGGTGGGTGGACCGGCCCCGGCACATCGAGATCCAGGTCCTGGCCGACGGCCACGGGAACGTGGTGCACCTGGGCGAGCGCGAGTGCTCCCTCCAGCGCCGGCACCAGAAGATCGTCGAGGAGGCGCCCTCCGTCCTGCTGGACGAGAGGACCCGGGCGGCCATGGGCGAGGCGGCGGTCCAGGCGGCGCGCTCGTGCGGGTACCGGGGCGCGGGCACGGTGGAGTTCATCGTGCCGGGCAACGACCCGTCCTCGTACTACTTCATGGAGATGAACACCCGCCTCCAGGTGGAGCACCCGGTCACCGAACTGGTCACCGGCCTGGACCTGGTGGAGTGGCAGCTGCGGGTGGCCGCCGGTGAGCCGCTGTCCTTCGGCCAGCAGGACGTCCGGCTGACCGGGCACGCGGTCGAGGCGCGGATCTGCGCCGAGGACCCCGCGCGCGGCTTCCTGCCCTCCGGCGGGACGGTGCTGCGGCTGCGCGAACCCCAGGGCGACGGCGTGCGCACCGACTCCGGACTGAGCGAGGGCACCGAGGTCGGCAGCCTCTACGACCCGATGCTGTCCAAGGTGATCGCCTACGGGCCGGACCGGGAGACCGCGCTGCGCCGGCTCCGGGCGGCCCTCGCGGAGACGGTCACGCTGGGCGTGCAGACCAATGCCGGGTTCCTGCGGCGGCTGCTGGCCCATCCGGCGGTGGTCGCAGGCGAGTTGGACACCGGACTGGTGGAGCGGGAGGCCCCGAGGCTCGTCGCGGCCGACGTGCCGGACGACGTCTACGCGGCGGCCGCGCTGCTGCGCCAGGCCGCGCTCGCCCCCGTGCCCGGCACGGGCTGGGTGGACCCCTTCGCCGTCGCGGACGGCTGGCGGCTGGGCGGTGAGCCGGCCTGGACGGCCCACCACCTGCACGTGCCGGGACACGACCCGGTGACCGTCCGGGTGCGCGGCACGGCGGACGGCACGGTCGAGGTGCTGCCGCCGGGGACGGACACCCCGCTGCGGGGCGCCGGGGGCCCGCCCCCGGCGCCGGGCGCCGATCCCCGGTTCACCTGCCGGCTCGACGGCGTCGCCCAGTCCTTCGCCGCGCTGCCGGACGGCACCTGGCTCGGCCGGGACGGCGACGCCTGGAACGTCCGCGATCACGACCCGGTCGCCGACTCCCTCTCCCGAGGGGCTCACGCGGGCGCCGACTCGCTCACCGCGCCCATGCCCGGCACGGTCACGGTGGTGAAGGTCGCCGTCGGCGACGAGGTGGTCGCGGGCCAGAGTCTGCTGGTCGTCGAGGCGATGAAGATGGAGCACGTCATCTCCGCCCCGCACGCCGGCACGGTCGCCGAACTGGACGTGACGCCGGGCACGACGGTCGCCATGGACCAGGTGCTGGCCGTCATCGCACCGGCAGAGGCAGAGGCACAGGAGGACCAGTGACACTTCCCATGGCCGTACCGGCCGAGGGCCTGCCCACGCGGGTGCGCATCCACGAGGTGGGCCCGCGCGACGGCCTCCAGAACGAGAAGTCGACCGTGCCGACGGCCGTCAAGGCGGAGTTCGTCCACCGCCTCGCCGACGCGGGCCTCACCACCATCGAGGCCACCAGCTTCGTCCACCCCGGCTGGGTGCCCCAACTCGCGGACGCCGAGGAGCTGTTCCCGCGCGTGAGCGGCCTCGATGTGGCGCTCCCGGTGCTGGTGCCGAACGAGCGCGGCCTGGACCGCGCCCTCTCCCTGGGCGCCCGCCGGGTCGCCGTCTTCGCCAGCGCCACCGAGTCCTTCGCCAAGGCCAACCTCAACCGCTCGGTGGACGAGGTGCTGGCGATGTCCGAGCCGGTGGTGGCCCGGGCCAAGGCGCAGGACGTGCATGTGCGCGGCTACCTCTCCATGTGCTTCGGCGACCCGTGGGAGGGCGCGGTCCCGGTCGAACAGGTCGTCCGGGTCTGCCGGGCCCTGCTCGACCTGGGCTGCGACGAACTGAGCCTGGGCGACACGATCGGCGTGGCCACCCCGGGCCACGTCCGGGCCCTGCTGACCGCGCTGAACGAACAGGGCGTGCCCACGGACGCGCTGGGCGTGCACTTCCACGACACGTACGGCCAGGCGCTCGCCAACACCCTCGCCGCGCTCCAGCACGGCGTCACCACCGTCGACGCGTCGGCGGGCGGTCTCGGCGGCTGCCCGTACGCCAAGTCCGCCACCGGAAATCTCGCCACCGAAGACCTGGTGTGGATGCTGCGGGGCCTCGGCATCGACACCGGGGTGGACCTCGGCCGTCTCGTCGCCACCAGCGAGTGGATGGCCGGCCGCCTGGGCCGACCCAGCCCTTCCCGCACCGTCCGAGCACTCGGCGGAACCGCACAGTCCCACAAGGAGCAGTGACCCGACATGGACCACCGTCTCTCCCCCGAACTGGAAGAACTCCGCCGCACCGTGGAGGAGTTCGCGCACGACGTGGTCGCGCCCAAGATCGGTGACTTCTACGAGCGGCACGAGTTCCCGTACGAGATCGTCCGCGAGATGGGCCGCATGGGCCTGTTCGGGCTGCCGTTCCCCGAGGAGCACGGCGGCATGGGCGGGGACTACCTCGCCCTCGGCATCGTGCTGGAGGAGCTCGCGCGCGTCGACTCGTCCGTGGCGATCACCCTGGAGGCGGGCGTCTCACTGGGGGCCATGCCGATCCATCTCTTCGGGACGCCGGAGCAGAAGCGGGAGTGGCTGCCGCGGCTGTGCTCCGGCGAGATCCTGGGCGCCTTCGGGCTGACCGAGCCGGACGGCGGCTCCGACGCGGGCGCGACGCGTACGACGGCCCGGCTCGACCCCGAGACGGACGAGTGGGTGATCAACGGCACCAAGTGCTTCATCACCAACTCGGGCACGGACATCACGGGGCTGGTCACGGTCACGGCGGTGACCGGCCGCAAGCCGGACGGCCGACCGCTGATCTCGGCGATCATCGTCCCTTCCGGCACGCCGGGGTTCACGGTCGCGAGCCCGTACTCGAAGGTCGGCTGGAACGCCTCCGACACCCGTGAGCTGTCCTTCTCGGACGTGCGGGTCCCGGCGGCGAACCTGCTGGGCGAGGAGGGCCGCGGGTACGCGCAGTTCCTGCGGATCCTCGACGAGGGGCGCATCGCCATCGCGGCGCTCGCGACCGGCCTCGCGCAGGGCTGTGTGGACGAGTCGGTGAAGTACGCGAAGGAACGGCATGCGTTCGGCCGTCCGATCGGCGCCAACCAGGCGATCCAGTTCAAGATCGCGGACATGGAGATGAAGGCCCACACGGCCCGCCTCGCCTGGCGGGACGCGGCCTCGCGGCTGGTGGCCGGCGACCCCTTCAAGAAGGAGGCGGCCCTCGCCAAGCTGTACTCGTCGACGATCGCCGTCGACAACGCCCGTGACGCCACCCAGGTGCACGGCGGCTACGGCTTCATGAACGAGTACCCGGTGGCCCGGATGTGGCGCGACTCCAAGATCCTGGAGATCGGTGAGGGCACGAGCGAGGTGCAACGGATGCTGATCGCCCGGGAGTTGGGACTTCCGGGCTAGCCCCGCCGATCCCCGTCGGGCTCCTCGGACCCCGCTCGCGTCCTCGAAGACGACCCGGGGATCCTCGCGGGCGGGGTCGTCCTGCCGGATGCCGGGCGGCGGCGCCGGCGCCCGGAAGACCTCGCGGATCGCCCGGTCGTCGCACCCGGGGGCGGGCGCCGGCAGTCGAACGCCGACACGCGCCGGGGTGGCGTCAGGCGGGCCGCGGGACGGGCGTTGCCGGAGCGGCCACGGCCTTGCGGGTCTCGCGCATGATCAGCAGGCCGTTGACCACCATCAGTGTCGCGGTCAGCGCGTGGACGCCGAGCGCGGTGGCCAGGGAGCCGTGGTGGGCCAGCACGGTGGCCATGTCGCCGTACGCGGCCAGGGCCTCCACCAGCAGCACCAAGCCCAGCGCCCGGCGGTGGCCCGTCACCAGCAGGATGCCCAGGACCAGGGCCATGACGACGTCGCGGATCCCCTTGACGACCAGGAAGCCGCCGCCGTCGCCGGCCGGGCAGGTCGGCAGGCCGAAGCCCGGCGCCGTCGTCTCCGGGCTCAGGATGAACTCCGTCCCGAACCAGAGGATGAAGAGGATGAAGGCGGCGGCCAGGACGGTGTTGGTCTTCTTCAGCGACATCGTTCTTCTCCTTGCGAGTCTTCGTCGGCTTGGTGAGCTTCGTGGAGCTTGCTGAGTCGAGTGGGACCTGATCAGGCCGCGCGGACGAGGCTGATCGAGGGGAGTGGTTCGTCGAGATCGCGGTGGTGGATCCGAGCGGCAGCCGCATTCCGGGATGTCGGGATTCCGGTGGCCCGTCGCCGCCCGGGAAGTGGGGATCGTGCGTCGCCTGCGCGTCGCCGACCCGCGGGGTCAGGCGAGGGCGGCGACCAGCAGGGTGAAGGCGGCGATGATGACGGCGACGCGGACGTAGTGCCAGCGGTCCCAGCGGTTCATCTGCTCCTTCCAGTCCTCGGGCCGGTTCTCAGGGGTCCACGTCTTGCCCCGGTTGTTGATCGGGACGAGCAGCAGGAGCGACATGACCACGCTGAAGATCAGCAACGCGCCGGCGGTGACGACCAGTCCGGCGCCCGGACGGTCCCATCCGGCGACGGCCCAGACCGCGGCGAGGACGAGCGAGCCGATGTACCAGAACGGCATCACGGCGCCGAGCATCCGGCCCCCGTGGGCGCGGCCGAGTTGGCCGCTGTCCTCGGGCAGGGCGTTGAGGATCGGGTTGATGACGAAGGCGACGGAGAACTCCACCCCCACCATCACGCCGACGACCACGGTGGTGACGACCTCAAGTGCGTTGAGCATGACGACCCCTCCAGGAATCTAGCGTTGCTAGGTGATGAGGCAACGCTAGACCTATTACCGCTCGCTTGTCTAGCGGTGCTAGAATCGAATCATGTCGGTACAGGAACGCAAGGCACGCGAACGGGCGGACCGCGAGCGGCTCATCGTGGCGACGGCCCGCGAACTCGCCGAGCAGCAGGGCTGGGACGCGGTCACCACCCGCCGGCTCGCCGAGCGCATCGAATACAGCCAGCCCGTCCTCTACAGCCACTTCCGCGGCAAACGGGAGATCATCGGCGCCGTCGCCCTGGAGGGCGCCGCCGAGCTGGCCGCAGCGGTGCGGGCCGCGGTTTCCGCCACACACGGCCCGCGCGAGCGGGTCGCCGCCCTGGCCTACGCCTACCTCGACTTCGCCGCGCGCAACCCGGCGCTCTACGACGCCATCTTCCAGCTCGACGGCGGCCTGGCCTTCGCGCAGGAGGACACCCCGGAGCCGCTGAAGGACGCCTTCGCCGCCCTGTTGGAGACCCTCGGCGAGGTCGCCGGGGACGGCGTCCACCCGGGGCTGTTCACCGAGGTGTTCTGGGCGTCACTGCACGGGCTGGCGACCCTGGCCCGGGCGGGACGGCTGCCGCCGGGGGACGCCGAGCGAAGGGTGGAGCTGCTGGTGGACCGGCTCGCCGTGCTCTGACACGTCATCCCGGCGGGCCCGCGACCGGACCCCGCACGCCAGACGGGCAGCCTCCCTCGAAGCCGCGATGCCCATGAACCCCCGTCCCGAGCGGGCCAGTCGGCGTGGGCCCTCATGGGCACGGAGGTCGCGACCCCCTCTTCGCTTCCGGGGGCGAGCGGCGCGCACGAGCCTCAACCCGCCCCCGGAGTTCCCCTGTTCCTTCGATTCACAGGCAGAGCACAGAAAGTGAGCATGCGTCAGTCGGGGCGCCCCGTACCGCGAAACCACCCTCTGGACACGAGCTGAGGTTAGGCTAACCTACGTTCGAACCGTCCTCGGGTGATCCGCCCCGTTCGAAAGTAGCCAGACACATGTCCAACGCCAGAGCCGCTCGTCCCACCCGCCGTGGCATCCTCGCCGCCGGTGGCGCCCTGGGCCTCGGTGCCGCCCTCGCCGCCTGCGGGGACGACGACGCGAGCAGCAGTGGCTCCCCGTCGTCGGCGGGCGCCTCGGCCAAGTCCGGTTCCTGGACCTTCGAGGACGACCGCGGCGCCACGGTGAAGCTCGACAAGATCCCCGCGAACATCGTCGCCTTCACCGGCGTCGGCGCAGCCCTGTACGACTACGGCGTCCAGGTCAAGGGCGTCTTCGGCCCGACCAAGACCGCCGCGGGCAAGGCCGACGTCCAGGCCGGCGACATGGACATCACCAAGGTGACGGTCCTGGGCAACGTCTGGGACGAGTTCAACGTCGAGAAGTACGCGGCCCTGACGCCCGACGTGCTCATCTCCACGATGTTCGACAGCGCCGGCACCCTCTGGTACGTCCCCGAGGCCTCCAAGGACAAGATCGCCAAGCTCGCCCCGAGCGTCGGCGTCTCCGTCTACGACCGTCAGCTGACCGCTCCGCTCCAGCGCATGTGGGAGCTGGCCGAGTCGCTCGGCGCCGACATGACGGCGGCCTCGGTCACCGACGCCAAGAAGAAGTTCGAGGACGCGGCCGCCCGGCTGCGCGCCGCCGCCAAGGCCAAGCCCGAGATCAAGGTGCTGGCCGGTTCCGCGAGCGAGGCGCTCTTCTACGTCTCCGGCACCAACCTCTCCATCGACCTGGAGTACTTCAAGGCCCTCGGTGTGAACTTCATCGAGCCGCCGGAGAGCGCGAAGGCGGAGGGCGGTGGCTGGTACGAGTCGCTGAGCTGGGAGAACGTCGACAAGTACGCGGCCGACATCATCATGATGGACGACCGTTCCTCGACGATCCAGCCCGCCGACATCACCGAGGCGACCTGGAAGACGCTGCCCGCGGTGAAGGCCGGTCAGGTCATCGCGCGCTCGCCCGAGCCGATCCTTTCGTACGCGAAGTGCGTGCCGCTGCTGGAGAACCTCGCCGAGGCTCTCGAGAAGGCGAAGAAGGTCAGCTGAAGTCGGCTGACAAGCGGGTGGCCTCGGTCGTGAGCGAACCGTGGGCCCGTCGTGGCTCGTCGCGCCCACGCGGCGGAGCCGCATGTCGATGCGGCTCCGCGCCCCCGGAAGCAGGTGAGCCCTTTCCCACCCCACGCTTACAGGAGCCCCCTCATGACCACCGCCGTCGCCGCGCCCTTCCGGTTCTTCTCGCTCGAGGTCGTTCGGGCCCGCCGAGTCGGGTCCTCGCTCGTCCGGGTCACCTTCGCCGGGCAGGACCTGGAGCACTTCTTCTCCGACGGGCACGACCAGTCGCTGTCGCTGTTCCTGCCGCAACCGGGGCAGAGCGACCCGCAGGTGCCGTACGAGTTGGGGGACGGCTGGTGGCAGGCGTGGCGTGAACTGCCGGACGACGTACGGGCGGTGATGCGTTCGTACACCCTGCGGGCGCTGCGCCGGGACGCGCTCGGGCGCACCACCGAGATCGACGTCGACTTCGTGCTGCACACCCCGGCCGGGCCCGCGTCCGCGTGGGCCTCGGGCGCCGGCGCCGGGGACCGGGTCGTCCTGCTGGGCCCGGCCCAGGCGGACAACCGGGCGATCCGGTTCCGGCCGCCCGCGGACACCGATCTGGTCGTGCTGTGGGGCGACGCGACCGCCCTTCCGGCCATCGCGTCGATCCTGGAGTCCCTGCCGGCCGGACGGCGCGTCCGGGTCTGGCTGGAGGCGCACGACCCCGGCGACGTGCGGGAGTTGCCGACGGCGGCCGACGCCGAGGTCACCTGGGTGGTCGGGGAGAGCTCCGTGGACGTCCTCCGGGAGGCCCGTTTCCCGGCCGCCGAGCACCCGTACGTCTGGATCGCGGGCGAGTCGGGGTGCGTGAAGGCCTTGCGCCGCCACTTCGTCCGGGAACGCGGGGTCGACCGGCGCCGGATCACCTTCGTCGGCTACTGGCGCGAGGGTATGAGCGAGGAACAGCTCCGCGCGGCGGAGTAGCCACCACCCTTTCCCCCGTGGGCAGTTGTGTGGGGGAACCGACGTGATCACCGTCACGGCGGAGGCCAGGTTTCGACTGCGTCACTTAGGTTAGGCTCACCTAAGTTGAAACCGGAACTCCGCCCCGAGCCCGGCCCGCAGCGGACCTCGTCCCCATCCCCCGGAGGACCCCCACCATGCGCTCGCACCTGCTCAATGACACGACCGCGGAGCAGTACCGCCGCTCCGTGACCGAAGGAGTAGAGCGGGTGGCCGCCAAAATCGCCGCCACCGACCGTCCGTTCACCGGCGTCTCGGTCGACGCCCTCGCGCCCCGCATCGACGGGATCGACCTGGACAAGCCGCTGCACGACACCACGGCCGTCCTGGACGAGCTGGAGGAGGTCTACCTCCGCGACGCGATCTACTTCCACCACCCCCGCTACCTCGCCCACCTCAACTGCCCGGTCGTCATCCCCGCCGTGCTGGGCGAGGCGGTCCTGTCCGCCGTCAACTCCTCCCTCGACACCTGGGACCAGTCGGCCGGCGGCACCCTCATCGAGCGCAAACTGATCGACTGGACGACGGCCCGGATCGGTCTCGGCCCGGCCGCCGACGGCGTGTTCACCTCCGGCGGCACCCAGTCCAACCTCCAGGCGCTGCTGCTCGCCCGCGAGGAGGCCAAAGCGGAGCCCCTCGCCGACCTGCGCATCTTCGCCTCCGAGGTCAGCCACTTCAGCGTGAAGAAGTCCGCGAAACTGCTGGGCCTCGGACCCGACGCCGTGGTGTCCGTCCCGGTCGACAACGACAAGCGGATGCAGACCCTCGCGCTCGCCCGCGAGCTGGAGCGGTGCGAGGAGGCCGGTCTGACGCCCATGGCCGTGGTCGCCACCGCCGGCACCACCGACTTCGGCTCCATCGACCCGCTGTCCGAGATCGCCGAGCTGTGCGACCGGTACGGCACCTGGATGCACGTCGACGCGGCCTACGGCTGCGGACTGCTCGCCTCCGTGAAGTACCGGGGCCGCATCGACGGCATCGAGCGCGCCGACTCCGTCACCGTCGACTACCACAAGTCCTTCTTCCAGCCGGTGAGTTCGTCGGCCGTGCTGGTCCGCGACGCGGCCACGCTCCGCCACGCCACCTACCACGCCGAGTATCTCAACCCGCGCCGCATGGTGCAGGAGCGCATCCCCAACCAGGTGGACAAGTCGCTCCAGACCACCCGCCGCTTCGACGCGCTCAAACTGTGGATGACCCTGCGGACGATGGGCGCCGACGGCATCGGGCAGCTCTTCGACGAGGTCTGCGACCTGGCCGTCGAGGGCTGGCGCCTGCTGGCCGCCGACCCGCGCTTCGACGTCGTCGTCCAGCCGTCGCTCTCCACCCTCGTCTTCCGCTACATCCCCGCCGCCGTCACCGACCCGGCCGAGATCGACCGCGCCAACCTGTACGCCCGCAAGGCCCTGTTCGCCTCCGGTGACGCGGTGGTCGCGGGCACGAAGGTCGGCGCCCGCCACTACCTGAAGTTCACCCTGCTGAACCCCGAGACGACGACCGACGACATCGCCGCCGTCCTCGACCTGATCGCCGGCCACGCCGAGCAGTACCTGGGAGAGTCCCTTGACCGCGCTTCCTGAGGCCAGCCACACCTATGACTTCGTGGGGATCGGGCTCGGCCCCTTCAACCTCGGCCTCGCCTGCCTCACCGAGCCGATCGACGCGCTCGACGGCGTCTTCCTGGAGTCCAAGCCGGACTTCGAGTGGCACGCCGGCATGTTCCTCGACGGCGCCCACCTCCAGACGCCGTTCATGTCGGACCTGGTCACCCTGGCCGACCCGACCTCGCCGTACTCCTTCCTCAACTACCTGAAGGAGAAAGGCCGACTGTACTCGTTCTACATCCGCGAGAACTTCTACCCACTGCGGGTCGAGTACGACGACTACTGCCGCTGGGCCGCGAGGAAGCTGAGCAGCGTGCGCTTCTCGACGACGGTCGCGGAAGTGACGTACGAGGACGACGTGTACGTCGTGCGGACCACCGCCGGCGAGCGCTTCCGCGCCCGTCACCTGGTCCTGGGCACCGGCACGCCCCCGTACGTCCCGGAGGCCTGCGCCGGCCTGGGCGGCGACTTCCTGCACAACTCCCGCTACCTGCGGAACAAGGCGGAGCTGCAGAAGAAGGAGTCGATCACGCTGGTCGGCTCCGGCCAGTCGGCCGCCGAGATCTACTACGACCTGCTCAGCGAGATCGACGTCCACGGCTACCGGCTGAACTGGGTCACCCGCTCCCCGCGCTTCTTCCCGCTCGAGTACACCAAGCTCACGCTGGAGATGACCTCACCGGAGTACATCGACTACTTCCGCGAGCTGCCGGAGCAGACCCGCTACCGCCTGACGGCCGAGCAGAAGAACCTCTACAAGGGCATCGACGGCGATCTCATCAACGAGATCTTCGACCTGCTCTACCAGAAGAACCTCCGCGGCCCGGTGCCCACCCGACTGCTCACCAACTCCTCGCTGACGAGCGCGCGTTACGCCGACGGCACCTACACCCTCGCCTTCCACCAGGACGAGCAGGGCAAGGACTTCGAGCTGAGCTCCCAGGGGCTGGTCCTGGCCACCGGCTACAAGTACGTCGAGCCGGAGTTCCTCGCGCCCGTCCGGGACAGACTGCGCTACGACTCCCACGGCAACTTCGACGTCGCCCGCAACTACTCCATCGACACCACGGGCCGGGGCGTGTTCCTCCAGAACGCGGGCGCGCACACCCACAGCGTCACCTCCCCCGACCTCGGCATGGGGGCGTACCGCAACAGCTCGATCATCCGTGACCTGCTCGGCAGCGAGTACTACCCGGTCGAGAAGACCATCGCGTTCCAGGAGTTCGCCGTATGAGCACGACCACGGCCGTCGTCGGCCGCCTCACCCTCCGCCCGCTCGACCCCGTCGAGGACGCCGAGCTGCTGCACGGCTGGGTCACGCACCCCAAGGCCGCGTACTGGATGATGCAGGACGCGAAACCGGTGGACGTCGAGCGCGCCTACATGGACATCGCGGCCGACGAGCACAGCCACGCCCTCATCGGCCTGTACGACGGCGAGCCCGCGTTCCTGATGGAGTACTACGACCCGGCCCACCGTGAGCTGGTCGGCCTGTACGAGCCGCGGCCCGGCGACGTCGGCATGCACTTCCTGGTCGCCCCCACCGACCGGCCCGTGCACGGGTTCACCCGGGCCGTGATCACCACCGTGATGGCCCGCCTCTTCGACGACCCGGCCACCTCCCGGGTCGTCGTCGAGCCGGACGTCTCCAACACGGCGGTCCACGCCCTCAACGAGGCCGTCGGGTTCGTGCCCGAGCGGGAGATCCAGAAGCCGGAGAAGCGGGCGTTGCTGAGCTTCTGCACCCGCGAGCAGTTCGTCGCCGCGACGGGGGTGCCGGCATGAGCCTCGCCGACGCCGTCGCCCACCTCTCCCCCGAGCGCTGGGAGAAGGCCAACCGTCTGCTCGTCCGCAAGGCCCTCGCGGAGTTCGCGCACGAGCGCCTGTTCACCCCCGAGGAGAAGGACGGCCGCTTCGTCGTCCGCAGCGACGACGGTCTGACCTACTACCGCTTCACGGCCGTCCGCCACGCCCTCGACCACTGGCAGGTGGACGCCGACTCGATCACCCGCACCCGCGACGACGCCGAACTCCCGGTCGCCGCGCTGGACTTCTTCGTCGAGCTGAAGAAGACGCTGGGCCTGAGCCAGGAGATCCTGCCGGTCTACCTGGAGGAGATCTCCTCCACCCTCTCCGGCACCTGCTACAAACTGACCAAACCGCAGATCACGTCGGCGGAACTGGTCAAGAGCGGCTTCCAGGCCATCGAGACCGGGATGACCGAGGGCCACCCCTGCTTCGTCGCCAACAACGGACGGCTCGGCTTCGGCATCCACGAGTACCTGTCGTACGCGCCGGAGACGGCGAGCCCGGTCCGGCTGGTGTGGCTGGCCGCGCACCGCTCACGGGCCGCGTTCACGGCGGGCGTCGGCATCGCGTACGAGTCGTTCGTGCGGGAGGAGCTGGGCGAGAAGACGCTCGAGCGGTTCGACGGGATCCTGCGCGAGCAGGGCCGGAACCCGGAGGACTACCTCCTCATCCCCGTCCACCCCTGGCAGTGGTGGAACAAGCTCACCGTCACCTTCGCCGCCGAGATCGCGCGCGGGAACCTGGTCTGCCTGGGCGAGGGCGACGACGAGTACCTGGCGCAGCAGTCCATCCGGACGTTCTTCAACTCCTCGCATCCCGAGAAGCACTATGTGAAGACGGCCCTGTCCGTCCTCAACATGGGCTTCATGCGCGGCCTCTCGGCCGCCTACATGGAGGCGACCCCGGCCATCAACGACTGGCTGGCCCAGCTCATCGACAACGACCCGGTGCTGCGCTCGACGGGCCTGTCGATCATCCGGGAGCGGGCGGCCGTCGGCTACCGGCACCTGGAGTACGAGGCGGCGACGGACCGCTACTCGCCGTACCGCAAGATGCTGGCCGCGCTGTGGCGGGAGAGCCCGGTGCCCACGCTCCGGGACGGCGAGTCGCTCGCGACCATGGCCTCCCTGGTCCATGTGGACCACGAGGGCCGCTCGGTGGCCGGCGCGCTGATCGAGCAGTCGGGCCTGACGCCGACCCAGTGGCTGCGCGGCTACCTCCAGGCGTACTACACCCCGCTGCTGCACAGCTTCTACGCCTACGACCTGGTGTTCATGCCGCACGGCGAGAACACCATCCTGGTGCTGAAGGACGGGGCGGTGCAGCGGGCGATCTACAAGGACATCGCCGAGGAGATCGCGGTCATGGACCCGGACGCGGTGCTGCCGCCCGAGGTCCGGCGCATCCGCGTCGAGGTGCCCGAGGACATGAAGCTCCTGTCCATCTTCACGGACGTCTTCGACTGCTTCTTCCGCTTCCTCGCGGCCGGCCTCGCCACCGAGGGGATCCTCGACGAGGACGACTTCTGGCGCACGGTCGCCGAGGTCACCCGCGCCTACCAGGAGGAGAACCCCGAACTGGCCGACAAGTTCCGCCAGTACGACATGTTCGCCCCCGAGTTCGCCCTGTCCTGCCTCAACCGTCTCCAGCTGCGCGACAACCGGCAGATGGTGGACCTGGCGGATCCGTCGGGCGCCCTCCAGCTGATCGGCACCCTCAGAAATCCCGTCGCAGGGTTCTGATCGAGGCGGACGGGCGCCCCCGAGTACGGTCCTCGGGGGCGCCCGTCGCCGTCTTTGGAAGAATCCCCCCATGGCGGAAATCATCCAGAAGGACGGCACCTGGGTCTTCGACGGCGATGCCCTGCGGCTGACCCCGGGCCGGGACAAGAACGTCAGCCCGCTGCGCAGGGAACTGGGTGAACTGATCGTCCCCCTGGGCGCGTTGGCCGGGCTGTCGTTCGAGCAGGGCAAGAAGACCGGACGGCTGCGGCTGCGGCTGCGGGACGGCGCCGATCCCCTGCTCCAGGCGACCGGCGGACGGCTGACCGAGCCGCACGACCCCTACCAGCTGCTCGTCGACTCCGACCGGTACGGGGTCGCCGAGTACCTCGTGGACGAGGTGCGCCAGGCGCTGCTCCTCGACGAGGTGCCGGCCGACCCGGTGGACGCGTATCTGCTGCCCGGCCCGTCCGTGCCCCTGTCCGCCTCCGCCGGGGACGGCACCGCGAGCTTCGACGGTGAGCGGGTGCGCCTGGAGTGGAACTGGAAGACCGAGGAGTCCAAGTCCTCCGCCGGCGCCCGCAGTCTCGCCATCGCGGAGATCGAGGCCGTGGAGTGGCAGCCCGCGATCGGCCTCGAGAACGGCTGTCTGCGCTTCCGGCTGCGGCACGCGCCGACGAAGGCACCGGCCAAGTACGACCCCAACGCCGTGGAGCTGTGGGGCTTCAAGAAGGATCCGCTGATGGCGCTCGTCGCGGCGGCCGTACAGGCCCGGCTGCCCCATCCGGCGGCCGGACCCCGGGACGCCCTGCCCGCGCAGCGCGAGCCGGACTCCGCCGCCGGGGACGACCACGACGCGCTGCTGCGCCGGCTGCGCGAGCTCGGCGAGCTGCGCCGCGACGGCGTCCTGACGGACGAGGAGTTCGCGATGGCCAAACAGGCGGTCCTCAAGCGCATGTAGCGCGGACGAGGACCGCCTGCCGACGTGGGGGTACGCGCGGGGGTGCGGGTGGGTGTGCGGGTGGTAGGTGCGCCCCGCCTTCCGGGCGCATCCACCGGGACTACTTCGCCTTGCGGGCCACCGTGAAGTGGTCGACCTGGTCACCGGTCTCGGCTATGCCGCGCACGGTCAGCGTGGCCGTACGGCCCTTCGCGGCCGGGGTGACGTCCACCCGCAGGAACGAGTAGTCGAGGTAGCGCACGCGCGACCAGGCGACCGTCTCGTTCTGCTTGCCGGTCTTGGTGTTGACGTAGGAGGCCACGGACTCGACCTCGTTCTCGTGGCCCTCGTAGGAGAGCGGGGCGGTGAAGGCGTACAGGCTGCGGCCGGCCGCGCCCGCCGTCACGTAGACCACGCCCTCGGTCTCGGGGTACGCGGTGCCGCCGATCGGCAGCTTCTTGGTGACCGCGCCCGCCTTGATGACGTCGGTGCGCTCGTACTGGTGGTTGTGGCCGTTGATGACCAGGTCGACCGTGTACTTCTCGAACAGCGGCACCCACTCCTGGCGCACGCCCCCCTCCGAGGCGTGCGCGGTGGAGGTGCAGTAGGCGCAGTGGTGGAAGAAGATCACGATGAAGTCGACGTCCTTCGACGCCCGGTACTTCTTGAGCTGCGTCTCCAGCCACTTGGTCTGGGTGCCGCCCGAGATGCCGAGGTTGGCCGGGATCTCGAAGGAGATGTCGTTGGCGTCGAGCGAGATGACCGCCGTGTTGCCGTAGACGAAGGTGTAGACGCCCGGGAGGTTCGTCGCGTCGGGGCCGTTGTCCGGGAGGTTCCAGCGGGCGTCCTCGCCGCCGTAGCCGTTGGGCGAGTACCAGGCCTCCATGTCGTGGTTGCCGTAGGCCGGCATCCACGGGACGGACTTGGCGACGGACTCGGTCTGGGCGAGGAACTGGTCCCAGATCCGCGAGTCGAAACCGGTGTCGGCGGTCTTGCCCGCGCCGGCCGGGTCGGCGTAGGCGATGTCGCCGGCGTGCAGGTGGAAGGCCGGGTTCTGGCCGAGGAGGAGGCTGTTGTTGGCAAGGCCGTGGTAGCCGACGCCCTCGTCGCCGAAGGCGGTGAAGGTGAACGGGGCCTTGTGGTCGGGGGCGGTGGTGAAGGTGCCGAGGGTGCCGAGGAGGTGCGCGGCGGCCGGGTCGAAGCCCGCGTGGCCGACGCCGTAGTAGTACGTCCGGCCCGGCTTGAGGTGGGTGAGCTCGGCGTGCACGTAGTACTGGGTGTGGTCGCCGCTGGCGCCGACCCCGGCCGGGGTGTAGAGGGTGCGCACCTCGGCCTCGATCTTGCGGGAGAGGTCCCAGGGGTGGGCGCCGATCCGGATGAAGGGCTTCTTCACCGCGACCGGGACCTGCCAGGAGACCGTGATCTCGGTGCGCGGGTCCTTGCCGAAGGCGAGGTGGCGGCCGAAGGGGGCGACGAGGGCGCCGTCGACGTGCTCGGCGGCCGGCGTGGTCTTCGGGGTCTGCGTCGGCACGGCGGCCTGTGCCGTGGCGCCGGTCACGAACGCGCCACCCGTGACGGTGCCCAGGGTGACGGCGCCGCCTCTGATCATCGTGCGCCGGGAGAACTTGGCGCGCAGGTACTCGTGCTGCTCGGCCATGCTCATGCGCTCGGCGAGCTGCTCGGGTACGCCCATGCGAGGAGTGTCCATGACGTCTGAAACTGGTCGCCCCGGGCGACGGGCCGCAAGCCGCCAAATGGACGGTGGGGGAACAGCGGCTCATAACACATTCAAGGTTCCCCCAAGGCTCCTTAACAGGCGCCTGCCCGAAATCGGGCACGATTCTTGCGAAACCGGCTCGCGTACCTCAGGATCTACCGGGTGCACGACGAACTCGTTGATCACCTGACGCGATCCACGCCCCTCCAACGGGGCGAGGCGCTGCGGGTGATCCAGGACGTGCTCGCCTACTTCGACGAGACGACCGAGGACTACGTCCGTCGCCGCCACCGCGAGCTCCAGGCCCAGGGCCTGGTCAACGCGGAGATCTTCGAACGGGTCGAGGCGGACCTGAAATACCGTGCGGTGGCGCCGCCCGAGCTCACGCTCAGGCAACTGCGGCGCATCGTCTACGGCTGATCGAAAGCTTGGGGATACCTATATATGTGCGGAATCGTCGGATACATCGGCAGGCGTGACGTGGCCCCGCTGCTGCTCGAAGGCCTTCAGCGGCTCGAGTACCGCGGCTACGACTCGGCGGGCATCGTCGTCACCTCGCCGAAGACGGCCGGCCTGAAGATGGTCAAGGCCAAGGGCCGGGTCCGCGACCTGGAGGCCAAGGTCCCGGCGCGCTTCAAGGGCACCACCGGCATCGCCCACACCCGCTGGGCCACCCACGGCGCCCCCTCCGACGTGAACGCCCACCCGCACATGTCGGCCGACCTCAAGGTCGCCGTCGTCCACAACGGCATCATCGACAACGCCTCCGACCTGCGCAAGAAGCTCGAGGCCGACGGCGTCGAGTTCCTCTCCGAGACGGACACCGAGGTCCTCGTCCACCTCGTCGCCCGCGCCCAGGCCGAGAAGCTCGAGGACAAGGTCCGCGAGGCGCTGCGCGTGGTCGAGGGCACCTACGGCATCGCCGTCATGCACGCCGACTTCAACGACCGGATCGTCGTCGCCCGCAACGGCTCCCCGGTCGTCCTCGGCATCGGCGAGAAGGAGATGTTCGTCGCCTCGGACATCGCCGCGCTGGTCGCCCACACCCGCCAGATCGTCACCCTCGACGACGGCGAGATGGCCACCCTGAAGGCCGACGACTTCCGCACCTACACGACCGAGGGCACCCGCACCACGGCCGAGCCGACCACCGTCGAGTGGGAGGCCGCCTCCTACGACATGGGCGGCCACGACACCTACATGCACAAGGAGATCCACGAGCAGGCCGACGCCGTGGACCGCGTGCTGCGCGGCCGCATCGACGACCGCTTCTCCACCGTGCACCTCGGCGGCCTCAACCTGGACGCCCGCGAGGCGCGCCAGATCCGCCGGGTGAAGATCCTCGGCTGCGGCACCTCGTACCACGCCGGCATGATCGGCGCCCAGATGATCGAGGAGCTCGCCCGCATCCCCGCGGACGCCGAGCCCGCCTCCGAGTTCCGCTACCGCAACGCGGTCGTGGACCCCGACACCCTGTACATCGCCGTCTCGCAGTCCGGTGAGACGTACGACGTGCTGGCGGCCGTCCAGGAGCTGAAGCGCAAGGGCGCCCGGGTGCTGGGCGTGGTCAACGTGGTCGGCTCGGCGATCGCCCGCGAGGCGGACGGCGGCGTGTACGTGCACGCGGGCCCCGAGGTCTGCGTCGTCTCGACGAAGTGCTTCACCAACACCACGGTCGCCTTCGCGCTGCTCGCCCTGCACCTGGGCCGCACCCGTGACCTCTCCGTGCGCGACGGCAAGCGGATCATCGAGGGCCTGCGCAAGCTGCCCGCGCAGATCGCCGAGATCATGGAGCAGGAGGCGGAGATCGAGAAGCTGGCCGAGACGCTCGCCGAGGCCCGCTCGATGCTCTTCATCGGCCGCGTCCGGGGCTACCCGGTCGCCCGCGAGGCCTCGCTGAAGCTCAAGGAGGTCTCGTACATCCACGCCGAGGCCTACCCGGCGTCCGAGCTCAAGCACGGTCCGCTGGCCCTCATCGAGCCCGCGCTCCCGACGGTCGCGATCGTCCCCGACGACGACCTGCTGGAGAAGAACCGCGCCGCGCTGGAGGAGATCAAGGCCCGCAGCGGAAAGATCATCGCGGTCGCCCACCGGGAGCAGGAGAAGGCCGACCAGACGGTCATCGTCCCCAAGAACGAGGACGAGCTCGACCCGATCCTGATGGGCATCCCGCTCCAGCTCCTCGCCTACTACACGGCGAAGGCGCTCGGCCGCGACATCGACAAGCCGCGCAACCTGGCGAAGTCGGTCACGGTCGAGTAGTCCTCCCCGCTCGCACAGAACGGCCCCCCACGCGCGCCACCCGCGCGTGGGGGGCCGTTCTCCTGCCGGGGACGCCCAACTCCCCGGCGCCGGCTGCCGATCAGCCCGTGGCCGTCACGCCGGGGCGGGCAGCACGTCGAGAGAACGCCGTGGGCCAGTGGGCCAGCGCCGCGGTGGCCGCGTACCAGGCCACCGCGCCCGCCGCGACGGCGAACCAGCCGCCGACCTTGGTGAGTCCGTCGCTGTCGGCGAACCGGGCGACGGCCATCAGCACGAGCCCGGCGCAGAACAACCCGTAGACGCCCTGGCCGAGTTGGTCGCCGCCGGCGAGGGTCAGGGAGAGCGCCACGAGGGCGAACAGGAGCAGGAAGAGCCCGGCGGCGTTGTCGGAGACCTGGGCGCCGGCGGAGACCGCCCAGGTGAACCAGAAGGCGCCGAGGACGGTGTAGGCGGTGCCGGTGGCCGCGTCACGGTCCCGGAGGGCGAACAGGCCGGCGACGAACAGCGCGACGCCGCCGATGTAGTGGGCGATGGATACGGCGTCCGCAGCCGTCACGCCGTCGATGAGGTCGGTGTACCCGAGTCCGAAGGCCAACAGGGCGACACCCAGGGCGAGTCGGCCGGCGATCGTGGTGGTACCGCTTCCCGCAGAGACGTCGTTGTCCACGGCGGGCTCCCTTCATGCATGTGCAGTTGTGTGAGCGATATATGCCCTTCACAAAGGCACAAACACTCCTACGCGCCAGTAGATTTATGCTGCGCAACAAGGGGGCCGGACGTACCCAGATCTCATCTCACCTGGGAGGACGGCGAGTTACGGAATGACAACGACGGGCCGCTTGGCCCGCTTGGCGAGCCGCCCCGCGACCGAGCCGAAGAGCCGGCCGACGATGCCGTGGGTCGAGCCGACGACGATCGCGTCGGCCTCGTACTCCCGCCCCACCTCTTCGAGTTCGTGGCAGATGTCGCCGCCGCGCTCGACCAGGATCCAGGGCACCTCGGCGAGGTACTCCGCGCAGGCGAGCTCCAGACCGAGCACCTCGGTGCGGTGGTCCGGCACGTCGACGAAGACGGGCGGCTCGCAGCCGGCCCACACCGTGGTGGGCAGCCGGTTGGCGACATGGACGATGATCAGGCCCGAGCCGGAGCGGTGGGCCATGCCGATGGCGTACGCGAGCGCGCGTTCACTGGACGTGGAGCCGTCGAAGCCGACGACCACGCCGTGCTTGAAGGCTGGATCGCAGGAATGGCGTGCGTCTTCCGCCGCCAGGGGCTCGGCCGCCGTAGGGTCGGCGACAGGCCGCTTGCGGTCCGCGGGTTCGAAGAATTCGTGACCGGCCATGGCTGTCTCGGCGTATTGATCCTTATACGAGGGGGACGCGGCGGTGAGCGACGGAGCTGTCCGGGAATCATCTTCCCAACCCCATACCCCCAAGGGTACGGCGGCACGCCTCCTAGGCCCAGTTCCCGCACGCCCCCGGTGGGGGTTCCAGGGAGCATGCACGAGCCGACGCCCGTAACGCAATGGTTGCTGCCCCGTACAGGCGGTTTGCACAGGATTCACTTACGCGGGACCGACGTCGGCAGTGACCGACCGCTCGAACAGGCGTTGAACCCCGTGCACCGCCGTCCCACCGCCCGCCGCACCGCCGCCCCTCGCACCGCCGACGCACCGCCCGCCGGACCGCCGCCCCTCGGACCGCCGCCCCAGGAAGGAGCCCACCCCGTGCCCTCGTCGCGCACCACCCCCGAGATCCGCCCCGGCGACGACCGGTCGACCGACCTGATCCGCTGGGCGGCCTTCAGCTGCTTCCTGGTACCGGTCGTCCTCCTCTGGTACGGCGCCTCCCTGGCCGGCACCACCGGCACCGCGCTGGGCCTCGCCGCCGTCACGGCCGTCTGCCGGGTGCTGCTGCGCCGGTCCGAGCGGTGCGCGGCCCGGTTGCTCGACGAGGAGGAGGCGCCGCCGGCGCACCACCGGGGGCGCCATCAGCGCACCGGAACGGGGTCGCACCGTGGCGGTCGTCACTCCGGGGGAAACTCACCGGTCGGTTGACCGGTTTTCACGCACGGAACCGCTTCTTTTCAGCCAACTTCCGGTGATGGCGCATCCCTTGCCCCAACCACCCCCCACCCCCCGTTCCACCTGCACGGAAAGGGCCTCAGGGGCCCTGCGCACCCTACGGGGATTGGCCACCGCACCGAGGCGCACTTCCCTGCACGGCCCACGAGTGCAACGCTTCGTGATCGAATGCTTCACGCCAAGTTGCCATGTCGACAATCTGCCGGGTGGTGAACTGGCCACGCCGGCATTGTGCGACACGTTAGATTCGATCTTGACTGTCTACGGCGGGGGACTCGTGCAGGACCGAGGGGAAACGTGCAGGAGCGACACAACCGAGGAGCCGCGACCACCGAGGGGGGCTTAGCAGGATGAGCCACGACTCCACTGCCGCGCCGGAAGCCGCGGCCCGGAAACTCTCCGGGCGACGCCGCAAGGAGATCGTCGCGGTGCTGCTGTTCAGCGGCGGCCCCATTTTCGAGAGTTCCATTCCACTGTCGGTGTTCGGGATTGACCGCCAGGACGCCGGCGTACCGCGCTACCGCTTGCTGGTGTGCGGTGGCGAAGACGGCCCGCTGCGGACCACAGGGGGCCTGGAACTCACCGCGCCACACGGCCTGGAGGCGATCTCACGGGCGGGCACGGTCGTCGTGCCGGCCTGGCGTTCGATCACCTCGCCGCCGCCGGAGGATGCGCTCGACGCGCTGCGCCGGGCGCACGAGGAGGGTGCCCGCATCGTGGGCCTGTGCACCGGCGCGTTCGTGCTGGCCGCCGCGGGTCTGCTGGACGGACGCCCGGCCACGACGCACTGGATGTACGCGCCGACGCTGGCCAAGCGCTATCCGTCGGTACACGTGGATCCGCGCGAACTGTTCGTCGACGACGGCGACGTGCTGACGTCCGCGGGCACGGCGGCCGGAATCGACCTCTGTCTGCACATCGTGCGGACGGATCACGGTAACGAGGCGGCGGGCGCGCTGGCCCGGCGACTGGTCGTGCCACCACGTCGGTCGGGCGGGCAGGAGCGCTACCTCGACCGGTCTTTACCCGAGGAGATCGGCGCCGACCCGCTCGCCGAGGTCGTCGCCTGGGCGCTGGAGCATCTCCACGAGCAGTTCGACGTGGAGACGCTGGCGGCACGCGCCTATATGAGCCGCCGCACCTTCGACCGCCGCTTCCGGTCCCTGACCGGCAGCGCGCCGCTCCAGTGGCTGATCACCCAACGGGTGCTCCAGGCGCAGCGCCTGCTGGAGACGTCGGACTACTCGGTCGACGAGGTCGCGGGGCGCTGTGGCTTCCGCTCGCCGGTGGCCCTGCGCGGCCACTTCCGCCGACAGCTCGGCTCGTCCCCCGCGGCGTACCGGGCGGCCTACCGGGCCCGCAGGCCGCAGAGCGAACGGCCGACGGACAACGAACCGTCGGGACCGCCGCCACCGCCCGTGGCGCTGCACCCGGACGGCCCGGGGCCGGTGCCGCCGCAGCTGCGGCGTACGGCCTCGGCGGCGGCCGGTGCGATGGGCTCGTCGGCGTCCCTGCCGGCCGAGCACGCGCGCGACGCGTACGCGAGCTCGCGGGCGAGCCTGCCGGGGCAGCGCAGCGGTACCTGAGCGGGTGACGGAACCTCTCGAGCGCCGGTCGGGCCCACCAGCCCGACCGGCGCTCGGGCATGAGAGCGTCCCCGCGGGGCACCGCAAAGGCCGACGTCAGCTTTAGGGTGGTCGCATGAACGATCGCATGGTGTGGATCGACTGCGAGATGACCGGCCTCTCGCTGTCGGACGACGCTCTCATCGAGGTAGCCGCCCTCGTCACCGACTCCGAGCTGAACGTGCTCGGCGACGGCGTCGACATCGTCATCCGCCCGCCGGCCCGGGCACTGGAGACGATGCCGGAGGTGGTGCGCGAGATGCACACCTCGTCCGGGCTGCTCGAAGAGCTGGCGGGCGGGACGACCCTCGCCGAGGCCGAGGCCCAGGTGCTGGCCTATGTGAGGGAGCACGTGAAGGAGCCGGGCAAGGCTCCGCTGTGCGGCAACTCCGTCGGCACGGACCGCGGCTTCCTGGCGCGGGACATGACCGCCCTCGAGGGCTACCTCCACTACCGGATCGTCGACGTGTCGTCGATCAAGGAGCTCGCCCGGCGCTGGTACCCGCGGGCGTACTTCAACAGCCCCCCGAAGAACGGCAACCACCGCGCCCTCGCCGACATCCGCGAGTCCATCGCGGAACTGCGCTACTACCGCGAGGCCGTCTTCGTGCCGCAGCCCGGGCCGGACTCCGACACCGCCAAGACCATCGCCGCGAAGCACGTCCTGCCCAGCAGCTGACGGAGCCCCGTAAAGGCATGCGCGAGCACCCCCTCGGACCCTGTACACTTTTTCTCGGCCGGTAGGGAGACCGCAAAGTCCAACTGCCGGGCGTGGTGGGTGTAGCTCAGCTGGTAGAGCACCTGGTTGTGGTCCAGGATGCCGCGGGTTCAAGTCCCGTCACTCACCCTGAGTCATCAGCCGGTGACCTCCCGAGAGGGAGGTCACCGGCTGATGTGTTTCCCGGGAGGCGTCATGCGCTCGACCCTCACCGCCGAGCCGTTCACGACCGCCCGGCTCGACGTCGTCCCGCTGCGCGTCGACCACGCGGCCGAGATGGCGGTCGTCCTGGGCGATCCCGCGTTGCACGCCTTCATCGGCGGCGCCCCCGGCACGCCCGAGGCCCTGCGCGCCCGCTACGAGCGGCTCGTCGCCGGTTCGCCGGATCCGTCCGTCTCCTGGTGCAACTGGGTGCTGCGGGTGCGGGACGCCGACCGGCCGGCCGGGACCGTCCAGGCCACCGTGACCGGGCGGGACCACGCCGAGATCGCCTGGGTCGTCGGCACCCCCTGGCAGGGCCGCGGCCTCGCCTGCGAGGCGGCGGCGGGACTCGTCGGCCGGCTGCGGGCCCAGGGCGTGCGCACGATCGTCGCCCACATCCACCCCGATCACCACGCGTCCGCGGCCGTGGCCCGTTCCGCCGGGCTGTCGGTCACCGCGGAGCGGCAGGACGGCGAGGTGCGGTGGCGGCTGATCACCGCTCCGTGAATCCACGCACGCCCAGGAACGCCACGCTCAGCATCGCCACGCCCAGGAACGCCGCGCTCAGGAACGCCATGCTCAGGAGGAGGAGCGCCCCACCAGCTCCGTCGCCAGCACGACCTGCCGGCGCTCCAGGCCCCGGGACACCGCGGGACGGCGGTCCGCGATCTCCGTGAGGAGCAGGTCCAGCATCCTGCGGCCCATCTCCTCGATGGGCTGGCGGACGCTCGTCAGCGGCGGGTCCATGTGCCGGGCGATCGCCGAGTCGTCGTAGCCGACCATCGCCACGTCCTCCGGGAGGCGGCGGCCCGCCTCGCGCAGCGCCCGGCGGGCGCCGGCCGCCATCACGTCGGAGCCCGCGAAGACCGCGTCGAGGGTGGGGTTGCGGGCGAGGAGCTCGCCCATCGCGCGGTGTCCGCCCTCCTCGGTGAAGTCGCCCGGGGCGATCAGGCCCTCGTCCGGCGGGTAGCCCGCGTCGCGCAGGGCGTCCCGGTAGCCGTCGACGCGCCGCTGGGCGCCGTAGACGTCCGTGCGGCCGGTGATGTGGGCGATGCGGGTACGGCCCCGGGAGAGCAGGTGGTCCACCGCCGAGCGGGCGCCGCCGTAGTTGTCGGAGTCCACGGAGGGGAGGGTCTCCGCGGCGGAGCGCGGGCCGCTGATCACCGCCGGGATCTCCAGCTGGGCCAGCAGATCGGGCAGCGGGTCGTCCGCGTGGACCGAGACCAGGAGAACCCCGTCGACGCGGTGCGCCGCCAGGTACTGGGCGAGCCGGCGTCGTTCGCGATCGCTACCCGCGAAGATCAGCAGCAGCTGCATCTCGGTGTCGGAGAGTTCCGCGCCGACACCGCGCAGCATGTCCGAGAAGTACGGCTCGGCGAAGAAGCGGGTCTCCGGCTCGGGGACCACCAGCGCGATGGCGTCCGTGCGGTTGGCGGCCAGGGCGCGGGCCGCGGTGTTGGGGACGTAGCCGAGCTCGGCGACGGCCGCCTCGACGGCCGCGCGGGTCGCGTCGCTGACTCTCGGCGAGCCGTTGATCACCCGGGAGACCGTGCCGCGGCCGACACCGGCGCGCGCGGCCACCTCTTCGAGAGTCGGCCGCCCTCCGCTCCGGCTCCGCGCTCCGTGGCTTGCCATGGGCCCCGCCTTCCCGCCGTCGTTCACGCTGGCCTGGAATCTAACAGCCCCGTCCGTTCCGCCCACCTTCGCCGACGGCCGCCGTCCCCTCAGGCCCGCTGCGGCCCCGCGGGGACCTTGCCCCCGGCCGCCGGGCGGGCCTCTCCCCGGAACGCCGAAGGCGCCCAACTCCCGGACCCCGGGCGGCCGGAGTGTCACCGCTCGCGGCCGGAAAGCGCTGTCCCCTCGAGTTAGCTAACGGGCCGATAACTGAACGCATCTCTCCGCGTTCCCACCCTTGACACCCCCGCCCGAACCGACGACTCTTCAACACATCACCTGTGGGAGCGCTCCCACGGTACCTGACACATACACATCCCGCACGTTCCCCGCCCGAGCCGCAGCGAGTAACTAACGGGCCCAACAATGCAGTTGGCCGGGGGGTCGGCACGTCAGGGCAACAGGAGGACGCAATGCGAGCACGTACCCGAACCACCCGCCGGGTGGTGGTCCTCGCGGCCGTAGCGTCGCTGGGCGCCGGGCTGCTGGCCGGCTGTGCCGACGACGGCAACGACGACGCTTCCGACGGCTCGTCGTCGGGCAGCGGCAAGGGCAAGACGACGATCACGATGGGTCTGTTCGGCACGATGGGCTTCAAGGAGGCCGGGCTCTACACCGAGTACGAGAAGCTCCACCCCGACATCAAGATCGCCGAGAATGTCACGGAGCGGAACGAGAACTACTACCCGGCGCTCGTCAACCACCTCACCACCAACAGCGGCCTGATGGACGTCCAGGCCATCGAGGTGGGCAACATCGCCGAGGTCGTGGCCACCCAGGCGGCCAAGTTCGAGGACCTGTCGAAGGTCTCGGGCGTCGACAAGAGCAAGTGGCTGGACTGGAAGTGGTCGCAGGGCACCACCAAGGACGGCCAGACGATCGGCCTCGGCACCGACATCGGTCCGATGGCCCTCTGCTACCGCAAGGACCTCTTCGAGGCGGCCGGTCTGCCCACCGACCGCGCCGAGGTCGGCAAGCTGTGGGCCGGTGACTGGAACAAGTTCGTCGCCACCGGCGAGCGGTACAAGCAGAAGGCCAAGGCGGGCACCTTCTTCATGGACTCCCCCGGCGGCCTGATCAACGCCATCCTCAGCAGTGAGAAGGAGAAGTTCTACGACTCCTCCGGCGAGATCATCTACAAGACGAACCCGGCGGTGAAGGCCGCGTTCGACCTGACCGCGAAGGCCGCCGAGGAGGGCCTGGTCCAGGCCCAGACGCAGTTCCAGCAGTCGTGGGACACGACGATCGCGAACAGCAAGTTCGCCACCATCGCCTGCCCGCCGTGGATGCTCGGCACCATCAAGGGCAAGGCGAAGGCGGAGGACGCCGGCAAGTGGGACGTGGCCGTCGCGCCGAAGTCCGGCAACTGGGGCGGTTCCTTCCTGGGCGTCCCGAAGAGCGGCAAGCACGTGAAGGAGGCCGAGGCGTTCATCACCTGGCTGACCGCGCCCGAGCAGCAGGCGAAGCTGTTCAAGGTGCAGGGCTCCTTCCCGAGCGCGCCGAGCGCGTACACGATGCCCGAGGTGACCGGCGCGAAGAACGACATGACCGGTGACTCGCCGATCGGTACGGTCTTCTCCGAGGCCGCCAAGACGGCTCCGGTGCAGGTCATCGGCCCGAAGGACCAGATCATCCAGCAGGGCCTGACCGACAACGGCGTCATCCTCGTGACGAAGGGCAAGTCGGCGGCGGAGGCCTGGAACACGGCCACCAAGACCATCGACAACAACCTGGACAAGTGACCCGCATGACCACCCGCCACGACACCGCCGCGCCCCCCACCAAGGAGGGGGGCGCGGCCCCGGGCCGCCCGGCCGCCGTCACCACGGAGGCGGAGCAGCGGCATCGGGCCCGGCTCTCCCGCCGCTGGCAGCGGGACAAGCGCTGGAGTCCGTACGCCTTCGTCTCGCCGTTCTTCCTGCTGTTCCTCGCGTTCGGCCTGTTCCCGCTGGTCTACACCGGCTGGGCGTCGCTGCACCAGGTGGAGCTGACCGCGCCCACCGACATGACGTGGGTGGGGATGCGCAACTACACGCGCATCTTCGAGGACGACTTCTTCTGGAACGCGGCGAAGAACACCCTGACGATCGGGATCATCTCGACCGTTCCGCAGCTGCTGATGGCGATGGGCATCGCCCACATCCTCAACTACAAGCTGCGGGCCTCGACCTTCTACCGGGTCGCGATGCTCGCGCCGTACGCGACCTCGATCGCGGCCGCCTCGCTTGTCTTCGTGCTGCTCTTCGGGCGCGACTACGGCATGATCAACTGGGCGCTGCACTTCGTCGGGATCGACGCGGTCGACTGGCAGAACGACAAGTGGCCGTCGCAGTTCGCCGTCTCGTCGATCGTCATCTGGCGGTGGACGGGCTACAACGCGCTGATCTATCTGGCCGCGATGCAGGCGATCCCGCAGGACCTGTACGAGTCGGCGGCGCTGGACGGCGCGAGCCGCTGGAAGCAGTTCCTGCACGTCACGCTGCCGTCGCTGCGGCCGACGATCCTGTTCACGGTCGTCGTCTCGACGATCGGCGCCAGTCAGGTCTTCGGCGAACCGCTGCTGTTCGACGCCAACAAGGGCGCGTCGGGCGGCGCGGAGCACCAGTTCCAGACGCTGGGCCTGTACCTGTACGAGCAGGGCTGGGTGAACCAGCACCTGGGCCGGGCCTCGGCGATCGCCTGGACGATGTTCCTGATCCTGATCGTGATCGGCATCGTCAACTACGTCATCTCGCGCCGGCTGCGCGCCAGTAGTTAGGAGTACCGGCCGTGACGACGACGACAACGACCGCGAAGTCCGTGGAATCCGAGGACGCCGTGCCGACGGCCCGGAAGGTGCGCCGGCCGAAGTCCGCGCGGGCCGGCGGGCAGATGCACGGCGGGCCGATCGCCTACATCATCCTGGGCGTGTTCACCATCGTTTCGCTGTTCCCCCTGGTGTGGACGGCGATCGCGGCGTCCCGCGACAACAACCGACTGGCGCAGAACCCGCCGCCGTTCGTGTTCGGCTCCAACCTCTTCCACAACCTGGACGTGGCCTGGAACGACGCGAACCTGGGCAAGGCGTTCGTCAACACGACGATCGTGGCGGGCACTTCGGCGGCGACGATCGTCTTCCTGTCGACGATCGCCGGGTTCGCCTTCGCCAAGCTCCGGTTCCGGGGCCGGGGCGCGCTGATGCTGATCGTGATCGGCACGATGATGGTGCCGCCGCAGCTGAGCATCATCCCGCTCTACATGATGGTCGCCAAGCTGGAGTGGACGGACCAGCTCCAGGCGGTGATCCTGCCATCGCTGGTGAGCGCGTTCGGTGTGTTCTTCATGCGGCAGTACCTCATCCAGGCGCTGCCCGACGAGATCATCGAGGCGGCCCGGGTGGACGGCGCGAGCAGCTGGCGCGTGGTGTGGCACGTGGTGTTCCCCGCGGCGCGCCCGGCGATGGCGGTGCTGGGCATGCTGATGTTCGTGCAGACGTGGAACGACTTCCTGTGGCCGTTCCTGGTGCTGAGTCAGACCGGCAACCCGACCGTGCAGGTCGCGGTCGCGGGCCTCGGCCGCGGGTACACCCCGGACCAGTCCCTGATCATGGCGGGCGCGCTGCTGGGCACGCTGCCGCTGCTGCTGGTCTTCGCGATCTTCGGCAAGCAGATCGTGGGCGGCATCATGCAGGGCGCCGTGAAGGGCTGAGGACGCCGCGCGACTCCGCACGACGCCCTACGACGCCCTCCCGTCCGTCAGTCCGTGACTTCACGGGGGCCGGGTCACCGCCGCCCCGGCCCCCTCCGCACCTCTTCCCCCCCCCGACCTCGTCGGTCTCGACGACCTCCCATGGGAGCGCTTCCATGCCTGAGCCCATTACTCCGGTCTCCTTTCCGCCCGCCTTCCTCTGGGGTGCCGCGACCTCCGCGTACCAGATCGAGGGGGCGGTGCGCGAGGGCGGCCGCACCCCCTCGATCTGGGACACCTTCAGCCATACGCCAGGCAAGACGGCCGGTGGCGAAACCGGTGACATCGCTGTCGACCACTACCACCGCTACCGCGACGACGTGGCGCTGATGGCGGAGCTGGGCCTGTCCGCGTACCGCTTCTCCGTCTCCTGGTCCCGGGTCCAGCCGACCGGCCGCGGACCCGCGGTGCAGGTGGGCCTGGACTTCTACCGCCGTCTGGTGGACGAGCTGCTGGCGGCGGGCATCAAGCCGGCCGTCACCCTCTACCACTGGGACCTCCCCCAGGAGCTGGAGGACGCGGGCGGCTGGCCGGAGCGGGACACGGCGCTGAGGTTCGCGGAGTACGCGCAGATCGTCGGCGAGGCGCTCGGCGACCGCGTGGAGAACTGGATCACGCTCAACGAGCCGTGGTGCAGCGCGTTCCTGGGCTACGCCTCCGGGGTGCACGCGCCGGGCCGCACGGAGCCGGCGGCCTCGCTGAAGGCGGCGCACCATCTGAACCTGGCGCACGGCCTGGGCACGTCGGCGCTGCGCGCGGCCATGCCGGCCCGCAACTCGGTGGCGATCAGTCTCAACTCCTCGGTGGTGCGCCCGCTCTCCCCGGGCGACCCGGGAGACCTGGCCGCGGTGCAGAAGATCGACGACCTGGCCAACGGCGTCTTCCACGGCCCGATCCTGCGGGGCGCCTACCCGGAGACGCTGCTCGCGGCGACCTCGTCGCTGACGGACTGGTCGTTCGTCCTCGACGGCGATCTGCGCGCCATCCACCAGCCGCTGGACGCGCTGGGCCTCAACTACTACACGCCCACGCTGGTCTCGGCGGCGGACGCGTCGGTGCGGGGCCCCCGCTCGGACGGTCATGGCGCGAGCGACCACTCGCCGTGGCCGGGCGCGGACGACGTGGCCTTCCACCTGACGCCGGGCGACCGCACGGAGATGGGCTGGTCCATCGACCCGACCGGCCTGCACGAGCTGATCATGCGTTACACGGCGGAGGCGCCGGGCCTGCCCCTCTACATCACGGAGAACGGCGCGGCCTACGACGACAAGCCCGACTCGGACGGCCGCGTCCACGACCCGGAGCGCATCGCCTACCTGCACGGCCACCTCTCGGCGGTCCGGCGGGCCATCGCGGACGGCGCGGACGTGCGGGGCTACTACCTCTGGTCCCTCCTCGACAACTTCGAGTGGGCGTACGGCTACGAGAAGCGGTTCGGCGCGGTCTACGTGGACTACGCGACGCTGACCCGCACTCCCAAGTCGAGCGCGCTGTGGTACAGCCAGGCGGCCCGCACCGGCACCCTGGCGTCGACCGAGACCACCTGACCCGGGGAGCGGGAGAGGGCGCGGCGGGCTGGGGGGCCTGCCGCGCCCTTCGCCGGTTGATCGCTCTTGTCCGCTTTCCGTCCGGGTCGGCGAGATCTGTGGCAGGCTCGTTGCGCCCACGACCTCCTGTCGCCGGAGGTGTCGGCGCGTCTGCAGGGGCGTACGGGGAGGAGCGGCATGGGCTCGGGCGAGCGTGTCCCGTTGGAGGCGGCGCTGGTCCGAATCTGGCGCGGGGATTTTCTGGTGGGGGCCGGTTTCCTGGCGGGTCCCGCTCATGTCCTGACCGCCGCGCACGTGGTGACCGACGCCCTGGGGCTCCCGCCCGCACAGGCGTCCGCCGCGACCCCCGAACAGGCGCCGCCGGTCGGCTCGTCGGTCACCCTCGACTTCCCGTTACTGGCGCCGGGTCTGCGGCGCGCCGCCGAGGTCGTCGCCTGGCACCCGCCCGTTCCGGGCCGGGGCACGGACGTCGCCGGTCTGCGGCTGCTCGACCCGGCTCCGGACGGCGCCCGTCCGCTGGTGCTGCGCAGACGGCGCGGCGGTCTGAACGGCCTGCTGGTGATGGTCGGCTTCCCCCGCGGTCTGGAGCTCGGCACCTGGGTGTACGGCCGGGAAGGGGGCCCGGTCGCCACGGGCTGGGTGGAGATCGAGAGCGATCCCACCCGGCAGGCGGTGCTCGCGCCCGGCTTCTCCGGGACGCCCGTGTGGAGCCCGGACGCCGACGCCGTCGTGGGCATGGTGGGCTACAAGGTCTCCGGTGCCGGGTCGAAGATCGGCTACATGATGCCGGTGGACACGCTGCTGGCCGCCTGGCCGGAGTTGACGGGGGTGATCGAGCAGCGGTCGCCGTTCCGGGCGCTGCGCGCGTTCACCGAGGAGGACGCCGAACTGTTCTACGGGCGCGACGAGTTGGCCGCGCAGATCGTCGACCGGATCGGTGACGGCGTACCGGTGATCAGCGTCATCGGAGGCTCCGGAGCCGGCAAGTCCTCCCTGTGGCACGCCGGTGTGCTCCCCCGGCTGCGCGCCCGGCGGGAGCGGCTGGTGGTGGTGACGCTCCGCCCCTCCGACGCCGGTACCCCGCTGAACGCCCTGGCGTTCGCGCTGGACGCCCTGCTGGAGCCGGACCGGGAGGCGTCGGCCCGGCTGGCGTCCGTCGAGTCGCTCGCCTCGAGGCTGGCCGGGGGCGCCATGGCCGATGTGGTGGCCGCGGTGCTGGAGCGCCGCGGCGGCGAGCAGATGCTGGTCTGCGTCGACCAGTTCGAGGAGGTCTTCGGCCGGCCCGTGGACGACCGGGCCGCGTTCGCCGGGGCGCTGGGCGCCTGCCTCACCGCCGGATCCCGGCTGTCCGTGCTGGTCAACGTCAGGGACACGTTCCTCGGCGCCGTTCTGAGCGACCGGCCCGCCGCCGAGCTGGCGAGGCGCTGGCTGCCGATCACCGTGGGCGAGATGACCGGGGCGGAGCTGCGGCAGGTGATGACCGGGCCGCTGCGGCGGCTGGGCACGGTCGAGTTCGCCGACGGGCTCGTCGAGCGGATCCTGGCGGATCTGAAGCGGACGCCGAACCCGTTGCCGCTGCTGGAGTTCACGCTCGCCGAGTTGTGGGAGCGGCGTTCGGCGGGCCTGCTGACCCACGAGGCCTACGAGGAGGTGGGCGGGGTCTCCCGGGCGCTGGCGGGCTACGCCGACCGGGTGTGGTCGGGACTGGATCCCGGGACCCGGGCCACCGCCGAGCGGCTGCTGGTGCAACTGGCCCGACCCCTGCACCGCGACGAACTGACCGTGCGCAGCACCGCCCTGCGCGACGAGTGCGACGACGCGCAGTGGGCCGTCGCGCAGCGCCTCGCCACCACGAGACTGCTGGTGCTGCACGAGGTCAACGCCGGTCTCGCGGGCCAGGAGCCGGTGCCCGGCGTCGAGTTGGCGCACGACTCGCTGCTGACGCAGTGGGACCGGCTGCGTGAGCTGACCGAGAGGTTTCGCGACTTCCGGGTCTGGCAGGACGGTCTGCGGCGGCGGATCGACATCTGGTCGAGCCGGAAGTCGCCCAGCCGTCTGCTGTCCGGCGCCGATCTGCGGGATGCCCGGCGGTGGGCGGCCGGCCACGGCGAGCATCTCAGCGCGCGTGAGCACGCCTTCATCGGGGCGAGCCGGCGGCGCCGGCGGTGGCTGGGCTCGGGCATCGCCGCGGTGCTGGCGGTGGCCCTCGTCATCACCACGGCCGTGTACCAGCACCGCAGCGAGCAGGTGGCCGGAGCCCTCGCGCGGGACCTGGCCGTGAAGGCGCGGCAACTGGAACAGGCCGATTCCTACGGGGCGGTGCAACTGGCCATGCGCGCCTACCGGACGGACTCCGCGGTCGGCCTCGACGCGGCGAAGCCGGGCGCCTACGACGTGGCCGACAAGCTGCTGCCGCACCACGACGCCGCCGGGGACCTGGACTCGGCCGGTTCGACCCGTTCCGGCGCGACCACGACCGGCCCATCGAGCGGGCCGGCCCCGACGTCGGACTCGGGCGCCGAGGAGCTGGAGCGGAGCGCCCGGGTGGAGAACGAGAACCTCACGCAGATGTCGAGCGCCGACGGCGGAACCCTGGTCACCACGGACGCGTCGAGCCGGATCGCGCTGTGGCACCTCTCCGGCCAGGGGGTCGCGAAGGAGTCGCTGTCCTCGCTGTTCGGCCCGAACGACTACGCCGGATCACCCGTGATCAGCCGGAGCGGACGGTATGTGGTGTTCCGGCAGGTGGTCGCGGTCGACTTCGGCGACATGGACGTCGACGACCCCGCCGACGAGAACGGCCTGCCGAAGATCGACCCGGACGGATACCCCACCTGCGCCCCCGACGACCTGCTCGGCGTCACGTCCTGTCTGGTCGTCTACGACACGGTGGAGCACAAGGTCGCCTCCGCCCGCGAGGTCGCGCAGTTACCCCTGCTCGGCAACGTGAGCATGAGCGTCGACCCCACGGACCGGGTGCTGGGCATGGTCGTCTCGGACCGTGTGCTGCCGACCCTGCGGAGCGGACTGCACAACACCCTGTATCTGTTCGACCTGCACACCGGACGGCTGCTCCGGCAGGCGAAGCTGCCGTGGCCGAGCCTGGTCACCGAGCTGTGGCTGGGCCCCGGAGGCAGCACCGCGACGGTCTCCGAGGTGCTGGCCGACGACCTCGAGCGACGAGCCGATTTCCAGCTGTCCCTGGTGGACCTCGGCCGGAACACCGTGACCCGGCGCCCGCTGGTCGCCGACCCGACCACCATCGACACCGTGACGATGAGCCTGGACGGGGGCACGGTCGCCGCCCTCGTCCGGGAACCCGGCACCGGCACCCGCGGCCTGGTCGCCTGGTCCACCGGGACCGGCAAGGTCGTCTCGCGCATCCCCCGGCTGGTCGAGAGCGGCGACTTCGGCACGCTCGCGCTGGACGCGACGGGCACCACGGCCTGGGTCTCGACCCTGGCGCAGGGATACGGCTCCCTGACCGGGCGCACCCCCTCCGCCACCGGTCTGCAGCTGGAACCGATCATGGGGCCCACGCTGGCCCAGCGGGTCTCCGTCCGGTCGCTGTCGAACGGCGCGGAGAGGGGACGGTTCGCCTACTCGGGGGGCTGGATATGGCCGTTGGGCAGCGGTGTCGGCGCCCCGCTCGCCCTGGTGGACGGCAGCACGCTCGGCGTCGTGCTCGACCGTCCCGGCGAGCCGGACCCCCTGCGCCGACTGGCCGCCGCCAAGGCCGATCCGCGGGCCGCCGAGCGCAAACTCACCCTGTCGGGACTCTGCGCCCTGCTCGGCGAGCCGAACCACGACAAGGCGACCCGGGACCTGGTGCCGCCCGGCGCCTATCAGGGCGCCCTCTGCCCCTGAGCGCGCCCGACCCGATCGAGGAGGCTGTATGACCGAGCTGGTGCGGTGGACCCTGGACGGCGGCGGTGAAGTGATCGTGGAGGTGCCGCAGGACGGCCCGGCCATCAGCCCGGTGTCCCGGACGGGTGGCCTCGTCGAGTCGGCCGGCGCCTCGCTGAGCTCCGCGCTCGGCAATGTCCGCCAGGCCGCGTCGGACGTGCTCGGCCAGTTCCGCGCGATGGACGTCCGGCCGGGCACGATCGAGGTCGAGTTCGGTGTGAAGCTGACCGCGGAGGCCGGCGCGATCATCGCGAAGACGAGCGCCGAAGGTCACCTGAACGTCAAGCTGACCTGGGAGAACGACGGTTCGCAGGAGAGACGGCCGACGAACCCCGCCCCCTCCGGTTGACCGGGCCAGGTCGGCGGCGACGCCGTGCGCGGGCGGTGCGCGGGCGTCCCTGCCGGAGGGGAGAAGAAGGGGCTCAGCCCTTGTTGGCGCCCAGGGTCAGGCCGCTGACGAACTGGCGTTGGAGCACGAAGTACACGATCAGCGTGGGGATGGCGGTGAGCAGGGCGCCGGCGGCGACCAGGTTGGGGTCGGTGAAGTACTGGCCGGACAGGTTGTTCAGGGCCGAGGTGATCGGCATGTTCTCACCGGTCGAGATCAGCACGATGGCCCAGAAGAAGTCGTTGTAGATCCAGATGGAGAGCAGGGTCGCCAGGGCCGCCATCGCGGGCTTGCACAGCGGCAGCACGATCTGCCAGTACAGCCGCCAGACGGAGGCCCCGTCGACCAGCGCGGCCTCGGTCAGCTCGTGCGGCAGCGAGCGCATGTAGTTGCTCAGCACGAAGGCGCAGAAGCCGGACTGGAACGCCACGTGGATCAGGACCAGGCCGAGCGCGGAGTCGTAGAGCTTGCCGCTGACCGTGACGCCCGGCAGGTCGACCAGGAGGTACAGGCGGTACAGCGGGGTGATGATCACCTGCTGCGGAAGCAGGTTGCCGGCCGTGAACACCAGGAGCAGGAACAGGTTGACCCGGAAGTCGAAGCGGCTGACGTAGAACGCCACGCACGACGACAGGAACAGGGTCAGGAGCACGGCCGGGACCGCGATCAGCAGCGTGTTCCCGAAGTAGTGCAGCATGTCCGACTGCTGGAACGCGTTGGTGAAGTTGTCGAGGCTGAGTTTGTCGGGCCAGGAGACATAGCCCTTCTCGCTGGTCTCCGCGTAGGGGCGCAGAGCCGCGAACAGGGCCCACAGCAGGGGTGCCAGCCAGGCCAGGGACGTCACGACGAGGAACGTGTGCAGCAGGATCCGGGTGGGGCGGACGGGGGTGCGCTGCTTGGACGCCAGGGTCGCGCTCATGCTCGCCGCTCCTTTCGGAAGGTCGCGATCAGGTACGGGATGATCACGGCGAGGGAGATCACCAGCAGGACGACGGCGATCGCCGATCCGTATCCGATGCGGCTGGACTCGCCGATGATGTTGTTGGTGACCAGGATCGACAGCAGTTCGGTCCCCTGGGCGCCCTTGTTGAAGACGAAGACCAGGTCGAAGGCGCGCAGTGCCTCGATGATCGTCACCACGAGGACGACGGTGTTGGTGGGCCGCAGGGTCGGGAAGACGACGTTCTTGAACGTCTGCCACTCGTTCGCCCCGTCCAGTGCGGACGCCTCGCGCAGGGCCGGGTCGACGCTCTTGAGACCGGCCAGGTAGAGGATCATCATGTAGCCGGCGTGCCGCCAGGAGGCGGCGATGAGGATGGCCCAGAGGTTGAGGTCCGGGTCGCCGATCCAGTCGATGTAGTGGCCCGGTTCGTTGGCGCCGATCAGGCTGTTGATCAGGCCCGTGTCCGGGTTGTAGATCAGCTGCCAGACGAAGCCGATGACGGCCATGGAGACCACGACCGGCAGGAAGAAGGCCGTCTGGTAGACCCGGCTGAACCGGATCTTCTTGTCCAGCTGGACCGCCAGGAAGAGCCCGAACGGGGTCGGGATCAGGATGAGCACGACGAACCAGACGACGTTGTGCTGGACGGCGGGCCAGAACTGCGGGTTGTTGCTGAACAGCTCCCTGAAGTTGTCCAGCCCCACCCACCGGATCGAGTCGAAGCCGATGCCGTCCCAGGTGGTGAAGGCGAGGGCGACGGAGGCCAGGGCGGTGACCCAGACGAGGGCCACGTGCAGGATCGTCGGCACGCCCGCCATCAGGCCGAGCGTGAGCCGGTCGCGGCGGGTCAGCAGGCGCCGGTGGCCCTGCGGAACCCGCTTCTTCGGGGTCGCGGTGCCCGGAGGCGGCACGGCGGCCGCCCCCGGGATCTTCGTGGTCGTTTCGGAACTCATGTGTCGGTGCTCATCCGCCTCGGCTCGAGCGTCTCAGCCGGACGCGAAGATCGTCTTCTTCTGACGCTCGATCGACGTCAGCAGGCCGTCGATCCCCTTGGGGTCGCGGACGAACTTCTGGAGCGCGGGCTGCATCACCGTGGAGGTGAAGTCGGGCCGGCTGTCGCGGTCCATGAACTGCGTGAGGTGCTTGGCGCCGCTGATCATCGCGTACGCCTTCTTCTGCAGGGCGGTGTACGAGGAGGTGTCGGCCTTGGAGGAGGCGGCCACGACGCTCGGGTCGGCCTTGAGGTAGGTCGCCTCGGCCTCCGGGGTGCCCAGGTACTCCAGGAGCTTGACGGCGGCCGCCTTGCTCTTCGGGGCCTTGGAGAGCATGAAGCCGTCGGTGGGCGCCTCGACGGTGTCCTGGCCGTAGGCCGGGTCGATCTCCGGGAAGGCGAAGAAGTCGAGGTCGTCGGCGTCGGCCTGGTTCGTGAACTGCTGCGCGACGAAGGTGCCCAGCAGATACATGCCGGCCTTCTTGGAGACGAGGGTCTGCGCGGCGTCCTGCCAGGTGCGGCCGACGGCGCCGTCCTGGTGGTACGGGAGGAGCTCGGCCCAGTGGTCGAAGGTCTTGCGGACCTTCGCGTCGGTCCAGGAGGCCTTGCCCGCCATCAGCTCGACGTGGAAGTCGTAGCCGTTGGTGCGGAAGTTGATCTGGTCGAAGGTGCCGAGCGCCGGCCAGGCGTCCTTGTCGCCGAAGGCGATCGGGACGAGCCCGTCCTTCTTCATCTGCTTGCACAGGGCTACGAGCTGGTCCCAGGTGGTGGGGACGGTGTAGCCGTGCTGCTGGAAGACGCTCTTGCGGTAGAAGAGCGCCCAGGGGTACGTGTACAGCGGCACGAAGTAGTACTTGCCGTCCTCGCCCTTGCTGAGCGCCTTCATCGCGTCCGGGAAGTTGCCGCCGATGGTCTGCCACACGTCGTCGATGGGGGTGGCGAGCTTCTTGGCCGCGAAGAACTGCATCCGGTAGCCGGCGAACCAGTTGAACACGTCGTCCGGGGTGCCCTGGAGGTAGGAGTTGATCTGCTCCTGGAACGTGTTGTGGTCCTTGGTGTTCACGTCGACCGTGATCCCGGACTGCTTCTTGAAGGCCGCGTAGATCTCCGCGAAGGCCTTCTTCGGGACGGCGTCGGAGGCGTTGGAGCCGAGGGTGACGGTCTTCGGGTCGGCCGCGGTGCCGCTGCCGCCGCAGGCCGACAGCAGGGGTATGCCGGCGCCGAGCACGGCCGCGCCGCCCATACCGCGCAGGAGGGTGCGACGGCTCGGGGAGGGGAGAGCGAGGCGGCCGGAGGGGGAGAGGTGGTGCATGAACGGCTCCTGACGCGAAGTTCGGCCACAGGGTGTGGCTGAAAGCTGGTCTCAATCGACCAGAAATCAACTTGACCGAACACGGGGTGGCGCAATAACAGCCGTATGTCCGGTCATGCGTCAAGAGCCGCCGACTTCATTTGTCGAAACGTAATCGACACACCTTGATCACTTACGTGATCGTTTCTCCGCTCCCCCCTGGTCATTCAAGTGATCACTTGTAGGCGGCGAACGCCTTCGAGAACGCGGAATCGGTCTGGACGATCGAGCTGCAGGTCGCGTCCGCGTAGCCCTTGGCCCCGCCCGCGCACTGCTTGTCCCGGGTGGCCGACCACATCGACAGCGGGCCGAGCCCCTTGGCCTTGGCGAAGGCGACGAGCTGGGTGGCGTCGTCGACCTTGAAGATCTCGGACGTGACGTCATTCACACCGATCATCGGAGTGACCCCGACCGCTTTCCAGGCCGCGCTTTCGCTGAGCCCGAGGACGCTCTTGACCTGCGCCTGGGTCGCGGTGGCGGCCTGCTCGGCATAGGTCCCCATGTCGCCGCTGTACGCCGGCCCGTAGTCCATCGCCATGATGTTGACGGTGTCGATCTCCACGTTGGCGGACTTGGCGCCGGCCAGCAGGTTCACGCCGTCCTGCGTCAGCCCCTCGGGCATGACGGGGAGGGTGAACGACACGTCCAGGTTCGGGTGCTGCTGCTGGAGCTTGGCGATCGCCTGGGCGCGCCGGGTGTTGGCCGCGGTGTCGGGCAGCGCGCCGCCCTCGATGTCGAAGTCCACCTTGGTGAGCTGGTAGGCGTCCACCGCCTTCCCGTACGCCGCCGCCAGCGCGTCCGCCGAGGAGCAGGTCGTCGCCAGCTCGGAGCCGGAGGCGCCGCCGAAGGAGACCCGGACGTCACCGCCCTTGGCCCGCAGGGCCCCGATCTGCGCGGCCACGCCGTCGCTCGCGAGGTCGGTCACCCCACCCCACTTGGGCGTGCAGCCGCCGCCGTCGGTGACGAACGCGAGGTTGTAGTCCTTCACCCCGGTCGCGCTCACGCTCGCCAGGAGGTCGAAGGCGGGGTACAGGGAGGTGTCGACGTAGGGGGCGAACCCGGCGGTCGCGGTGGTGCCGGTACCGGTGCTCGCGCTGGTGCTCGGCGCGGGGGAGGAAGGGGTCGAGGGAGAGGAGGGCGAGGCGGTGGCGGTCGGACTCGGGGCCGTGGTGGGACTCGCGGTCCGGGTCGGCCGGCCGCTCGGCTCGGGCGTGGCGCCGTCGTCGGCGGAACACTTGGCGCCGTCGACGAGACAACCGGCGGGATCCCCGCTGCCGTTGACGACGAAGCCGATGGTGACGGACTCCCCGACGGCGAGCCCGTCGGTGTCCCACTTGGGCGACGAGACCGTGACGTGCTGCCCGCTGACGGCGGACTCGCCGTTCCACAGGGAACTCAGCTTCGCCCCGGCCGGCAGATCGAACTCGAGCTTCCAGTCCGCCTTCGCCCGACCGCTGTTGTTGGTCACGACGTACTGCGCGGTGTACCCCGTCGACCAGTCGCTGGTCCTGGTGTAGGCCGCCCCGACCCCGGCCGCCTGCGCGGTGCCGCCGAGCAGAACGGCCCCGCCGCCCACCACGGCCGCGGCGACCGCGCCGCCGATCATCTTGTTCCTGCCGCTGATCCTGCGCCGATGCGTGCTCATCAGGTGCCTGCCTTCACTGCTCACGGGGATTCCCGGGGGTGGGGTGCGGCAGCACGCTAGCGATCCCGAACCGGGCAAAACGCCTGACAGGGACGGCCGTCGAGGTTCTTAGGGAGCGCTTAAGGAACACATCGGGAGCGGTTAAAGGTCGAGACCAATTCGCCCCTCAGGAGCGGCCGGCGACCGCCCGTCGCCGTCTGCGGACAGCCCCCCGGTGGCCCCTGCGCACCGGCTCCCGCCCGTCCAGCTGGATCCAGAGCCGCACCTCGGTGCCGCCCAGTACCGAGGAGCCGATGCGGACGTCACCGCCCGTCGACTCGGCGAGCCGGCGGACGATGTCCAGGCCGAGACCGGTCGAGCCCGCGGCGCCCGAGCCCCGGCCGCGCGCCATCGCCGCCTCGGGGTCGCTGATGCCGGGGCCCGCGTCCGAGACGAGGACGATCACCGCGTCCTCGCCGTTGTGGACGTCGACCGCGAAGGCCGTGCCCTCCGGGGTGTGCCGGAAGACGTTGCCGAGCAGGGCGTCCAGGGAGGCGGCGAGGTCGGTACGGGCCACGGGTATGCGGACCGGGCGGTCCACGCCGGCCGTGCGCACCTTTCGGCCCTCGTCCTCCGCGAGCGCCGACCAGAACGCCATCCGCTCCCGGACCACCTCCGCCGCGTCGCAGCCCGCGCCCGGACCGGCGGCCGCCGTCTGCGGCTTGGCCTCCCGCGCCGTCCGGATGATCGTGTCCACCTCGCGCTCCAGCTGGGCGACGGCCGTCCTCGTCTGCTCGGCGGCCGGGGACTCGCCCAGCGAGGCCGCGTTGAGCCGCAGCACGGTCAGCGGGGTCCGCAGCCGGTGGGACAGGTCGGCCGCCAACTCCCGCTCGTTGGCCAGTAGTTGGACCACTTGATCCGCCATCGAGTTGAACGCCACCGCCGCGAGGCGCAGTTCGCTCGGGCCCTCCTCGGGCACTCTCGCCCCGAGCTTGCCCTCCCCCAGCTCCTGCGCCCCCTCGACCAGACGTCTCGCCGGCTGCACCATCCGGACGCCCAGCCGGTCGGCGACGGCGACCGAGCCGACGACCAGCGCGGCCCCGACCGCCGCCAGCACCGCCCACGCCGTGGCGACGCCGTTGCTCACCTCGGACTCGGGCACGTACACCTCGATCACCACGGTCCCCAGGCTCAGCGCGACCGGCTGGAGCAGCGCGGAGCCTCCGGGGACCTCGGTGGTGGAGGCGCGGCCCAGCCTCCGTACGGCCGCGATGTCGGCGTCCGCGGCACGCTGCCGGCCGAGGTCCACGGCGGCCCGGCCGTCGCTCGCCGGCAGGTGTACCGCCATTCCGTCGTCGGAGCCCGCCGAGGCGACGACCCGCTCCAACTGGTCGCGGTCGGTCGTGATGGACAACGCCGGGACCACGACCGCGGCCTCCCGCTCGGCGTTGGAGAACGCGCGATCGCGGGCCATCTCCTTGATGACCAGACCGAGCGGGACGGCGAAGGCGATCACGACCATCGTGGTGACCGCCAGGCAGACCTTGACCAGTGCCCATCTCATCGGATCGGTCCCGTCCCCCCGGAGTCGGCGGAGTCGGCGGGGACGGGCGGCTCCAGCTTCACGCCGACGCCCCGCAGGGTGTGCAGATAGCGCGGCCGGGCCGCCGTCTCGCCCAGCTTGCGGCGCAGCCAGGACAGATGGACGTCGATGGTCTGGTCGTCGCCGTAGGACTGCTGCCACACCTCGGCCAGCAGTTCCCGGCGCGGGACCACGACCCCCGGCCGGCCCGCGAGAAAGGCGAGCAGGTCGAACTCACGGCGGGTGAGGTCGAGCCGTGCGCCGTCCAGCTCGGCCTGGCGGCGCAACGGGTCGACGGTCAGACCGCCGACGCGAAGGACGCTGGAGGGCGAGGCCTCCGCGGCGCCGGACCGGGCTCGACGCAGCACGGCCGCCATCCGCGCCGACAGATGCTCCACCGAGAACGGCTTGGTCAGGTAGTCGTCCGCGCCCGCGTTCAGCAGTCGGACGATCTCCGTCTCGTCGTCGCGCGCGGTGGCGATGATGACCGGCACGTCCGTGATGCCGCGCAGCATCTTCAGGGCCTCGGAGCCGTCCAGATCGGGCAGGCCGAGGTCGAGAATGACCACGTCGAAGCGGAAATGGGCGACCTCGCGCAGCGCCTCCAGTGCCGTACCGACGCTGCGCACGAGGTGCGAGGCGTCGGTCAGCTGCCGGATGAGCGCCGAGCGTACGAACTGGTCGTCCTCGACCACGAGCACACTTGCCATGCGCCGCAACCTACGCCATGCGGACGGACGTCATTCGGGCCTGTGGACAACTCGGCTCCTGTGGACGAGGAGTGAGGCGACCGTGCGTGGCCGTGGGGACATCCGTGCGACACGGGTGAGGCGCGTGGGGCAAGATGGCCCGCGATGCGCAGAGGACTCGTACACGTACTGGCCTGGTCGCTCGCCACGGGCGCGGCGGTCACGCTGTCGTGGTGGGGTGTCCACACGGTGATGGCGGGCACGGCCTACGACCCGCCGCGCGCCCTGCCGCTCACCGCGGGCGAGGCGATCACGCAGGAGTCGAAGCCGCCGGCCTCGCCGACCGGCAGCCCGTCCGCTTCGCGGAGCCCGTCCCCGACCCCGAGCCGGACCCCGGCGACCCCGGCCCCCTCTCGGACGGCGGCGACCGCCGACCCCTCCCCCAGCGCCTCCGGAACGCCCCGGAACACGTCCCGGGGCACGGTCAAGAGCTATGACACCGACGGCGGGCTGGTCGTCTTCGACCTGGGCAAGGTCTCCGCGTCGCTGGTCTCGGCGACGCCGGGCGCGGGCTGGTCGATGCAGGTGTGGAAGACGGAGTCGTGGATCCGGGTGGAGTTCAGCTCCGGCGCGGACCGGGTGTCGGTGTTCTGCACCTGGCACGACGGGCCGCCCCGGGTGGAAGTGGGCACGTACTGACGACCGGCGGTCGGCGGTCGGCGGTCGGGCTAGCGGAACACCGAAGGGGGCGGCGCCGGTGAGGCCACCGCCGACGCGTCCACGACCGGTACCGCGCCGCCGGTGAAGTCGGTGAGCGCCCTGCCGTGCTCGACCCGGCCGGGGTGGGGGTCGGAGGCGGCCCGGCGGGTCAGTTCGGCGGTCGGCAGCGGCAGGTCGGAGGCGGCGAGTACGGCGTTGCCGAACCGTTTGCCGCGCAGCACGGTCGGGTCCGCGACCAGCGCGAGTTCCGGGAACCGGGCGGCTGCGGTGGCGATCTGGCCGCGCAGGTGCGCGAGCGGCGGGCCGTCGGCGAGGTTGGCGGCGTAGGTCCCACCGGGCTTGAGCGCCCTGCGGACCTCGTCGAGGAACTCGGTCGAGGTGAGGTGGGCGGGGGTCCGGGCGCCGCTGAACACGTCCGCCAGGACGAGATCCGCCCATCCGTCGGGCACCTTGGCGAGACCCTCGCGTGCGTCGACCGACCTCACCCTGATGCGCGCCCCCGGGTCCAGCGGCAGTTCCCGCCGCACCAGTTGGACGAGGGCCGCGTCCCGTTCGACGACCTGCTGGGTGGAGCGGGGGCGGGTGGCGGCGACGTACCGGGCGAGGGTGAACGCGCCGCCGCCGAGATGCACGACGTGCAGGGGCTTGCCGGGCGGTGCGACGAGGTCGATGACATGGCCGAGGCGCCGCTGGTACTCGAAGGAGAGAAAGGCGGGATCCTCGAGGTCGACGTGCGACTGGGGGGCTCCGTCGATGAGCAGCGTCCAGGCCCGCGCCCGGTCCCGGTCGGGCACGAGCTGGGCGAGCCCGCCGTCGACGGGCTCGACGACGGCGTCGGCGTCCCGCTCGCGCCGGTTGTTCCTGGACTTTGCCATGACAGCATTTTCGCAGGCCGCGACCGCTCCCCGCGCGCCCGGCCGAACAGGGGACGTTCAGGCGCGGGAAAGCGCACGGGCGGGGGCCGGAGAGCGGGCGGCCAGGAGGCGGGCGGGGCCGGAGCGGTCGCGGAACTGACGGGCACGCGCGCGTGGGCTCGGGGCCCGCGAACGGGAGCCCAGGCACGGGATCCGGATCCCACGCTCGGGGCCCACGCACACAGCCGGGTGCCGCGCCGGTCACACCGCAGGCGTCCTCACCGGCAGCTGTCCGCCGCCTCGATCAGCCGGGCCGCCTCGCCCAACGCCCGCCGCAGCACCGTCGGATCCGTCGCGAGATCCGCCTCGCCGGGGGGCACCAGCCAGCCCGAGCCCTCGGTCGACGGCTCGGGTGCGAGTCGCAGCCCCCTGCCTTCGGTTCCCGTACAGGTACTGCCCGGCATGTCCCATGCCGCCGCCGTCCCGGCCGGCACCACGAAGCCGAGCGTGTCGTCGCCGTCGTCGTGCAGGACGGGCCCCACTCCGTCCCCCGTCGACCCCCTTCGCAGGATGTCGACCGCCTCCAACCCCTGCCGGGTCGGCACCGTCACCAGGTCGCACGCCGCCACCGCTGTCATAGAAGGAACGTTGCTCTGCCTGGTCTCCATCCCGGCCTCCACCGCGCAGCCCGCCCGTAGTCCGCAAGGCTCAACGCCCCACGGCGTCAAGGGCTACGGCGGAAGTCCGCCGCAAAGGATGGCAGTTCATGGCAGATCGTGGATGAGATATCCGGTTTGTAGCCAAACACCGCATGGCGGCCCGACCACAGCAGGTACGTTCTTGCCCGCCGGGAACAAGGGTGCCACACGGACAACTCATCCCTATTCCGGCATGGTTCGACGGTTCGCACGAGAGGACCCGGCCATGGCGTCGTCAACGGTGACCCCACCTCGGCCAGACCGGCCGGCACGGCCCAACCTCGCCTTCCGCCACCTGCGCGGACATCGCTCACCGGCCGAGTTCGCCGCACTCGTGCGGCGGGCCGCGCGCGAGATCGGCGAGTGCGTCAGCTGTGACGCGCGCTACATCGGGCGCGTCGAGGCGGGCGAGATCCGCTGCCCCAACTACGCGTACGAGCGGGTGTTCCTGCACATGTTCCCCGGCCGCACGCTCACAGATCTGGGGTTCGCGCCCCGCGCGTCCGTGCGCGGACGAGGGGCGCGCACCCCTGAGGACGCGCCCTGCGCGCACACCACGAGACCGGAGCGCACTACCAGTGACGAGCGGAACACGGGTGAGACGGGTGGGGCGCACGAGCCGTATGACACGCAGGACCCGTACGACAGGCACCACAACCACGAGGAGAGCGACGTGCTGCGTCGCGCATTCATGACCGGCGGAGGTGCCACGATGGCCGCCGCCACGCTGGGCCCCCTCGGGCTCGCTCACGACGCGTCGGCGGATCGTCCCGTGCGCCGCGCGGGAGCGAGCGAGGCCGGCGCCCTCGAAGAAGCGGTCCGCAGGATCCGGCTGCTGGACGACCGGCACGGGGCCGACGGCCTCTACCGGCGCGCGGCCGCTCCGCTGCGCGCCGCCTTCGCGCTGCTGGACGCCGGGACGACCCGGCAGTCCACCGCCGACCGGCTGCACTCGGGCGCCGGGGAGCTCGCCATCTCGGTGGGCTGGCTGGCACACGACTCGGGCCGGTTCGACGACGCGCGCTCGCACTACGCGGAGGCTCTGGCGACCGCCCGGATGACCGGGGACCAGGGACTGGAGGCGCACGCCTTCTGCAACACGGCGTTCCTCGCGCGCGACGCGGGCCGGCCCCGTGAGGCCGTGCGTGCCGCCCAGGCCGCCCAGCGCGTCGCCCGCCCCCTGGGCTCACCCCGCCTGATGTCGCTGCTGGCGCTGCGCGAGGCCGGCGGCTGGGCGGGGCTCGCCGACCACACCGGTTGCGCGCAGGCCCTCGTCCGCGCGCAGGCCCTCTACGACCGGGGTCCCTGCGACAGCGACCCCGAGTGGATGAGCTTCTACGGCGAGGCCGAGCTCGAAGGGCTCGAGGCACAGTGCTGGTCGACCCTCGGCGACTGGCCGCGCGCGGCCCGGCACGCCAAGCGGGCGGCGGACCTCCAGGACCCGCACTTCTCCCGGAACATCGCGCTGTACACGGCCGAGCTGGCGGACGACCTCGCGCGCGGGGGCCGTCCCGACGAGGCGGCGACGGCCGGGATGCGGGTCCTGGACCTGCTGGACCAGGTCCAGTCGTCCCGGATCCAGACGATGCTGGCGGGGACGGCCAGAGTGCTGCTGCCGCACCGGCGGGCGGGGGGCGTGTCCACGTTCCTGGAGCGGCACGCCTCGACACCGCGGACGGTGTGAGACCAGGCCCCCGGAACCGCACCCGGTGACCGCGACCGTCTACCGCTGCCCGAGGTGCCCGAGATCGTTCCAGCTCTCGATCGCCGGTTCGCCGTAGGCCCAGCCCAGGACCGAGAGCGACGTCGGGTTCAGACGTATCCGGGCCGCGAAGTCCAGCGGCAGCCCCAGCCAGCGTGCCCCGATGGAGCGGAGGATGTGCCCGTGGGCGAAGACCAGCACGTCCCGGTCGGCCGAGCGGGCCCACGCGACGGCCTCGTCCGCGCGGGCGGTCACCTCGGCGAGGGACTCGCCCTCGGGGACGCCGTCGCGCCAGATGAGCCAGCCGGGCCGGGCGGCCTGGATCTCGGCGGGGGTCATGCCCTCGTAGGCGCCGTAGTGCCACTCCATGAGGGTGTCCCAGGTGGTGGCCCGCTCACCGAACCCGGCGAGCTCGCACGTCTCACGCGCGCGTGCCAGCGGGCTGGTGCGTATCTCCACGTCCTTCAGGCCGTCGTACGGCGCCCGGTGCAGCCGCTCGCCGAGCAGCTCGGCACCCCGGCGGCCCTCCTCCAGGAGCGGCACATCGGTCCGGCCGGTGTGCTTGCCGGACAGCGACCACTCCGTCTGTCCGTGCCGGGCCAGCAGGATGCGCGGTGCCATGGGGGACCTTTCCGGGGAGACCCTGAGAGGGATCAGGGGAGAAATCAGGGGCGGATCCCTTCCATCATCGCTCACCCTGAACAGGGGCAACCCGAAGGGCGATCTCAGCGTCTTTGAGAGCCGGGGCGCCCACGAAGGGCGCGCACACGCGCCGTAAAGTGGCCCGTCCCGAGCCACCGGCACAGCAGCGACCAGACAGCGACACGAAGGGGGAGGCGATCGGATGCCGCAGACCGAGACACCAGGCACCGAGGCGGTCCCGCGGACACGGCTGCGCTGGTGGACCGAGCTGCCCCTGCTCGTGCTGGTGTACGCCTGCTACTCCGCGGGCCGACTGCTCGCGCGGGGCGATGTGACGACCGCCGTCGACCACGGCCTGGCGATCCTGCGCGTCGAGAAGTTCCTGCACATCAACGCCGAGCACCCGCTGAACCGGCTGTTCAGGACGCAGGCGTGGATCGGCGTGCCGGCCGACTTCTGGTACGCGTCGCTGCACTACCTGGTGACGCCCGTGATCCTGGTCTGGCTGTTCCGGTCGGGGGCCCGGCACTACCGGGCGGCCCGCACCTGGCTGATGACGTCCACGTTCATGGGTCTCATCGGCTTCACGCTGCTGCCCACCTGCCCGCCCCGGCTGCTGTCGGTCGGCCACGGGTTCGTGGACACCATGGCCCAGTACAGCTCGTACGGCTGGTGGGGCGGCGAGGCGAGCGCGCCGCGCGGCATGGGCGGCATGACCAACCAGTACGCGGCGATGCCGAGTCTGCACGTCGGCTGGGCCCTGTGGTGCGGTGTCATGCTGTGGCGCCACGGCGGCACGCGTACCGCGAAGACGGCCGGCGTGCTCTACCCGCTGGTGACGACGCTCGTGGTGATGGGCACCGCCAACCACTACTTCCTCGACGCGGTCGCGGGCGCGGCCGTGATGGGCGTCGGGCTGCTGCTGACGCCGTTGGTGATGCGCGGCGCGGACCGCGCCCGGGTGTGGTTCGCGGACCGTGTCCCGCTGGTCGCGGCGGCCTCTGCGAGCACATCGTCCTCGATTGTCAGTGGCGGATGCCAGACTTCGACGGGTGAGCGAATTCCACGGCAGCGCGAGTCACGGTTCGGCCCCGGAGCCGAGCCGGGTGCCACCCCCTCGGACGCGGGGGACGGCGCTCCGGCAGCGGCTCGCTGAGCTGCGCGGCCCCGACGTACCGGCCAAGGCGCTGGACGCCCGTGCCCTCGCGGCGCTCGCCGCCAACCCGGGCTGCGAGCGGCGCGCGATCCTCGACGGCGCCGGGGTGGACAAGGCCACGCTGGCGGACGCGCTGGGCTCGCCCTCGGCCTTCGGGCAGTCCCAGTTCGCCCTCACGCGCGGCAACGCGTTCGAGGCGAAGGTGAAGGCGGACGGCGGCGCGGAGCTGCTGCGGCTGGTGCACGAGCGGCTGGACCCCGGCGCCGCACCGCCCGCCGACGCCGCTCTGCCCGACCTGTCCGCGATCGGTCCCGAGGGCCGCACGGCGCGCACCGCGCTGGCGCTGCGCGAGGCCACCGGGGCGACCGGGACCTGGACGCTCCTGGACCATCCGATGATCGCGCTCGACGTCGCGGGCTCCCCCGCCTTCCTGGAGCCGGACGCGGTGGTGGTGCACCCCGACGGCAGCTGGACGGTCGTGGAGATCAAGTCCTTCCCGATGCTGGACGGCTCGGCGGACCCGGCGAAGGTCGGCGCGGCCGCCCGGCAGGCCGCCGTGTACGTGCTGGCCCTCGAGGCGGTCGCCGCCCGGCTCGACCCGGCCCCGCGCGTGCGCCACCGCGTCCTCCTGGTCTGCCCCAAGGACTTCTCCAACCTGCCCACCGCCTCCGCCGTGGACGTGCGCAAGCAGCGCGCGGTCACCAGCCGTCAGCTGGCCCGCCTCACCCGCATCCAGGACATCGCCGACGCCCTCCCCGAGGGCACCTGCTTCTCCCCCGAGCTGCCCGCCGAGCGCCTCACGGCGGCCGTCGAGTCGGTCCCGGCGACGTACGCGCCCGAGTGCCTGGCCGCCTGCGAGCTGGCGTTCCACTGCCGTAAGCGGTCCCGCGCGGCCGGCGCGGTCACCTCCCTGGGCCGTTCCGTGCGGGCCGAACTGGGCGGGCTCACCACCGTCGAGGACGTCCTCGCGGCGGCGCGCGGCGAGAGCGGCGATCCGCGGGATCCGGCGGTGGCCGCCCTGCGCCGGGCCGCCCGACTCCGCGCCGACGCCCTGGGGACGATGTGTCACTGATCACCACCCTCGCCCGCCTCGAGGCCGTCACGACCGGCCGCGCCCAGCCCACCGCCACCGTCCGGCACCGGCGCCTCTCCGAGCGGCCGCTGGTCTTCGTCCCGCTGACCACGGCCGGTGAGGCCGGCGCCCCGCTGGGCGCGCTGGTCGGCACCGACCGGGACGCGCCGCGGCTGCTCGTCGTACCGCAGCCGCGCGACCGCGACCTGAGGTTCGCGTTCCTCGCCGAACTGGCCGACGTCGTCCTGCCGTACCTCGACTCCTACGCCGACGTCGTCGAGGCCGCCGAGCGCAGCGAGACCGACCCGGAGACCGGAAAACGCGTCAAGGTCGAGGTCGAGCTGTGCGCCGACGCGCCCCAGCTGATCGTCCCGAGCCGCGCGGGCGTCGACTTCGTGCGTCTCCTCGGCCGCTCCATGCGCTTCCGGCGCACGGCGGAGCAGGACCCGGAGACGCCGTATCCCGCGCCCCCGCACGTACCGCTGCTCGGGCGGTGGCTGACCCACTTCGGGGAGCGGTCCCGGGTGCCCGGCTCCTCGCTGCTCATGGCGATGACGGAGCTGCTGGGCCGGCACTGGGCGACCGGGCAGTCCAGCCTGGAGGACCAGCACCTGGGGGCACAGCTCGCCTGGATCGCCCCGCCACCGGGTGAGACGGGCGCGCAGGCGGCGCTGCGCGCGGAACTCGCGCGGGACGCCGCCGGACAGCTGCTGTGCCCGCCGGCCGGTCCGGCGACCGACCCGGCGTTCGACAACAAGCTGCTCGCCCCGGCCTTCGAGCGCTACGACCGCGCGCGTACCGCCCTGGCCGCCGCCGAGGACGGCCTCCAGGCCGACGACCGGCTGGGCGCGCTCACCGCGGCCGAGCAGGAGATCCGCGAGCTGGTGAAGAGCCGGACGCTGCCCACCTGGAACAAGGTGTGGGAGGGCCTGGACCTGCTGCGGGCGCTGCCGGAGGGCGCGCACGTCGAGGAGCGGTGGACGCGCGACCGCTGGTCGTTCACCGGCCACCGCGACCGGGTCGTCGCCGGTGAGCCCCCGCAGCCGCGGCGCGACGACGCGGTCACCGCCGCCAACAAGCTCGCCACCCGCGAGCGCGAACAGGCCCGGCTGGAGGCGCAGGAGGCGCTCGACGACCCGCTGGTGATGGCAGGGCGGCGGCTGGCCGGGGAGGCGTTCGCGGGCGACGTCGTCGACGTGGTCATGGCATACAGCGAGAGCAAGCGGCCGAGCCCGCGCCCGCTGGTCACCGTACGGACGGACGACCGGCCGCACCTCGGGGAGCGGGCGAAGGTGTTCCGGTCGCTGGGCGGGAAGCCCCAGGCGGCCGAGTTCGTGCGGCGGGACGGCGAGGACGACGGGCACGGCGAGGACGGCGACACCGGTGACGTCCTGCTGGTGCTGCGGATCGTCGACAAGATGGGCCGGGGCAAGGAGCCCGAGGCGGGGTCCGTGCCCGAGAAGGGCGACCGGCTCTGCTTCACGCTCTTCGAGCACGAGCAGCGCGGCGGCGCGAAGCTTCCCGACCCGGAGGACACGCCGTGGACGCATGGCGGCCCGCCGGGCGAGCAGGTGCCCGAAGTCCCCGATTCCGTCACCCGGGAGGATGTCCTGTGACCACCGAGGCCGCGTTCGACCCCGGTACCGCCGCCACTCGCGCCACCGACGCGATCCTGCGCGACACGCTGCACGGCACCGCGCGCGGGGTGGTCGTCGACTCCCCGCCCGGCGCCGGCAAGTCCACGCTCGTCGTCCGCGCGGCCCTGGAACTCGCCGACGCGGGACGGCCGTTGATGGTGGTCGCGCAGACCAACGCGCAGGTCGACGACCTGGTCGTGCGGCTCGCCGTGAAGAACCCCGAGCTGCCGGTGGGCCGGCTGCACAGCAGCGACGCCGACCCGTACGACAAGGCGCTCGACGAGCTGGCGAACGTACGGAAGTCGGCGAAGGCGGCGGAGCTGGCGGGCCTGCCGGTGGTGATCTCCACGGCGGCCAAGTGGGCTCATGTGAAGGTCGACGAGCCGTGGCGGCACGCGATCGTGGACGAGGCGTACCAGATGCGGTCGGACGGGCTGCTGGCCGTGGCCGGGCTGTTCGAGCGGGCGCTGTTCGTGGGCGACCCGGGGCAACTGGACCCGTTCTCGATCGTGGGCGGCGAGCAGTGGGCGGGCCTGTCGTACGATCCGTCGGCCTCGGCGGTGAGCACCCTGCTGGCGCACAACCCCGAGCTGCCGCAGCACCGGCTGCCGGTGTCCTGGCGGCTTCCGGCGTCGGCGGCGCCCCTGGTCTCCGACGCGTTCTACCCGTTCACCCCGTTCCGCAGCGGCACCGGGCACGGCGACCGGCGCCTGTCCTTCGCCGTGCCCCCGGACGGCTCCGGCGCCGACCGGGTGATCGACGAGGCTGCGGAGTCGGGCTGGGGCCTGCTGGAGCTGCCCGCCCGGCACACGCCCCGGACCGACCCCGAGGCGGTGCGGGCCGTCGCGACGGTCGTCCGGCGGCTGCTGGACCGGGGCGGCGCGGCCACCTCGGAGCTGTCCCCCGACCCGACCCCGCTGACCGCCGACCGGGTCGCCGTCGGCACGGCCCACCGCGACCAGGCGGCGGCGGTGCGGGCGGCGCTGGCGGAGCTGGGCGTCCCGGACGTGACCGTGGACACGGCGAACCGGCTCCAGGGCATGGAGTTCGACGTCACGGTGATCCTCCACCCGCTCTCCGGCCGCCCCGACGCCACCGCCTTCCACCTGGAGACGGGCCGTCTGTGCGTCCTGGCCTCCCGGCACCGGCACGCGTGCGTGGTGGTGTGCCGGGCAGGCGTGGGCGACCTCCTGGACGCCTACCCGTCGACGGAACCGGTCCAGCTGGGAACCCTCGTCAAGTTCCCGGACGGCTGGGAGGCGAACCACGCCGTACTCTCACACCTCGCGGAACACCGCGTCCCCTGGACACCCTGACCTCGACAACCCCGCCCGTCTGTGCGCCGGGTGGCGTGCGGGCCCTGATCCGGCGGGAACATCGGGGCCGCCGGGGGCCTTGAGAGTGCGGGGCCGAGGGCCTCTTGCGCTGTCGGGGGACAATGGAGGGTGGTCCACTCCGCCGGTGCTGTCCGCCTGTGGAGCCATCCGAACCGTACGAGGAGGAGAAGACATGGCGGAGCCCACGCCGCGTCGGAACGAACCGCGGCTACGCCCCGCGCCCCTGCTCTTCGAGCCCGCCGAGGCGGCCGGTGATCCGGAGCACTTCTTCGACCTGGAGTCGATAGACGATCCGGCCGCGTTGCTCACGCGGGCGACGGAGCTGACGCTCGCGTTCCGAGCGGCCGCCGACCGGGCGGTGGAGTTCCAGGCCATGGCGGCGGCACAGCTCGCCGATCCGCGCCGCTTCGACCGGCTGACCCCGGCGGACATCGGCGAGCGGGCCGAGTGGACCGAGGACTACGCGAAGAAGATGGTCGAGTTCGGCCGGGATCTGCTGCGGGGCGACACCGAGGGGCGGGGGCACGCCGACCCCGTGTGAGCGCCGCGTCGGCACCTCGGCCGCGCCGTGCACGACCTGCCCGCCTGGCATATGCCGGGCGGGCAAGATACTCCTCCCCCTGCCCTCCCGTCCCGGTTTCCCGCAACCCTGTGAAATCGTCCGCTCACCCCCGGTAGACCTGGAGGTATGAGCAGCGCATGCGACGAACCCATCGGCGTCACCCCGGACGGCGCCGCCTGGCTGGCCTCCGCCGGGACGTATCCGCGCAGCACGCTCGCCTTCTGGGAGGAGCGGCCGCAGGCCCCGGTGGTGCTGCCCTGCGGGTCGGCGTTCGACATCGTCAGCGCGCCGGCGATGTTCGGGCGGCTGATGCTCGACCGGCTGTGGGGCGAGGGGCCGGGCTCCGGGCCGGTGGCCGCGTTCCGCGGGCGGACGCTGATGTTCGCGGCGCCGGGCACGGCCCAGCGGCTGCCCTCGCTGCTGGAGTGGGAGGAGTGGAGCGCCGAAGGCCGCCGGGACGGCCGTGCCGCGACGGTGCCGCCGCTGCTGTGCCACGGCACGGGCGACGCGGTGACCGTGCCCGCGCTCACCCCCGCTCGGGACGGCGCGTCGACGCGCTGGATGGTCGCCCCGGACACCCGTCATCCCTGGCTGCCGGGTCCGGAGATCCTGCTGTGGGCGGCGGTCCGGGCGGCCCGTTCCGCCGTGCGGATTTCGATTTCTCCTCCCCAGGACCAGGATGCTAAGGTCTACGACGTCAGCAGGCGCCGCTAGCTCAGTTGGTTAGAGCAGCTGACTCTTAATCAGCGGGTCCGGGGTTCGAGTCCCTGGCGGCGCACAGACGGCAAAGGCCCCTCGCGAAAGCGGGGGGCCTTTCGCGTGCCCGGTTCGGGCCACGTCCGGGACGGGCCAGGCGCAGGTCGGGGCCAGGGTCAGGCACAGGGTCAGGGCCAGGGCCAGGGTCAGGGTCAGAGCTTCGTCCCCGGTGTGATCTTCACCGTCCACTCCCCCGACACCGTGCGCCCCTCCACGTCCACCCGCACGCCGTTGCCCGGCACCGTGAAGCTCTCGCCGAGGGCGACCGGGGCGTCCGCGAGGGGCGGGTAGACGGAGTTCTCCCAGCAGGCCTCCGTGCGCGGGTGGGCGTCGATCACCTCGACCGGACCCCGGCCGGACCGGGCGCCGCTGCTGATGCGGTAGACGAGGACGCCGGTGCGGCAGGCCGCCCGGTCGTTGCCGGCCGGGCCGCGCGCCTCGAAGGCGAGCGCGCTGTCGGGGCCGGTGCGCACCACCGCGAGCTTGCGCCCGTTGCCGAGTCCGAAGGCCGGCGCCCCGGAGGCGCGGGTGACCGGCACGCCGGGTCCGGCGCTCAGCGGTTCCAGGGTCAGCCGGGTCGGCCCCGGCCCCCGTACGCACACCACCTGGCGCTCGTCCAGCCAGCCCAGTTTCCACTTGTGCCAGGCGAACAGGTCGGGGGCGAGGCCGAACTGGCTGCCCATCAGGTCCCAGTCGCCGACGTAGGTGTCCCAGTCGCCCTTGCCGTCGGCGGGCCGGTGGTAGAGGTCGGGCAGGTCGAAGACGTGGCCGGTCTCGTGGGCGAGGACGAGACGGTCCGGGGGGTGCTGCTCGAAGACCGTGACGACCCGGCGGATGTCCTTGCCGTCGGCGTTCAGCGGGGTGTCCAGGTTGACGACCTTCGTGGCGTCCGAGTCGACGCCCGGCGCGTCCGGGTCGGCCACGAAGTAGACGACGTCGTAGCGGGAGAAGTCCACGTGGGGGTCGGCGGCGGCCAGCGCGTCGTGCAGGTAGGCGGCTCGGCTGTCGGCGTTCCAGTCACGCTGTATGGCGTACGCGGTGGACGGCTTCGGCATGCGGATCCAGCGCTTCAGCGGATGCGCGCGCAGGGCGAACTTCCCGTAGGACGCCTGCTGGAAGAAGCGGCTGGTGGCCGGGAAGTGGTCGGCGGCCAGTTCGTCGGGGGTGGTCGTAGGGAACCGGTCCGGGAAGGACAGGAAGACCATCACCGCGTCGAGGGAACGGGTCGGCCGCGGGTAGGCGGTGTTCCAGGTGTCCACGCCCTCCGAGTGGTGGGCCGTGGTGCGGGTCAGGGCGCACGGCGTGGGCGAGAACGGCTCGGCGACCGAGGGGCCGCCGACGAGCGAGTTCGCGACCAGCGCCGAGAGGGTGGTGAACACGGCCGCGGTACTGCGCAGTCGGGGGCGCGGAAGCAGTCGCACACGTCGCGGCACTCGCGGCACAGGGACCTCCGGAAGGCGGTTCATGGGACACCGCCACCAGCCTGTGTGAATTTGTCGTACTACGCCCTGTTTGTCTGCCCCAGACGAGTGAGGAGGCGGAAAGCGGGCATCACCTCGACACCCCCGGAATTCTCACGGAACGTCACAAGCGGTCGTCCCCCCGCAGAACCGGGCCAGGTGCGGGCAGAAACGATCTGTCAGAAAGGCCGGTTGTTCGGGGACACTGGGCAGTGGCTGCGCGGGTCCGGGGGCAGCCTCTATGATCGGCAGACTTTCCTGCACGGACAGCGATCGAGTGCACTGCGGGAGCGAGCGGTGAGCGGAACGTCCGAAGGGCCGACGCCCGCGGCAGACCTCGACCGGTCAGCCGTCACAGAGAGTGACATCGACAGCACGGAAAGCGGGCTCCTGGTCAACCGACCAACGGCCTACCGTTCCGTCTTCGCGGCGGCGCCCCTCGCCATGGCCGTCGTCGACGGCGAGGGTCGTATCGTCGACGCCAACGACGCGCTCGGCGCGCTGCTCGGCGGCGGGACCGCGGGCCTGGTCGGGCGGGTCGCCTCCGACCTGCTGGACCTGGTCTCCGACGCGCGCACCTGGCACGCCTACCGCGAGGTGCTGCGCGGCCGGCAGGCGAAGCTGCGCTGCACCCGGCGCCTGAAGCAGCCCGACGGGCGCTCGCTGTGGGCGCAGGTCACCGTCTCGCCCCTCGACCCCGACACGCCCGGCGTGCTGCTGTCGGTCGCCGATGTCGGCGCTCACCGTGACCTCCAGGCGAGACTGCGGCATCTCCAGATGCACGACCCGGTGACCCGGCTGCCCAACCGGACCCTGTTCTTCGAGCGGGTGTCCGCCGCGCTGGAGGCGGAGGTCTACGAGCAGAGCGGGACCGGCCGGATCGGCCTGTGCTACCTGGACCTGGACGGCTTCAAGGCGGTCAACGACACCCTCGGTCACCGGGTCGGCGACCTGCTGCTGGCCGCCGTCGCCGAACGGCTGACGGAGTGCGCCGAGCAGGCGGGGCAGACCCGGCCGAGCGTGCCGCTGGTGGCCCGGCTGGGCGGCGACGAGTTCGCGCTGCTGGTCGAGGACTCCACCGGCACCGAGCAGCTCGCCGACCTCGCCGAGTCCGTGCTCAAGGCGCTCCAGGCCCCCTTCGACCTGGCCGGACACCGGCTGAACGTCTCCGCGTCGATCGGGGTCGTGGAGCGGCACGCGGCCGGCACCACGGCGACCGGTCTGATGCAGGCCGCCGACACGACCCTGTATTGGGCGAAGGTGGACGGCAAGGACCGCTGGACGCTGTTCGACCCCGAGCGCAACGCGCATCTGATGACCCGGCAGGCACTCGCCTCCACGCTCCGGCCCGCCATCGAGCGCGGCGAGTTCCGCCTCGACTACCAGCCGTTGGTCGGCATGTCGGACGGCCGGCTGCGCGGTGTGGAGGCGCTGGTGCGCTGGGATCACCCCCGGTTCGGGCTGCTGTCGCCGAATCGGTTCGTCGCGCTGGCCGAGGAGGACGGTTCGATCGTGCCGCTCGGCCGATGGGTTCTGGCCACCGCCTGCCGCCAGGCACGGCAGTGGCAGCTGGACAATCCGGACGATCCGCCGCTGTTCGTCAGCGTCAACGTGGCGGTGCGTCAGGTGTGGGACTCCGACCTGGTGGCGGATGTGGCGGAGATCCTCGCCGAGACCGGGCTCGCGCCGCACCTGCTCCAGCTGGAGCTCACCGAGTCGGCCGTGATGGGCTCGGCGGGGCGACCGCTCCAGGCGCTCCAGGCGCTCAGCGACATGGGCGTGGGCATCGCCATCGACGACTTCGGCACCGGCTACTCCAACCTCGCCTACCTGAGCCGGCTGCCGGTCTCGGTGCTGAAGCTGGACGGGTCCTTCGTGCGCGGCTTCCAGTACGAGGGCGCGGGCTCCCCGCCGAACCCGGCCGACCAGGTCGTCGTCGAGGCGATGATCGACCTCGCCCACCGGCTGGGGCTGACCGTCACCGCCGAGTGCGTGGAGACCTCCGCGCAGGCGACCCGGCTGCGCAGCATCGGCTGCGACACCGGGCAGGGGTGGCTGTACTCCCGTCCGGTGTCGCCGGATCGTATCTCCGAGCTGCTGGGGACCGAGACCTACGCCGTCGGCAACCCGTAGGCGTCCGCGACGAGTTCGTAGGAGCGCAGGCGCAGCTCGCCGCGGTGCGCGTGGCTGGTGAGCATCAACTCGTCGGCGCCGGTGCGCTTGTGGAGGTCGTCGAGGCCGGAGCGGACCTCGTCGGCCGTGCCGTGGATGATGTTCGCGCCCCAGGAGTCGACGAACTCCCGTTCCAGTGGACTGAATTCGTGCGCCTCGGCCTCCTCGGGGGAGGGGAACAGGCCGGGGCGGCCGCCGCGCAGCCGGACCATGTTGAGGCCGGTGGCCAGGACCTGTCGGCGGGCCTCCCGCTCGTCGTCGACGGCCAGCACGGAGACGCCGATCAGCGCGTAGGGCTCGGCGAGCACCTCGGACGGGCGGAAGGACTCCCGGTACAGGTCAAGGGCCGGGACGGTGTTCTGCGCCGAGAAGTGGTGCGCGAAGGCGAACGGCAGGCCGAGCACGCCGGCCAGCCGGGCGCTGAAGCCGGAGGAGCCGAGCAGCCAGATCGGCGGCCGGTGCGGCGACTGCACTCCGCCGGGGGACGTGCCCTGGACCGGGCCGGGGATCGCGTGGATACGGCCGTACCGGTGGCCCTCGGGGAAGTCGTCGTCCAGGAAACGGGTGAGCTCGGCGAGCTGTTCGGGGAAGTCGTCGGCGCCCTCGTGCAGGGTGGCGGTGCGGCGCAGGGCGGCGGCGGTGGCGCCGTCCGTGCCCGGGGCGCGGCCGAGGCCGAGGTCGATACGGCCGGGGGCCAGCGCCTCCAGGGTGCCGAACTGCTCGGCGATGACCAGGGGCGCGTGGTTGGGCAGCATCACGCCGCCCGAGCCGAGCCGGATGCGGTCGGTGTGGGCGGCGAGGTGGGCGAGGATCACCGCGGGCGAGGAGGAGGCGACGCCCGGCATCGAGTGGTGCTCGGCGACCCAGTAGCGGTGGAAGCCGCGCGACTCGGTGAACCGCGCGAGTTCGACGCTGGTGCGCAGGGCGTCGGTGGCGGTGCGACCGGAGCCGACGGTGACCAGGTCAAGGACGGAGAGGGGGACCGGCGCGCTTCCCTGAGCCGCCCCTCGGATCCCGTCCGCCGCCGGCCCACCGCTCGCCGTATCGCCTGCCGCCGTCTCGTCTGCCGCCACGGGGGTCCTCCTGTTGTCGGCCGTTCACTGTCCTTCGCCGCATAACAGGAGGGTGTCCCCGTTTATTCCCGCCCGACGCGCCCGACGCGACCGACGCGACCGGCCGACCGGGAGGACCGGCGGGACCGGCCGGTCAGACCTGCACGATCGGCTCCCGGGTGAAGAGGGCGCCCAGGCCCGGGGCGTTCACTCGGCGGTCGGTGAGGCGCAGGGCCTCCCAGACCGTGACCTGGTTGGCGGTGAGGACCGGCTTGCCGAGCTCCTTCTCCAGCGCGGGGAGGTGCGCGGCCGTGTGCAGGGCGGTGTCGGGGAGCAGGACCGCCTGCGCGTCGGGCGAGTCGGCGGCCCGGGCGAGGGCGAAGACCTCCGCCTCGTCCCAGGCGCCGACCTCGGCCGCCGTGACGATCCCGGCGCTGTGGACGCCGGTCACCTCCACGCCGCCCGCCCGCAGGAACCCGGCGAACAGAGCGGCCACGTCGTCCGGATAGGTCGCCCCGACGGCGACCCGCCCCACGCCGATCTCCTGGGCCGCGTGCACGAAGGCGAAGGAGGTGGACGAGGCCGCCATCCCGGCGGTCGTGGCCAGGGCGCGCACCTGCTCCTGGGCGCCCTCCCAGCCGTACACGAAACTGCCGCTGGTGCAGGCCCACACGATCGCCTCGGCGCCGGCCAGCCGCAGCTGCTCGACGCCCTTCGCCAGCCGCTCCGGCGCGCCCATCCGCCGCAGCGCGTCGACCCGGTGCGCGTCCTCGCCGATGTCCGTGTGGACGACGTCCAAGCGGATGTCACTGCCCAGGAGCTGCTCGATACGGGGGTAGTCGTCCTCGGCCGAGTGGCCCGGGTAGAGGAAACCGAGTGCGGTCATGTCCAGCCTTCCTGCTGCTCTTCTTCCGGCAGGACCGGGGGTTCCTGCGGCACGGGAAGTTCCCGCGGTACCCGGGTGTCCGGCAGCCCGGGGGGCCACACACGCGCTGAAGCGTCCAGCAGCGCTTGATACGGTCCCACCGCCCGGGTACCCAGTCGGCGCAACGCCGCCCACATGGTCACCTGGTTGGCCGAGATCACCGGTATCCGCAGTTCGGCCTCCAGTTGGGGGATGACGTCGTAGGTCGGCAGGTTGGTGCAGGAGATGAACAGCGCGTCGGCGGACGCGGGCGCGCGCACCGCCCGGTGGGCCATCTCCACCACCTCCCGGTACGGCACCTTCCAGATGTGCCGGGTCAGGCCCATGAACGCGCGTCCGGTGACCGTGCCGCCCGCTTCGGCCACGTACTCCTCCAGCGACCGCGTCACCGACTCCGTGTACGGCGTCACCAGGGCCACCCGGCGGGCGCCCAGCTCCGTCAGGGCCTCGATCAGCGCGCCCGAGGTGGTCACGGACGGCGTCGCGCCGGCCCTGGTCATCGCCTCGCACATCGCCCGTTCCCCCGCGAGCCCGCCGACGAAGCTGCCCGAGGCGCAGGCGTAGGCGACGGTCTCGGGGGCGACCGCGATCAGGGTGCGGACGGCGTCCCTGAGCGTCTCGTGCTCGCTCACCCGGCGGGCGAGGTCCAGGCTGACCTCGACGGGGACGTACGGCGTGCGGGTCAGGTGGAGCGAGACGTCGTCCGGCGTCCAGCGCCACAGCTCGCGGTCCAGCGCGAAGTCGAAGGGGGCGACGACACCGAGGCCGCGCTGCGCGCGGGGGCCGCCGAGAAAGGTGACGTCCATTGCGGGCACCGCCCTCACGGGGAGACAGGATGCGCAACGAGCCGTACGAACGGCCGTGTTGACGACGGTAGGTTCGGGTGCGAACGTGGTCAATCCGCGCACGTCAGGCACTTGGTCACGGACGGAGGGGCACCGGATGGCCGCAGCCCCCGCTCCGCTGCCCACGCTCCTGGTGCTGGACGCCGATCCCCTCCCCCGGCTCGGACGCCTCACCGGACGGGCCCGGGTGCTGCACACCGACGAGGCCTCCCTCGCCGCACGGCTGCCCGAGGCGGACGTCCTGCTGGTCTGGGACTTCGCCTCGCGGGCAGTGCGCGCCGCCTGGCCCGGCGAGGGGCCGCGGCCGGGCTGGGTGCACACGGCGAGCGCGGGCGTTGACCATCTGATGTCCCCCGAGCTCGCCGCCTCGGACACGGTGGTGACGAACGCCCGCGGGATCTTCGACGAGCCGATCGCCGAGTACGTCGCCGCGCTGGTCCTGGCGATGGCGAAGGATCTGCCGCGCAGCTGGGAGCTTCAGCAGCGGGGCGAGTGGCGGCACCGGGAGGGCACGCGGGTCGCCGGGACCCGGGCCGTCGTCGTCGGGTCGGGGCCGATCGGACGGGCGGTCGCCCGCACCCTGAAGGCGCTCGGCATGACCACGGCCGTCGTCGGCCGCGTCCCGCGCACCGGCATCCACGGCCCCCAGGACCTGGACCGGCTCCTCGCCCGCGCCGACTGGGTGATCGCGGCCGCCCCGCTCACCGAGGAGACGCACGGCATGTTCGACACCCGGCGGTTCGGGGTGATGCAGCCCTCCGCCCGGTTCGTGAACGTCGGCCGCGGCCCGCTGGTCGTCGAGGACGCGCTGGTACGGGCCCTGGAGCGGCGGTGGATCGCGGGCGCGGCCCTGGACGTCCTCACCACCGAACCCCTCGCCGCCGACAGCCCGTTGTGGCGGGTCCCGGGGCTGCTGATCTCGCCGCACATGAGCGGCGACACGGTCGGCTGGCGGGACGAGCTCGGCGCGCAGTTCGTGGAGCAGTTCGAGCGGTGGGCGGCGGGCCGGCCGCTGAAGAACGTGGTCGACAAGCAGCGCGGATACGTGCCCGGACACTGACGTCCCCGGCCTTCGGAGGGTGCATGACCGACCTCACCACACTCACGGCGACCGAGCTCCTCGACGGTTACCGCAAGGGCGAGTTCAGCCCCGTGGAGGCGACCGGCGCGGTCCTGGACCGGGCCGAGCGGATCCAGCCGGAGGTGAACGCGTTCGTGCGGCTACTCGCCGACGAGGCGCTGGCGCAGGCGGCGGCCTCCCGGGAGCGGTGGCGGCGCGGGGAGCCGGCCGGGCCGGTCGACGGGGTGCCGGTGACGGTCAAGGACATCCTGCTGCTGAAGGGGCATCCGACCCTGCGCGGCTCGACGTCCGTCGATCCGTCCGGCTCCTGGGACGAGGACGCCCCCGCCGTCGCCCGGCTGCGCGAGTCCGGCGCGGTGCTCGTCGGCAAGACCACCACCCCCGAGTACGGCTGGAAGGGGGTGACGGACTCCCCGCTGACCGGCGTGACCCGCAACCCGCACGACCCGTCGCGCACGGCGGGCGGTTCCAGCGGCGGGAGCGCGGCCGCCGTGGCGCTCGGGGCGGGACCGCTGTCGCTGGGGACGGACGGCGGGGGCAGTGTCCGTATCCCGGCCGCGTTCTGCGGGATCTTCGCGCTGAAACCGACGTACGGCCGCGTGCCGTTGTACCCGGCGAGCGCCTTCGGGACGCTGGCGCACGTGGGTCCGATGACCCGGGACGCGGCGGACGCGGCGCTGCTGCTCGACGTGATCGGCGTGCCGGACGCACGGGACTGGTCGGCGCTGGGCCCGGCGGACGGGCCGTTCCGGACGGGGCTCGACCGGGGTGTACGCGGGCTGCGGGTGGCGTACTCGCCGTCGCTGGGCGGACAGGTCGCGGTACGGCCGGGGGTCGCGGCGGCGGTACGGCGGGCAGTGGAGCGGCTGGCGGAGCTCGGCGCGTACGTCGAGGAGGCCGACCCGGACTTCACCGACCCGGTGGACGCCTTCCACACCCTGTGGTTCGCCGGGGCGGCCCAGGTGACCCGGCGGCTGCGGGCGCAGCAGCGGGCGGCGCTCGATCCGGGGCTGCGGGAGATCCGCGCCGAGGGCGCGCGGTACACCGCCCTCGACTATCTGGCCGCGGTGGACGTCCGGATGGAACTGGGCCGCCGCATGGGCCGTTTCCACGAGACCTACGACCTGCTCCTCACCCCGACGCTGCCGATCACGGCGTTCGAGGCGGGCGTGGAGGTGCCGGCCGGGTCGGGACACCGGCGCTGGACGGGGTGGACCCCCTTCACCTATCCCTTCAACCTCACCCAGCAGCCCGCGGCGACGGTTCCGGTGGGAACGGACGACGACGGGCTGCCGGTGGGGCTGCAGATCGTGGCCGCCCGGCACCGGGACGACCTGGTGCTGCGGGCGGGGCATGCGTTGCGCGACCGGCCGTAGCCCTCACCCGGGCGGGCCGCAGCGCCGGAACCGCAGCGTCTCCCCCGTCGCGCCCGTGCGCCACAGGTCGTTGCACGCCTCCGCCATCGGTTCCAGGCCGTCCACCACCTGGCCCCAGACGATGCCGGGGACCCAGCCGACGTCGCCGTTGAGGAGCAGGTTGTTGCGTTCGTAGAAGAGGGCCAGGTCGACGACCGTCGTGCCCGGGCGGACCTCACGGTCGTAGCCGTAGGCCTGGGTGCCCAGTTCCGTTCCGGCGAAGGAGAAATAGCAGAGATCTCCGGGGATCGGGGTGACCGTCGGGTTTTCCAGGGGCGGTTCCGTTTGTGCGAACGGTGGGAAAAGCGCGTAGATCTCGTTACGGGCGTACTTCGCGTGGTAGACGTCGCCGGCGAGGGGCAGGGCGTTCCAGACGGCGTCGCAGGTGACCGGGGCGCGGTCCACCAGCAGTTTTGCCGTGCAGTGGATTTCGCGCTTCACCAGGGAGACCTCGAGATAGCGGTCGGCAGCCATGGGATCCATGGTGCATACGTCGAGTGGTCCTGGGTAGCCGCGCCGCCATGGCTCCACCGACCAGACAACTCAGTCATCGCATACACACAACCGGAACCTCCCGCCGATCGCTGCTCGCGGGGGTGGCGGCGCTCGGCACGCTGGGCGTCGCGGGCTGCTCACGGGTGGCGACGGCGTCGGCCGCGCCCGGCGGCGACCTGCTGGAGAGACTCCGCGCGCAAGGTGTCGTACGGCTCGGGATAGCCGGTGAGATTCCCTTCGGATACATCGACAGGGACGGTCGGTTGACGGGTGAGGCGCCCGAATTGGCGAAAGCGATATTCAAGCGGCTCGGCGTCGACGAGGTGCAGCCCGTGCCCACCGAGTTCGGGTCGCTCATTCCGGGGCTCGGTTCCCAGCAGTTCGATGTCGTGGCCGCCGGGATGTACGTCAATCCCGACCGCTGCGAGCAGGTGATATTCGCCGACCCGGACTATCAGATGCTGGATGCCTTCATCGTCCGCAAGGGGAACCCGAAGGGGTTGCACTCCTACAAGGACGTGGTGGAGAAGGGCGCGAAGTTCGCCACCGGGACCGGGTACGCGGAGATCCAGTACGCCGTCGAGGCGGGGTACGAGCAGGACGACATCCTGATCGTGCCGGACCAGGTCGCCGGCCTGAACGCCGTCGAGGCGGGGCGGGTCGACGTGTTCGCCGGTACGGCGCTCACCGCCCGTGAGGTCGTCAAGAAGTCCGCCAAGGCCGAGGCGACCAAGCCGTTCGCGCCGCTGGTCGACGGCAAGCCGCATGTCGACGGGGGCGCTTTCGCGTTCCGGCCGACCGAGACGAAGCTGCGGGACGCCTTCAACGTCGAGCTGCGGAAGCTGAAGAAGAGCGGGGAGCTGTTCCGCATCCTGCGGCCCTTCGGGTTCACCGAGGCCGAGATGACCGACCTGACCGCGAAGGAGCTGTGCGGCGGATGACCTCGGGACTCTGGGAACTCGTCCTCAGGGGGATCTGGGCGACCGTTCAACTGCTGGTGTTCAGCGCCCTGCTGGGCGCTGCCGTCTCCTTCCTCGTCGGGATCGCGCGCACCCATCGGCTGTGGATCGTCCGCTTCCTCGCGGGCTTCTACACCGAGGTGTTCCGCGGGACCTCGGCGCTCGTGATGATCTTCTGGGTGTTCTTCGTGCTGCCGCCCGCGTTCGGCTGGCAGCTGGTGCCGATGTGGGCGGGCACCCTCGCGCTCGGGCTGACGTACGGCGCGTACGGCGCCGAGATCGTGCGCGGCGGCCTCCAGGCCGTCGACCCGGCGCAGCGGGAGGGCGGGATAGCGCTCGGCTTCACGCCCGGGCAGCGGATGCGCAAGATCCTGCTGCCGCAGGCGGTGCCGGAGATGATCCCGCCGTTCTCCAACCTGCTCGTCGAACTGCTCAAGGGCACCGCCCTGGTGTCCGTCATGGGCATGGGCGACCTGGCCTTCAGCGGCAACCTGGTCCGCCTGGCGCTGCAGGAGAGCGCGGAGATCTACACCTACGTACTGCTCATCTACTTCGTGATCGCGTTCCTGCTCACCCGGGTGATGCGCGGGCTCGAGAACCACCTGAAGGCGGGTGTGCGATGAACTGGGACTGGAACGCGGTCCACGACTTCATGCCGTTGTTCTGGGACGGCCTGCTCGTCACCCTCCAGGCGCTGGTCCTCGGCTCGCTGATCTCGTTCACGCTGGGTCTGGTGTGGGCGCTGCTGATGCGGACGCCCACGCGGTGGGTGCAGTGGCCGGTCGGGATCGTGACCGAGTTCGTCCGGGACACCCCGCTGCTGGTGCAGCTGTTCTTCCTCTTCTACGTGCTGCCCGAGTGGGGCCTGACCCTGTCGGCGATGGCCACCGGGGTCGTCGCGATCGGGCTGCACTACTCGACGTACACGATGCAGGTCTACCGGGCCGGGATCGAGGCGGTGCCCGTCGGCCAGTGGGAGGCGGCGACCGCGCTGAACCTGCCGAAGGCCCGGACCTGGCGAACGGTGATCCTGCCGCAGGCGGTCCGCCGGGTCGTGCCGGCGCTCGGCAACTACGTCATCTCGATGCTCAAGGACACGCCGATGCTGATGGCGATCACCGTGCTGGAGATGCTCGGCCGGGCCCGGCTCTTCTCCCAGGAGCACTTCCAGTTCACCGAGCCCCTCACGGTGATCGGCGTGGCCTTCATCGTCATCTCCTATCTCGCCTCCGTCCTCATGCGCACCCTGGAGCGACGCCTTGTCCGTTGACACTCTCAAGCAGCCCGCCGACACCCCGAAGAGCACCGAGCTGATACGGCTGGAACAGGTCACCAAGCGGTTCGGGGACAACACCGTCCTCGACCATCTGGACTTCTCCGTGCAGCCCGGCAAGCACGTCACTCTCATCGGCCCCTCGGGCTCCGGCAAGACCACCATCCTGCGGCTGCTGATGACCCTGACCAAGCCGGACGAGGGCATCATCACCGTCGACGGGCAGCAGCTGTTCCCGGCGCCGGAGAAGCAGGTCCGCGAGGTCCGCAAGAAGATCGGGATGGTGTTCCAGCAGTTCAACCTGTTCCCGAACATGAGCGTGCTCAGAAACCTCACCGAGGCCCCGGTGACCGTGCTCGGCCTGTCCAAGGACGAGGCGGAGGAGCGGGCGCGCGAGCTGCTGGACCTGGTGGGCCTGGCCGACAAGTGCGACGCGAAGCCGTCCCGGCTGTCGGGCGGCCAGCAGCAGCGGGTCGCGATCGCCCGGGCGCTGGCGATGCGGCCGCAGATCCTGCTCCTCGACGAGGTCACCTCGGCGCTGGACCCGGAGCTGGTCGCGGGCGTCCTCGACGTCCTCAGGGACATCGCCCGTTCCACCGACATCACGATGCTCTGTGTGACGCACGAGATGAACTTCGCCCGTGACATCTCCGACCAGGTCCTGATGTTCGACGCGGGCCGGGTCATCGAGGCGGGGCCGCCGGAGCAGATCTTCGGCTCACCGGAGCAGGAACGCACACGGGAGTTCCTGAGCGCGGTGCTGTAGGCGCCTTCCCGGCCCCGCGGACCCGGCTGCGGACCCGGCCTCAGGCCCGGCTCAGGCTCGGCTCAGGCCCGGCTTCAGGAAGTGAATCCGCCCAAGACCCCAGCTCTGGTCGCCGGGACATGACTTTGGCATATGCCAGAGTGCCAGCGCCGCAGTTGAGGGGGCCGAAGGCGGCACACATTCTCGTCAACAACCCCTCCCCTCGGCCCCCTTGGCCGCTATCGTGGAGGTGATTCACTGCCAGGATCAGGAATCACGGCCAGAAGGCGACCAGGGGGGAACCGTGGCGCTGCGGTGTTGTTCCGGGGGACACCCCTCGGACCCCCGGCCGAACCTGCTCGCACCCTGCACCACAATGCGAGGTGAGCTGCCATGAGGCTCGAGCCGACCCTGCCGTACCACTCGGCCCAGGAAGCGTTGCGCGTCCTGGAGACGGTGGCGCGGCACTCCACCGGTGTCACCGACGTCGAACTCGCCCGCCAGACCGGCCTCACCGCGGAGCGACTGACCACACTCCTGCGCATGCTGCGCCGCGAGGGCTACGTCGAGCAGATCGCCGACGGGGCGTACGTCACGGGCGACGCCCTGACCCGCCTGGGTTCCACGCACCACCGTGAGCAGGCCCTGCACGACCAGCTCCAGCACACCCTCGACCGGCTCCGTGACTCCGTGGGCGCCGCCGTCTACATCAGCCGGTACGTCGACGGCGAGGTCACGATCACCCAGTACGCCGACGGCCCCGCCACTCCGTCCGTCAACGAGTGGGTCGACTTCCGCTCCTCCGCCCACGCCACCGCCCTCGGCAAGAGCCTGCTCGGCCAGCTCGACCACAACGGCCGGCGCGACCACCTCTCCCGGCACAAGATGGCCCGGCTCACCTCGCGCACCATCACCAACGACAAGCTCCTGCTCTCCCGGCTGGAGGCACAGCCGCCCACGGTCCCGATGCTCGACCTCCAGGAGTACGCGATCGGCACGGTCTGCGCGGCCGTCCCGATCACGGCCGGCTCCATGGCGGGCTGTCTGGCGCTCTCCCTGCCCGTCGAGCACGCCCACCGGCTCCGCCAGGCAGCCGAGACCCTGAACAGGAACGCGGCACCGGTACTACTGTCACTCGCGATCTGACACCCGTCCGACACCCGTCCGACGCCCGTCCGGCCGGTGGCCTGCGGGTGGTCCGGCGGGCGCTCCCGAGTGGTGCGGAGCACCCCCGCGGACCAGGTAGTATTTTCTCTGTCGTCAACCGCCGAAGGCGGAGGGCGGGAGTCATGCGCCGCTAGCTCAGTTGGTTAGAGCAGCTGACTCTTAATCAGCGGGTCCGGGGTTCGAGTCCCTGGCGGCGCACCGATGAAGGGCCTCTCGTGGACACGAGGGGCCCTTCGACGTTCCCCCCACTCCCCCCACCACTCCCCATGCTCTCCATGCTTTCGACGTCTGCCGTCGTCAGCCTGCGGTACGTCGCCTTGCCCGGCGGCCGCCACCACACGGGATCGGCGCACCGGATCCCCTCCCGCCGCAGCCGCGCCCGGTGGATCTTGTTCGTGGCGGTGACGGGCATCCGCTCCAGCACCCGTACGAACCGGGGCGCCATCTTCGTCCCCAGGTCGGGCTGGGCGAGCAGGAACTCGGCGAAACCGAGCGGCTCGAAGGACCCGGCCAGCGCCGCCATCACCTGGTCCCCGGTCACCGGGTCCGGCACCGCGTAGACGGCCACGGCGGACGCGCCCTCGTACCGGGCGAGGATGTTCTCGATCATCGCGGCGGCCAGGTTCTCGCTGTCGACGCGGAGCCGGTCGTCGGTGCGGCCCGCGAAGTAGAGGAATCCTTCGCGGTCGCGGTAGAAGAGGTCGCCGGTCCAGTACCCCCCGTCGCCCCGGCGCCGCTCGGCCTCCGCCGCCGGGTTGCGCCAGTAGCCCTCGAAGGGGTTGGGGCCCCGGTTGACCAGCTCACCGATCGCCTCTTCGCCGTTCAGCAGCCGTCCGGCCGGGTCGAGGACGGCCGGCGCGCACTCGGCGTGTGTCTCCTGGTCGAGGACGACGAGTCCGGGCCCCGCCCGCCCGACCGCCCCCGCCGGAGTCCCCGGCGACCACTGCACGGCCGCCCCGCCCTCCGAGGAGCCGTACCCCTCCACCAGCCTTACCCCGAACCGTCGTTCGAAGGCGGCCGCGTCCACCGCTCCCGCCTCGGTGCCGAAGCCGAGCCGCAGCGTGTGGTCCCGGTCGTCGGGGCGCGGCTCGGTGGCCAGGACGTACTGGATCGCCCGGCCCACATAGGTGAAGTACGTCGCGCGGTAACGCCGTACGTCCGCCAGGAACCCGGACGCCGAGAACCGCCGTCGCAGCGCCACCCCGGCCCCGGCCGCCAGCGCGGGCGCCCAGTCGGCGATCACCGCGTTGCCGTGGAACATCGGCATGCAGACGTAGTGCACGTCGTCCCGGCGCACGGAGAACTGCCCGGCCAGGGAGCGCCCGGCAGCGGCCAGCCGACCCTGGGTGCAGATCGCCGCCTTGGGGGCGCCGGTCGAGCCGGAGGTGAAGTAGAGGAGGAACCGGTCGTCGGGGGTGGCCCGGGAAGGGTCGGGGCGGGCGTCCGCGTACGGGGCGAGCAGCTCGTCGTACTCCGGGGCGCCGGTGATCAGCAGGCGGACCCCGGGCAGGTCGAGGCCCCTGAGGAGGGGGAGGTGGGCGTGCTCGGTGATCAGCAGCCGGCACTCGGTGTGCAGGATGTCCCGGGCCAGTTCGGGGCCCCGCCGGGTGGGGTTGATCCCGGCGACGGCCGCACCGGCGAGGGCGGCGGCCGACAGCCAGAGCGGGAACTCCGGGGTGTTGTCCAGCAGCACCCCGAGATGCGGCGGACCGTCCGACGGCAGCAGGTCGGCCAGCAGCGCCGCCCGTGCGGCGGCGCCGGCGGCGACCTCGTGATGGGTGAGGACGGTGTTCTGGCACCACAGCCCGGGACGGCGGTCGCCCCACCGGGCCGCTACGAGTTCGGCGACGGACTCCATGGCGGCGCACGGTAGTTGACGTACCGTCAGATGTGGAGGGCTACGGCATGAAGTCGTCCGCCTCGGCGAACATCCAGTGGGCGGTGACCATGAAGAGGACGCAGAAGGCGATGGCCACGCCGAGGAAGAGCAGCAGGCAGCCGGACTCGGCGAAGAGCCTGCCGCGGGCGGGCGCCTTGGCGGTGGCCTCCTCGGGGCGGCCGGCCGCGTAGTGGACGGTGACGAGGTCGCCCTCGATGGTCGTGCCCGGGCCGTTCGGCTCCTCGAAGCGGACGGCCCGGCCCTCGCGGGTGGTGAACTCGTAGACGTGGTGCAAGGTCGTGCTGACCATCGTGTCGCCGCCGCCGCTGGTCGTCGTGTACGACCGCAGACAGCGCGCCTCCGCGGTGAGACCGCCGTCCCAGGCCCGGACGACCCGCCGGGAGCGGCGGATCAGCCCGAACACGCCGAACAGCAGGCCGGCGATCATGACCGACGGCACGAGATAGAAGAACGCTTCCATGAGCTCCCCCGAGGTCCAGGCGCCGACCTGGTCGTGTCGGCGTGCAGGGAACCTACCCGCGCGCGGACCCGGGGGAGCTCAAGCGATGCTCAGAACGTGACGTCGGAGCAGGCGTAGAAGGCGTTGGTCGTGTCGGCGACCGTCCACACCGCGACGATCACGTGACGTCCGCTGAGCCCGGACGGCAGCGTGCCGCTGTGCGAAAGGGTGGACGGGGGCCGCTGACCGCCGTAGGGCACGGTCAGGAACGGGGTGAGGTTGAGGTCGGAGCGGGCCAGGTTGTGGTTCTGGTTCCAGCCCTGCTTGGTGACGTAGTACTTGAAGTCGGTCGTGGCGTGCATGGCGGTGAACTGCCACCGGAAGGTGTAGCTCTGACCGCCGGTCACCTTGGTGGCCGGCCACGCCCCGCCCGAGGGGGTCTTCGGGCTGTCGAGCTGGGCGAAGCGGGTGTTGTTCGCGGAGCAGATCCTTCCGTCGGCCGCGCCGGACGCCGGGAAGCCCTTCGGGCCCTCGACGCTCTGCGGCTCCCACTGGATGTCACCGCAGTTGGGGACGGAGCCGTTCTGGCAGAGCTTCTGCCGGCTGATGGGGAGGTCGGTGTAGCCGTGGCCGCTCGCACCCCCGGCGGTGAGCACGAAGGCTCCCGCCGTGGTGAGTCCGAGCGCGGCGGCGTACCACTTGGTCTTTTTGCGCATGCTGCCGCTCCTGGAGAACGTGGGGAGTTCACTGAGCCGAGCTGTGCAGGTCTAGACCAAGTTCGAGATTATTGCCGATTCTTGGCTGTGTCCATATCAAAGACGCGTCCGGCCCCCTCTGTTGCCCGCGTCACGGCCCCTGCTCCCCCCGCCCCGAGCAGAAGGCGACGGTCAGGTCCTTCACCAGCGCCTTGCGCTCGTAGTCGTCGAGTTCCACGAGACCCCGCATGGTCAGCCGGGTCACCGTGTCCTCCACCGAGTCCACGACCGACGTCAGCATGCTCGCCCGCTGCTGGGCGTCGAGCGCGGCGATCCGGCGGCGGTGCATCGCGGCGGCCACCTCGGGGGCGTACTCGATCCGCAGCGGCCGCACCGAGAACACCTCCAGGCCGATCGCGCCCGCGTCCTGCGCGACCCGCCTGGTCAGCGCCTCCCCCGCCGCCTCCACCGACCCCCGTCCCGCACCCGGCGTCTCCACCGGGATCCGGGCCAGGGCCGCCTCGACGCACTCGCGCAGATAGGTCTCGTGGTCCTCCACGCCGAGCGTGGCCCGCGCGGTGTCCCGCACCCGCCACACCACGAGCGTCACCACCCGCAGCGCGACCCCGCTGCCGTCGGCGGCGGGCATCGGCTCGCTGCGCCAGTGCCGCAGCCGTACGTCCACCCGGCGGCGCAGCAGCAGCGGGTTGACCCACAGCAGACCGGTGCGCCGCACGGTCCCCCGGTAGCGGCCGAACAGCCCGAGCACCCAGGCCCGGCCGGTCCGCCCGCGCGCCAGACCGCCGAAGCCGAACAGCCCCAGCGCGCCCGCCCCCGCGTACGCCGCCCACTGCGCCGGACCGAGCCCGGCGCCCGCGAAGTCCGGCAGCCGCAGCGCCTGCACCGCGTGCGGCGGCAGCACCCCGGCCCACCACGAGGCGGCCACACAGCCGGTCGCCCCGCACATCCCGGCGAACACGCCCGCCGCGCCGGGCAGCACCCGGGCCGGCCGCTCCACCAGGTCCGGGTCGACCTCCGCCACCGGGCGGGGCTTGGCCGGGGTCGGCCGGCGCAGTCGCGGCTGCTCGCCGGTGCCCGTCCGGCTGCCCACCACGGCGGGCCCGAGCGGCACGGGCCGCGGCTCGGGCTCGTCGCGGAACAGCAGATGGACGGGGATCTCGGTGGTCGCCTCGTTCTGGATGAGCCGGGTGGGCCTGGACGGTCCCTCGGACTCGGGTGTCTGTGAAGTGGTCGTGTTCATTGCGTGCCTCCAGCCTCCGCGCCAGATACGCCATGACAGTGAGATGGGATCGAGAAAGCGAGCTACGAGAAGAGCCGCCGCCAGGTCTCCGGGCCCGGGTAGCCGTCCGCGGCGCCGCCGCGCCAGCCCTGGGCGCGCTGGAAGGCCTCGACCCCTCGCCGGTCCGCCTCGCCCCAGCGCGCTCCGGGACCCGTCGTGTAGTACTTGCCGAACCCCTTCCTCACCAGCTGCCTCCCCAGCTGGGTGACGTACGCGTTCTGCGCGCCGGGCCGGAACATGCCCCGGCCCGGGTACGCGGGGACGCGCGGCGCCGAGGGTGCGGCGGGCGCGCCGGCCGCCCCGGTCGCGGGATACCCGCCGAATCCGCCGCCGGAGCCGGAGCCCGGGCCGGTGCCGTTCGTCGGAGGCTGCGCGGGGGTGATGTTCCTGCCCTGGCCGGAGATCAGCAGGGCCCAGGTGCTCGGGCCGGGGATGCCGTCGGCGTCGGCGCCGCGCCAGCCCTGGGCCTCCTGGAAGGCGAGGGTGGCCCAGCCGTCGGACGCCGACCACCTCGGGCCCGGACCCGAGGCGTAGAAGCGTGCGCCGCCGCGCTCGACGAGGAGCCGGCCGAGCTGGGTGACGTACGGGTTGTTCGCGCCGGGCCCGAAGGCCGTCCGCCCCGGGAACGAGGTCGTCGCGGAACCCCCGGCGCCGGGCTTGTTCCCGACGACGGCGCTCGTGGTGATCTGTTCTCCGGAGCCGGGAGTGACCGCCGTGAGTCCCTTGTACCGGTAGGGCACGTAGCGGTCGGAATGGCTCCAGTAGGCGTAGGGAGTGGGCTGTCGGCGTGTGTTCGGGCGGGTCTGCTCGTAGACGAGGTAGTAGCTGTGCGTGTAGTCCGTCCAGCCGCCGAAAAGGACGACGTGCGAGCCTTTCTCGGGGTTGGACGGATTATGGAACAGCAGAATGTCGCCGGGCTGGAGCTCCTCCTTGGTAATCCGTGTCCCGTACTGGTGGAGGCTGCCCGTCCACTCGTTCCCGGCCAGGTTCCAGGCCATGGAGACGAAGCCCGAGCAGTCCTGCCGGTAACCGTCGTACCAGTAGGTGCTCATGCTGTACGGCACCTCTGCCGAAACCCATTCCTTGGCCCGTCTGATGATGTCCGCCCGGGTCGTCGGGGGCGTTTTCACCGGCCCCGCCACGCTCCCCGGTCGGGCCGGCTGCCCGGCCGGACCGTGCAGCGGCGCCTTGCCGCCCTGCGGGGTCTCGGGCTCGTCACCTGCGGGTACGCCGGGCCGGTCGGAGGTCTGCGGGGCCGCGAGGGCGGGCGCCGCGTGGGCGGCGCCGAGCGCCGCGGCCGCCGCCGTGGCGACGATCACCACGCGATGGGCGGCCGGGTGACCGCCGAACCGGGCGGGCGGGGAATTCGTCCCCACCCGCCGCCGAGATACGCATCCGGGGCACTCGCAGTCGCTCTCGGGATCGAATTCCTCGAATACCGGAGAGCCCATACGATTCCCCTCACACTCCAGCTGGAAATGTCCGCGACTGTGCACGTTCGCCAGTTTCTCAACTGTCTTCCCGACGCGCATGCTGACGGTCCGAATGATGTACGCGACACCCGCCCGGCCCAGCGGTGCGGCGGCCCGGCGGCCGGGTGGTCCGGGGCACCCCCGGGGGTCCTGTAGAGTTATCCCGTCAGCAGGCGCCGCTAGCTCAGTTGGTTAGAGCAGCTGACTCTTAATCAGCGGGTCCGGGGTTCGAGTCCCTGGCGGCGCACAGACACCGAAGGCCCTTCGCGAAAGCGAGGGGCCTTCGTCGTGCGCGCGCCCGTCCGAGGGGGCGGTGGCCGGATGCCCGGACGTGAACCGTCCGCCCCCTGCCTTCCCCTGACTTCCCCTGCCCAATCCCGACATAAGACCCGTGCTGCTCACGAGAGTGCCGGAAGACGGTCGTCACCGCCGTCCACGGGGTAGGTGAACCTCACAGCCTCCCGCGCCGGTCGCCGGGCTACTCCCGCAGCCCGGGCGTGCGCGGTCGAGGACCGGCCCGGTCGGCGGTTTCGGGGGAGCGGGCCGTCGACCGGGCCAGGTGACGTCGGATCAGACGCCCGTGCCCGTCAGATACGCCGACACGATCACGTTCGCCGTGTAGCTGCGGCTCACCCGGTCGAAGGTGCCGCCACAGGTGATCAGGCGCAGTTCGGCGCGGTCCGGCTGCCGGGGGCCGTAGGCCTGACGGGCGTCGAAGCGGTCGCGCTGGACCACCTCGACGTCGTCGACGGTGAACTCGGCGACCTTCCCGTCGTCGCGGACCACCCGTATCGTCTCGCCGGCCTTGAGCGTGCTGAGCTTGTAGAAGACGGCGGGCCTGGTCGCGGTGTCGACGTGCCCGACCAGCAGGGCCGTGCCCCGGGCGCCGGGTTTCGCGCCGTCGGCGTACCAGCCGACGACGCCCGCCTGGTCGAAGGGCGGTGGATCGACACCCCCGTCGGTGTCCAGCCCGCGGGCGACGACCGGGGCCTGCACTCCCAGGTCGGGGATGTCGATGCGTTGCGGCAGCGCCTGCCCCAACGGCTTGGCCGCGGGCGGGAGTTCGGCGTCCGGCGGGCGGCCCACCGCGGCTATGTCACCGGTGGCCGGGGCGGATATGCCGTGCCGTACGTCGGTCACCTCGCGCCCCCACAGCCACAGTCCGAGCAGCAGCACCGCCCAGGCCAGACCGGTGAGGAAGCGGCCGGAAGAGCGTTCGCGGTCGGACATGCTCAATCCGCCCTGCGTCTCCGGTGCACCCCGCGGAACACGACGGCGGCCACGGCGACGCCCGCGAGCACCAGCCCGACGACCGCCTGCACGGTGCCGGGACCATGGCCGACCACCTGCGCCTCGTCGGCGGCGGCCAGCGGGGCGGTACCGCCGCCACCGGCGTGCACCGGGGCGACGGGAGACGCGTGCGTGGACGGCCCGTACGACTCCGACGACTCGAAGTCCGACGGCTCCGACGACTCGGCGGACGACGAGGCGACGACCTTGAGGCGGCCCTTCACCTTGAAGTCGACGCAGGTGATCTGTACGTCGTAGGTGCCCGCCCCGATCGAGGAGCGGACCCGGGTGTCGCCCACGAGCGCGCCGCCCGCGCCGGCGAGCTGCGCGTCCGCGACGAAGGCGGCCGAGGCCGCGGTGGCCGTTCTGCCGCCGCAGCCGCTGACCTTCAGTGTGACGTCGGCGCCGGGTGCGGGCGTGGACGGTGTGATCGAGACGCTGCCGCCCTTGTCCCCGCTGCCTTCACCCGAGGCGTACGCCGTCGGGATGAGCACCGCGGCGGCGACCGCGACTCCTGCACAGACAGTGATTTTCAGTGAACCCATCGTGAACCTCCAGCTAGATGGAGACTCCCCCGCCCGGACCCGACGCGCATCCCCAGGCGGGGCATCAATGCTCCGTACGAGTGGCTCACGCCGTGTTACGGGTTTCAGATCCGGTCAACGAGATCCGCGATCGAGTCCACGATCTTCGACGGGCGGTACGGGAAGTTCTCGACCTGCTCGGGGCGGGTCAGACCGGTGAGCACCAGGAACGTCTGCATGCCGGCCTCCATGCCCGCGAGGACGTCGGTGTCCATGCGGTCGCCGATCATCGCGCTGTTCTCGGAATGGGCGCCGATGGCGTTCAGTCCGGTGCGCATCATCAGCGGGTTGGGCTTGCCCGCGAAGTACGGGTTCTTGCCGGTCGCCTTGGTGATCAGCGCGGCGACGGCTCCGGTGGCCGGGAGCGCGCCCTCGGCGGAGGGGCCGGTCTCGTCCGGGTTGGTGCAGATGAATCGGGCGCCGTCGTTGATGAGCCGGACGGCCTTCGTCATCGCCTCGAACGAGTAGGTGCGGGTCTCGCCGAGGACGACGTAGTCGGGTTCGTGGTCGGTGAGGATGTACCCGATGTCGTGCAGCGCGGTGGTCAGACCGGCCTCGCCGATGACGTACGCCGTGCCCTCGGGCCGCTGGTCGTCCAGGAACTGGGCGGTGGCCAGCGCGGAGGTCCAGATGTTCTCGATCGGCACGTCGAGGCCCATGCGCCGCAGTCGGGCGTGCAGGTCGCGCGGGGTGTAGATCGAGTTGTTGGTCAGGACCAGGAACGGCTTGCCCGAGTCGCGCAGCTTCTTCAGGAAGGCGTCGGCGCCGGGGATCGGTACGCCCTCGTGGATGAGTACACCGTCCATGTCGGTGAGCCACGACTCGATGGGCTTGCGGTCTGCCATGTGCGGGATCTCCCTGCCGTACGCGAACGCCAGTACGCGGTTGCCGCGCCTGCACGCGGTGTTGCGCCTGCACGCGGTTGCTGCGTGCGCCCCAGCCTAAGCACAGGCCCGATCTTCAGGGAATGGCCGGTGGTGAGGCGTCCACCGGCTGGGACGCGGCCCCGGTTCAACGGCGTCGCCGGGCCTGTCGGCGGGCCAGCAGCAGGACCGTCCCGGCGGCGAGGAGACAGACGGTGGCCCCGACGAGAACGGCGGGTGAGGTGAGGCCGGTGCGGGCCAGTTCCTCGGCCTCGTCGGCGAGGGAGAGCCGGCCGGTGTCCGCGGCGGAGGCGTCCGGGGCGGGAGAGACGGGAGTGGCGGAGGTGGTGGCGGTGGCGGTGTGGGTGCGATCGGGGGTGGGGGCGGACGGGTCGAGGCCGGGGGCGGTGGCGGTGTCCGGGTCGACGTCCGGGTCGGGAGGGGGAGCGGTGCCGGGGCGGGGCTCGGCCTCGACGGCGAAGCGGTAGTCGTTCGACTGTCCGATCCAGTCGCCGTCGTCGCCGTGCCGCTGGACGACCGCCGCGTTGGCGGTGACGTCGTTGGGTGCGGTGTCCGAGGTGAGGGCGAGGCGCAGCTTGACGGTGAGGGTCCGGCCGGGGCCCACGGTGAAACCGGGGAAGCGATCGGTGCCGTCGGTCCGCCCGTCGGTCTGTGCCTCGTCCTCCGTGGCGGTGGGCCCGTCGGTGAAGGCGCCGACCAGTTCGTCGTCGTCGGTGGGTTCGAAGCGGACCGGGTGCGGTTGTCCGTCGGCGTAGAACTCCAGGCGCGCCTGGGACGGCTTCAGGACGCGTCCGGCGTCGACCAGGACGACGACCGGGTGGATCCCGTCGCAGGCGAGGCGGGTGGTGTTGGTGAGGTCGAGATACCAGATGCCGTATCCGCCCCCGGCCCGGTAGGAAGCCGGGCCCCCGTGCAAACGGGTGGTGAGGGGGAATCCGGAGCCGTCGGGAGCGGCACAACTCGGGCCGGCTTCCGCGTGGGCGGGCGCGGGGAGGAGGGCGGCGGCCACGGCGAGGCAGAGGGAGACAGGCGGGCACAGTCGCATGAACACGTGAGCCTGCACGAAGGGACCCGGCAAGCAGGAACGGCACACCGTACGACGTTACGAATCCCCTCGTTCGGCTCAGCCGTCTCCTCGGCCGAACACCGGGGCCAGCAGCAGTTGGGCCGCGCCCTCCGCGACCGCTCGGGCTCCGCCGGGGGCGAGGCGTACCGGCACGGCGCCCTCCCGTGAGCCCTCGCGGAGCGCGTGGGCCTCGAGGACGGCGGCGACGCCCCGGACGAACGGCTCCGGCGCGGCCGCGATCGTACGGCCGCCCAGCAGCACGGCGTCGATGTCCAGCAGGCGGGCCAGGTTCGCGGCGCCCTCGCCGAGCACCCGCGCCGCCTCGCCCACGTCCCCCCGGTCCATGGCCGCCAGGCACAGCGCCTCGACACAGCCCCGATTGCCGCAGGAGCAGAGCGGGCCGTCCAGCTGGATGACCTGGTGGCCGAACTCCCCCGCGCCGGTGCGGGCCCCCCGGTGCACGGCGTCGCCGATCACCAGGCCGGCGCCGAGGCCCGTCCCGAGGTACAGACAGGCGAAGGAGCCGCGTTCGCCGCCGACGGCGAGGCCGAGCGCGGCGGCGTTGGTGTCCTTGTCGACGACGACCGGCACCCCGAGCCGCGCCGCCAGCACCTCCCGCAGCGGAAAACCGTCCCACTCGGGAAAGCCGGTGACCCGGTGCAGGACCCCGCGCACATGGTCGAGCGGACCCGGGAGCGCCACCCCGACACCGAGCGGAGCCAGGAGGGCGCCGCCTCCGAGGGCCTCCGACAGGACCTCCGTCACCCCGCCGAGCAGCGCGTCCAGGACCGCTTCCGCCCCCGCGCCCAGGGACAGCGCGGCACACCGCTCGCCCACCACACGTCCGTCGAGGTCGGCCAGCACCACCCTCAGCTCGTCCCGGTCGAGGTGGACGCCGACCGCGTGACCGGCCCCGGGGACCAGCCGCAGGACCGTACGCGGCTTGCCGCCGGTGGAGGCGCGACGGCCGGCCTCCGTCGCCAGCCCCTCCTCCCGCAGCCGCGCGGTGATCTTGCTGACCGCCTGCGGGGTGAGCCCGGCGCGCTCGGCGAGCTCCAGTCGGCTGACGCCCTCGGGCCCGGCGGTGCGCAGCAGGTCGAGCACCAGCGCTGTGTTGTGGCTGCGCAGGGCCAGCAGGTTCACGCCCGCGGCCCGGCGCGTCACGGCATCCGCCGCCCGCTCCGGCGCGCGGCCGGCTTCCGGACCCGGCTCATGGTCCGGCGGGAGCCCCCAGGTGGAACCCGCTTCGGGGCCTGTTCCGGGCTCCGGCTCGGGCTCTGTCCAGGGCTCCGGCGCGGACTCCGGCGTGCGGTCCGTGTCGCCTCCGTCGTTCGTCCTGTTCACCTTGCCATTGTGCCTCGCGCTTGCACTTTAGCAACAGCGTTGCCAAAGTAGTCGGCATGACTGGACGCACGACTGACGACACCGGCTCCGAAACAGCCCTCGACATCGGCACCGGATCGGGCACTCGCCCGGCCGTCGCCCCGCTGCGCGTGGGCCTGATCGGCTACGGCCTCGCGGGCTCCGTGTTCCACGCCCCGCTGATCGCCGCGACCGAGGGCCTCGTCCTCGACACGGTGGTCACCTCGAACCCCGAGCGACAGCAGCAGGCGCGCGCCGAGTTCCCGGACGTACGCGTCGCCGCCACCCCCGACGACCTCCTCGCCGGGGCCGACGAGCTGGACCTGGTCGTCATCGCATCCCCGAACAAGACGCACGTCCCGCTCGCGACCGCCGCGCTGAAGGCCGGCCTGCCGGTCGTCGTCGACAAGCCGGTCGCCGGCACCGCGGCCGAGGCGCGGGAGCTGGCCGCTCTCGCCGAGGAGCGCGGCCTGCTGCTGTCCGTCTTCCAGAACCGCCGCTGGGACAACGACTTCCTGACCCTCCGCAAGCTGCTCGACGAAGGCGAACTGGGCGACGTGTGGCGCTTCGAGTCCCGGTTCGAGCGGTGGCGGCCGCTCCCGAAGGGCGGCTGGCGCGAGTCCGGCGACCCCGCAGAGATCGGAGGTCTCCTCTACGACCTCGGCAGTCACCTCGTCGACCAGGCGCTGGTGCTGTTCGGCCCGGTGGCCTCCGTCTACGCCGAGGCGGACATCCGCCGGCCCGGCGCCGAGACCGACGACGACACCTTCGTCGCGCTGACGCACGCGAACGGCGTCCGTTCCCACCTCTACGCCTCCGCGACGACGTCCCAGCTCGGCCCGCGCTTCCGGGTGCTGGGCTCGAAGGCGGGCTATGTGAAGTACGGCCTGGACCCGCAGGAGGCGGCCCTGCGCGAGGGCGAGCGGCCCGACGGCACTCCCGGCTGGGGCACCGAGCCGGCGAAGCTGTGGGGCCGCGTCGGTTCCGGGGAATCACCGCTGACCGGCGGCGGACGACCCGAACAGACCCTCCCCGGCGACTACCCGGCCTACTACGCTGCGGTGGCCAGGGCACTGATCGACGGCGGCCCCAATCCGGTGACCGCCGCCGAGGCGGCCGCCGCCCTGGACGTACTGGAGGCGGCCCGCCGTTCGGCACGAGACAAGGTGGCGGTGACGCTCTGATGGGAACCCACCAGATGACCCCGAAGTTCACCCCGGAGATCACCCCGACCCTGGAGGAGCTCCAGGCGCAGGAACGACGGCTGATCTTCCGCCAGTTCACGAACGACGACGCGTGGGAGCTCGGCTCACTGCTGGTGGAACTGGCCCGCGAGCGCCAGGCGCCGGTCGCCGTCGACATCCACCGGGCCGGCCAGCAGCTCTTCCACGCCGCCCTGCCCGGCTCGACGCCCGACAACGACGCCTGGATCGCCCGCAAGCGCCGGGTGGTGGAACGCTTCGGCGCCTCCTCCTACCTGGTGGGCTCCCGCTTCCGCGCCAAGGGCACGACGTTCGAGGAGTCCTCCCGTCTGGACCCCGACGAGTACGCGGCGCACGGCGGCTCCTTCCCCGTCAACGTGGAAGGCGTGGGCATCATCGGCGCGGTGACGGTCTCGGGCCTCCCCCAACTGGAGGACCACCGCTTCGTGGTGGAGGTACTGGAACAGTTCCTGGAGAAGTACCTGCGCTGACACCCACCCGAAGGGGGCACGGGCGAAACGCGCCCGAAGGGGCGCGGGGAACTGCGCCCGAAGGGGCGCGGGGAACTGCGCGATCAGCCACAGCCGGCCCGCAGCCGACAACCGACCCCGGTCCCCCGCCCCCAGCGGAGCGCTCACGCGTCCTTGAACTCCTGGCGCTGGCGTCCGAGCCCGGCGATCTCCAGCTCCACCACGTCCCCGGCCCGCAGGTACGGCTTGGGCTCCGGCCGGCCCATGGCGACGCCGGCGGGCGTCCCGGTGTTGATGACGTCTCCCGGGTACAGGGTCATGAACTGGCTGACGTACCGGACGACCTCCCCCACCGGGAAGATCTGCTCACCCGTGGTCCCGTCCTGCTTCAGCTCCCCGTTGACCCAGAGCCTCAGGGAGAGGTCCTGCGGGTCGGCGACCTCGTCGGCCGTCACCAGCCACGGGCCCAGCGGATTGAACGTCTCGCAGTTCTTCCCCTTGTCCCAGGTCCCGCCCCGCTCGATCTGGAACTCCCGCTCCGACACGTCGTGCGCGACGGCGTAACCCGCGACATGCGCGAGCCCTTCCTCCGCCGACTCCAGGTAGCGGGCCGTGCGCCCGATGACGACCGCCAGTTCCACCTCCCAGTCGGTCTTGGTGGACCGGCGCGGCACGAGGACGGTGTCGTGGGGCCCCACGACCGTGTCCGCCGCCTTGAAGAAGACGACGGGCTCGGCGGGCGGCTGGGCCCCGATCTCCCGGGCGTGGTCGTGGTAGTTCAGCCCGATGCACACGATCTTGCCGATCCGGGCCAGCGGCGGCCCGATCCGCAGCCCGGTCGCGTCCAGCACCGGCAGTTCCCCGGACTCGGCGGCCTCCCGGACCCGGCCGAGCGCCTCGTCGTCGGCGAGCAGCGCTCCGTCGATGTCCGGGACGATCCCGGAGAGGTCCCGCAGGGTCCCCTCGGGGTCGAGCAGCGCGGGCCGCTCCGTTCCCGTCGTGCCGACTCGCAGCAGCTTCATGGTCACTATCTCCCTCGATCGCGGGGCACCCGTCCGATGGGTGCAGCCATCGGAGGACTGGTCGATCCTCCAAGCTCGCCATTCGGTCCGCAAGCCCCCGTTCACGGACTGGACCGTCACCGGTACAGGACCGCCCGTTCGAGCGCGCTCCAGGTCGTGCTCGTGATCACGTACAGCGCGGCGGCCAGCGGTACGACGGCCACGGTGACCAGCGTGAAGAAGGACAGGAACGGCATGACCTTGGTGATCGCGCCGACCCCGGGCACCTCCTCACCGCCGCCGATCCGGGGCAGCGGCACCCGCTTCGCCCGGACGAAGTTGAAGGAGGCGACGGCCGCGACGACGGCGAACAGCCCGAGGTAGACCAGTCCGGCCGCACCGAACACCCCGCCCCCGTGCAGCGCGTCCGCCCAGTGGTCGCCGAGGGGCGCGGCGAACAGCTGATGTCCGAGCAGGCCGTTGCCCTCGCCGCCGATCGAGGAGCTGGAGAAGAGGTGGTAGAGCAGGAAGAAGGCCGGGATCTGGCAGAGGCTGGGCAGCAGTCCGGACAGCGGCGACACCTTCTCCTCGGCGTGCAGCTCCAGCACCGCACGCTGGAGCTTCTCGGGGTTCTTGGCGTGCTTCTCGCGCAGTTCGGCGATCCTCGGCTGCAACGCCGTACGGGCCTTCTGGCCGCGGGCGGCCGCGCGGGACAAGGGGTGCACGAGGAGTCGTACGAGGGCGGTGAACAGGACGATCGCGGCGGCCGCGGCGGTCGCGCCGAACAGGGGGTGGAGCAGGTCGGCGAGCCGCTCGACCAGACTGGCGAAAACGGACATGGGTGGGGAGCCCTCCGGGGGTCTCGTCGTGCCGAGAAAACGGGATGACGGCATGACGACCCGCGCGGGTCACCCACGTGACGGTGGAGAGCGGCCCTACGCGACGGTCGTCGGGAGGGCGTGGCCGGGCGCCCTGGGGCGCGGGCGGCCGGAGGCGTCGGGGTCGCGTTGCGGCAGGAAGGCCGTACGGCGGGCCCGGTCCCTGATGGCCGTACGCACCCGGGTGGGCGGGACGGCGGGGGCGCTGCGCGCCGCGACCAGGGTGCAGACGGCCAGCGCTGAGCCGGCCGCGGCGGTGGCGGCGAGCGCGACGGCGGCGGAGAGACTGGCGACGTCGAGGAGCACGACGTCGAGGAAGAGGAGGAAGAGCACGAGGGCGGGACGCGGAACGAACCGACTACGAATCACCCTCGCCCCCCTTTCTCTTCGGCCCCGGCACTCGCCGGTTGTGACTGTCTCCGGCTCTGGTCTCTGTTTGTCTGAAGTCGGTTATACCTGACCGACATCGATCGGCTCCAGCAGCCTCCTCGGCTTCAGCAGCGCCCGGCTGACCGGATCCGCCGGATCGGGGTCGAGCCCCGGCCCCGGCTCCATGAGGACGTCCGGGACCGGTACGACAGTTCCGCAGGCGGGACATTCGCCGTACGGACCGAGTTCGGTGCCGCAGTCCGCGTGCCGGAAGGTCCGCAGCCGGGCCTCGCCGAAGTGCTCGCGGCCCCAGAGGCCGAGCGAGCGCAGGGTCGGCCACAGGGCGATGGCACGGTCGGTGACGACGTACTCGTCACGCGGCGGGGACTCCTGGTAGCGGCGCTTCTCGAGGATGCCCTCGGCGGTCAGCGCCTGGAGACGGGCGGCCAGGACGGCGCGCGGGATGCCGAGGTGGACGAGGAAGTCGTTGTAGCGCCGGACGCCGTAGAGCGCGTCGCGGACGATCAGGAGCGTCCAGCGCTCGCCGACCACCTCCAGCGCCCGAGCCATCGAGCACTCCTGTGTCGCGTAGTCCTTGCCGAGTGCCATGACGCCCACTGTAGCCATTTGCCCGGGGTTGGTTCAATGACCGAACCAAGGGTGCTAGCGTACGGACCCATGAGTAGGTTCATTGACCGAACCGAGCTGCGTGCGGATACGGTCCCCGCCCTCGACGCCGAGCCGGTGACACCCGTCCGCGCCCGCGCCACCCTCGCCGTGACGAGTGCGGCCACCGCCCTCGCCCTGATGACGTACACCGCGCCCGCGGTCACGCTCGTGGACACCGCCGCCGCTCTGCACACCGCGCCCTCCGCCCAGGCCTGGCTGCTCAACGGCACCCCGCTCGGCCTGGCCGCGGTGCTGCTGGTCGCCGGCAGCCTGGCCGACGACCACGGCCGCCGCCGGCTCTTCGTGTCGGGCACCCTGGCCCTCGCCCTCACCACCCTGCTCGGCGCACTGGCGACGACGACCTGGCAGTTCACCATGGCCCGGGTCGCGCAGGGCGCGTCCAGCGCGGCGCTGCTGGCGAGCAGTCTGGGCCTGCTGGTGCACGCCTTCCCCACCCCGCGCGGCCGGCTGCACGCCACCGGGGTGTGGGGCGCGTTCGTCAGCGCGGGCATCGCCGCGAGCCCGGTGCTCAGCGGCGCACTGCCCGGCTGGCGCCTGGTCTACGTCCTGCTCGGCGCCGCGACCCTGCTGGTCGCCGCCATCGCGCCCCGCGTCCTGACGGAGTCCCGCTCACCGCGCGGCGGACGCCCGGACCTGCCCGGCGCGGCGGCCTTCGGCGCGGCGACCGTCGCCCTGATCGCGGCCCTGACGCTGGGCCGGGACGGCTGGCTGCGGGCGCCGGTGGGGCTGCTGCTCCTGGCGTCGCTGATCCTGCTGGGGCTCTTCGTGGTCATCGAGCGCAGGGTGGCCACCCCGATGATCGACCTCTCCCTGCTCCGCAACCCGGCGTTCCTCGCCTCCTCCACCGGCGGGCTGGTGACCGGCCTCGCGGTGATCGGCCTGTTCAGCTTCCTGCCGACGGTGCTCCAGAAGTCGCTGGGCATGTCCCCGATGGCCACCGCCTGGCTGTTCCTGCTCTGGTCCGGCCTGTCCTTCGCGGTCGCCCTCCAGGCCCGCCGACTGGCCGGCCGCGTCCCGACCCGGGTCCAACTCGCCCTCGGCTTCGCCCTGCACGCGGTGGGCGTCCTGGCCCTGCTCGGCGCGGTGGACGCGGGCTCCTGGCGCCGGATGCTGCCGGGTCTCGTCCTCGCGGGCGTCGGCAGCGGCCTCCTGAACGCGGCGCTGCCCCTGCTGGCGGTGGAGTCGGTGCCGGCGGCGCGAGCGGCGATGGGGTCGGGCGCACAACAGACACTGCGCTACGTCGGCTCGTGCGCCGGCGTGGCCCTGACGATCGCCATCGCCACCGGGACGGGCGGCGGGCTCGCCCAGGGGACGGATGTGGCGATGGCGGTGTCGGCGGGACTGGCGGCCCTCGGGGCCGCGGGCGTGCTGGTCGCACTGGGCGTGACGCGCGCGGCGACCGCGGCGAGGGGCTAGGCCACGTCGAGCTCCCGGGAGCGGAACTGACGGTTCCGACGGAACCGCGGGAATCGACGGACCCGACGGACCCGAGGGAACCGACGGACACGCCAGCACCGACACAACCGACGCAGCCCGAGGGACCTGCCGACACGGACGCAACCGACGGAACCGACGCAACCGACGCAACCGACGCAACCGACCGGACACCCGGCGGGTACTTGTATCAACCGATTGACACAAGATGCGGCTCCCGGCATCTTGTACTCACCGCTTGATACAAGTACGCACCGGGGGACCCGACATGCTGGACACCGTTCCACCTGAGCGTCTGCTCGCCCGCGCCGACCTCTGCGCCCGTTGGGCCGGGCTGACCCTGGGCGCCGTCGTCGCACAGCAACTGGCGGTGCGGGACAGCGACGATGCCGCCATGACCTTCCTCAGCGCGGTCACCGCGTTCGGACTGTGCGCGGTCGGCGGCGTACTGCTCGGCGACTCCCTCACCCCCGCCCCTCTCGAAGCGGTCCGCACCGCCAGCCTCGCCCCGCGTCGGGTCCGCGACCATGTGCCGCCCCGGATGGCCCCGCTGCTGCTCTTCCAGACGGCGTGTCTCGTCGTCCTCCTGGCGATCGGGGCCGCCGCGGCCTCTCCCGACTCCATGGGCCGGGCGGGCCGGGCCGTCACCGTCACGTGCAGGAGCGTGACCAGACCCCTCGGCCCCTGGCCCGGCATCTTCTACGCCACCCCGATCCTCGCCTCCCTCGCCCTCGGCACCGCCGCCTGCGTGTGGGCCCTGCGCCGCATCGCCCACCGCCCGGGCGAGAACCAGCGGCGCCACGACCGCTCGTGGGCGATCACCGCGGCCTGGGGACTGCTGGTCTCCAGCCAGCTGCTGCTCGTCCTCGGCATGATCGGCAGGGTGCTGTCCCGCACGACCTGCGCCGGCATGCTGGGCAACGTCACCGCCCTGGTGATCTACCCCCTGGGCCTGCTGAGCCTGTTCACGCTGGGATGGTGCCTGTTCACCATCGTGATCCCCCGGGCCGTCGGCGATGAGTGAACCCGCGGTCCGCGTCGACACCACGAGCCAGGTGCCGCCGTTCGAGCAGATCCGCGCCCAGCTCGCCGCCCTGATCGTCACCGGCCGGCTGACGGAGGGCGAGCGCCTGCCGACCGTGCGCCAGCTGGCCTCCGACCTGGGTCTGGCCCCGGGCACGGTGGCCCGCGCCTACCGCGAGCTGGAGGCCGCCGAGCTGATCCGCACCCGTCGGGGCGCGGGCACCCGGGTGGCGGCGCCCCCGGCCGAACCGGCCCGCCCCGACCCGGACCAACTCGCCACCCTGGCCCGCGACTTCACCGCCTCCGCGCGCGCCATCGGCGCCGACACCGAGGCCGTCCTGACCGCCGTCCGAGAGGCTCTGGCGGAGGGGTCCTAGGCGGAGTTCGCGACGCGTCAAGCGCCACGCGGACACGTTCGGCGTCACCTTCGTCAGCTGCGGGACCGGGCGGTGGCGCGGCGGCGCGCTACCCCCGGGGCAGGGTCGCGACGAGCATGCCCCACACGACCAGGCGGTACCGGGAGGTGTACTCGGGCGTGCAGGTGGTGAGGGTGAGATAGCGGCCGGAGGCGTCGTAGCCGTGGGCCGGCTCGGTGAGGGAACGGGGCACGGGCCGGATGACGCCCGCGTCGCGGGGTGAGGTCTGCGGCAGGATCTTGTCGACGAGGTAGGTGTAGGTCGCGTTCCGGGTCTCCACCTCCACCTTGTCGCCCTTCCTGAGGCGGTTGAGATACCGGAAGGGCTCGCCGTGGGTGTTGCGGTGCCCGGCGACCGCGAAGTTCCCCTCCTGGCCCGGCTGTTGGGTGCCGGCGTAGTGGCCGACGTACCCCTTGTTGAGCACCTTCTGCTTGCTGGTGCCCTCGGCGACGGGGACGCGGAGATCGAGCCGGGGGATGCGGAGCACGGCGTAGGCCTGGGAGGAGCGCGGGGTGGTGGACGACGACGTCGTTCCGCCCTGCCCGGCGCCGCCTTCGGACGCCGAGGGCGCGCCCTCGGACCCGCCGGCGGAGCCGCCCCCGGGCTCGCCGCCACCGGTGCCGGTGGCGTCACCGCCACCCGTGTCGGCCCCCCACTCCCGCTCCAGCGCCTCCACCCTCCGCTCGGCGCCGCCCTTGGCCTCCCGGTTGGTCCACCACAGCTGATGCACGACGAGGAGCAACACCAACACCCCTGCGGTGACGAGGAGTTCGGCGCCGCTGAACAGCACCCGCCGGTACCGGGCACGCCGCCGCCGGGTGCTGTGCTGTACGAGGGGAATCCGCACGCGGGCACGATAGGCGGAGGGGGACGAGGTCTCCAGACCGTTCGCCCCCTCGAACCCTCCCCCACCCTTTCTCCACAGGTTTGAGAAAGGGCTGTCAGAACTCTCGACAACACCACGGGCCGCACCCGATGCTTCGTGACGCACTGAACACCGACGTACTCGCCGTACGGACGGACGCACGGACGCACGGACGCACGGACGCAATGAGCACAGACGTACTGACGCACTGACGCACGCACCGGTGCACTGCCGCACGCACACCCGTGCACCGACGCACCCGACGACGCCGGTTGGGACGACCGGCGGTCGATCGCTGTCATCGAAGCGGAGAAGTCATGATCCGACGCAGGACACTGCTGGCGGCCACGGGCGGCGCGCTCTTCGGAAGCGCCCTCGCGACGGGCACCGCCCACGCCGACGCGACGATTTCCGTCAACCCGTCGACGACGTACGGGACCTGGGAAGGCTGGGGCACCTCCCTCGCCTGGTGGGCGAACGTGTTCGGCGCCCGGGACGACTTCGCCGACATCTTCTTCACGACCAAGTCGGTCTCCTACAACGGCAAGACCCTCCCCGGTCTCGGCCTCAACATCGCCCGCTACAACCTGGGCGCGTGCAGCTGGAACACGGTCGGCGGCTCGAGCATGGTGGCCTCTGCCAACATCCCCGCGTTCAAGCAGATCGAGGGCTACTGGCAGGACTGGAACAACGAGGACCCCACCTCCTCGGCCTGGGACTGGACGGCGGACGCGGCCCAGCGCGCGATGCTCCAGAAGGCGGTGTCGCGCGGCGCGACGACCGAGCTCTTCGCCAACTCCCCCATGTGGTGGATGTGCGCGAACCACAACCCGTCCGGCGCCTCGGGCGGCGGCAACAACCTCCAGACCTGGAACTACCGTCAGCACGCCTCCCACCTGGCGGCGGTCGCGCTGTACGCGAAGTCGAACTGGGGCGTGAACTTCGCGACCGTCGACCCCTTCAACGAGCCGTCGTCGTCCTGGTGGACGGCGACCGGCACGCAGGAGGGCTGCCACATGGACGCGACCGTCCAGTCGGCCGTACTGCCGTACATGCGCAGCGAGTTGGACAAGCGGGGCCTGACGGCGACGAAGATCTCGGCGTCGGACGAGACGAGCTACGACCTCGCCCGCACCACGTGGAACTCCTTCTCGTCGACGACGAAGGGGTACGTGAACCGGGTCAACGTCCACGGCTACCAGGGCTCGGGGGGCCGCCGCGACCTGCTCTACACCGACGTGGTGACGACGGCCGGCAAGGCGTTGTGGAACTCGGAGACGGGCGACAACGACGGCACCGGCCTGTCGATGGCGAGCAACCTGCTCTACGACTTCCGCTGGCTGCACCCGACGGCATGGGTCTATTGGCAGGTCATGGACCCGTCGTCGAACTGGGCGATGATCGCGTACGACGCGAGCACGCTGGCGGCGGGCGCGGTCACCACGAAGTACTACGTGATGGCCCAGTTCAGCCGGCACATCCGCCCCGGCATGACGATCCTCGACACGGGCGTGAGCTACGCGGCGGCGGCGATCGACAAGACGGCGAAGCGCCTGGTGATAGTCGCCGCCAACACCTCCGCCTCGGCCCAGACCCTGACCTTCGACCTCTCCCGCTTCACGACGGTGTCGGGTGGCTCGTCCGGCCTGGTCCCCCGCTGGAACACCGTGACGAGCGGGTCGGGCGACCTCTACACCGCCCGCTCGGACACGTATCTGAGCGGCAAGACGATCAGCGTGCCGTTCGCGGCGGGCGCGGTGCAGACGCTCCAGGTGGACGGGGTGACGATCTAGGTACCACCGGTACCGCCAGAGTCCTACCACCAGACGATCAAGGCACAGCGGCTGATCGACCTGGAGATCGACGACGCCGTCCGGTCCCTGACCGACTCGGGGAGCTGATCTGCCGCTCTGGCCAGCAGATATCTCTCTTTCGTCACCGGGCGGCGCTACGGTGTCAACCATGCGCCCCGACACGCCTGCCGAGAACGTCGACCACACCGCCGAAGCGGCACGCCTGGAGCGGACCGCCGGCCTGTATCCCGAGGACGCGGAAGCCCTGCTGTTGCAGGCCGCGGCCCACCTGGAACTGGCCGGCGACCGCCCCGCCGCGACGACCTTGTACGACCGTCTCCTGTCCTCCGCGGAGGGTCCGGAGAACCTGGACGCCCCCCACCTGGTCCGCGCCCTGAAGGCCGCCAACCTGTGGGAGTACGGCCACGAGGCCGAGGCCCGAGCCATCATCGACGGCATCCGGGCCGCGGCCCCCCGCGACCCGGCCCCCTGGGTGATCGTCGCGGAGTCGCTGGAAGCCCACGACGAGCTCGAGGCGGCGCAGAAGACGTTCACGGAGGGCGTGACCCTGCTCCTGGCGGACGTCCCCGAACCCCCGCCGCACGCCTCCCACCCCCTGCTCTTCGGCCGCCATCGGGTACGCCGGATGCTGGGCGCGGCCCACGACGACTGGGACGTCCTGGCCGACACCCTCCACTCCTCCCCCGTCTCCCTGGACGAGCTCCACGACCCCAAGCGCGTCTGGTCCCTGGGCTCGGACAACCCGGCGGAACTGGAGGCGGAGATCTCCCGTCTCCGCGCCGAGCTGGGCGCGTACCGCGAGGAGCTGTCCCGCCCGTTCCCGGTGGCCGTCCTGCACTGGCCGGCGAGCGAACTGGCGGAACTGATCGCCGCGTACCCGTCGCTGTCCGACGAGTACCCCTCGCACGAGGAGCACCTGACGGGCATAGAGGCGTCACTGCGCGAACTGTCCGCCTCGGGCACGGCCAACCTCGGCATCGTGACCGGCACAGTCCCGTCCTACGAGGCCTTCGCAGCCTCCGAGGGCACGTCCCCGGCAGACACGGACCTACTCCCCCAGTACGCGACGACACTGGCAGCCCGGGGGCGGGCGGTGGCTTGGCCACCGGAGCGGGGGGCTTCTTGCTGGTGCGGGTCGGGGCAAAAGCACGGGGTGTGCCACGGGGCGGTGGCGTAGAACGGCAAAGCAGGGGGAGACTCCGCACCCGGCACTCGGCTGGTCCGGCCGCATCGCGTCCGCGATGGACTTGACGGGTCAAACAACCGTGTCCCTCTGGCTGCGCGCCGGTACTACGCTCGTCATGTGTCCGAAGATTCCCCGTGGGAAGCGCCAGAGGGTTCCTGGGCTTCGTCCGCAGCCCGCCGCCGCAACATGCAGGCGATCCGCAGCCGTGACACGAAGCCCGAGAAACTGATCCGCCGGCTGGTCCATGCCCAAGGGCTGCGGTACCGCGTCGCGGCCCGGCCGCTCCCGGACCTTCGCCGGACAGCAGACATGGTTTTCCGCCCGGTTAAGGTGGCGGTCTTCATCGATGGCTGCTACTGGCATGGATGCCCGGAGCACTACGTCCCGCCGAGGACGAATTCCGGCTACTGGTCAGCGAAGGTACTGCGCAACATGGAACGTGACCGCGACACGGACCAGCGGCTCCGGGAAGCAGGCTGGCTAGTACTTCGATTCTGGGAACACGAGCCGGCCGAAGAATGCTCGCTTGAAGTCTCCAAGGCGGTAGCCGACAGGAAGGCGCTGCACAGCAAAGACCGGCCTGTAAGCCGTCAGGCACAGGCCAGGAGCTCAGAGGTTGAGAACCCGGCTTCCCTCAGTTAGCCAAGGGCCCCGGTCACGCACCCTTACGCTATGTCCAGCGAGCGCGGTGGTAAGCGGCTTCTGTGGGGGAGGCTGTCTGGCTGGCTCGCCAGAGGCACAGCGGATGCGGGCAAGCCAGCCGCGACGCGCGGAACCATGGGGGCAGAGTGGCGGTCGAGCGCACCAATCGCGACGTCCGAACACTGATCACGCAGATCGCGGACGGGGAGATCATGCTTCCTGAGATCCAGCGTGGTTACGTGTGGAAGGCTTCGCAAGTTGCCAGGCTTATCGAGTCGTTGTACCGCGGATATCCGGCGGGCTCGCTTCTCTTCTGGAAGACCGGCCAGCCCGCCGAAACTCGCGGGGCAGCGATCGGTGTGACTCAGGCTCTGCCAAGTGTCATGCCTCTCTACCTGCTCGACGGCCAGCAGAGACTCACCTCACTCTTCCGCGTCCTGACCGATCACGCAGAGGCTCAGGTCGTTTTCAACATCGAGACCGAGGCCTTCCAGAACCAGAGCGCGGCTACCCGGCGGAACAAGAAGTGGATCAAGGTTTACGACGTCGTAGGCCCCGAAGCCGACGTCTTCGCTATCCATAGCGACCTCAAGGGCGCCGGGCTCGCCATCCCAGACGCTGAAATCGGGCGCCGCCTGAGCGCACTTCAAAAGATCACCCAGCGTGACTTCCACATGGAAGTGCTGCACGACTTCGAATACGAAGAAGTCGCTGACATCTTCGTCCGAGTAAACAGCGGCGGCCGAGCGCTCAAGACAACAGATCTCGCGCTTGCGACGCTCTCCGCGCGCACGCCCGGCTTCCTGGGACAACTGGAGACGGAATCAGCACGCTGGGCAGAGCGCGGGTACGGTGCCCTCGATGTCAACTTCCTTATCAAAGCACTGACGTTGAGCCTGTCGACCACAGGCAAGCGTCTGGCGTCCGTAGCCAAGCTCACCGCCGCTAGCAAAGAAACTGTCGAAGCGGGGTGGGTGCACGTCCATCGAGGGCTCGCCCGCGTCGTACCTCTCCTTGAGGAGAAGCTTCAGATCCCCACCACCGCTCTGGTGCCATCGCTCGCCGCCCTCCACCCGCTGATCCTTTTCTACGGGGGCCACGAAGAGGACACGAAGATCGCCGCCGAAGTGGAGAACGGCCTTCTCTATTGGTTCCTGGCTGCTACAGCCCGCAACCGGTACGGCGGCGCATCAGACACTGCTCTGACACAAGACATCAGAATGCTCGACGCTGAAAATCCTGTGCCAGCATTGCTGTCCAACCTGGGAATCCGCGACGGCGGCATTTCCGTCACCGCAGGTGACTTGGCCGGGCGCAACCACCAAAGCCCTTACTTGATGTTCTGTTACCTCGCAGCGGTCCACGCGGGTGCTACTGACTGGTGGGACGGCGGGCCCATCTCAGGGGGTGTCGACCGGTCGGGTAAACCGCAGTACAGCCTGGTGCATCCGGCTGCCAAACTGCGCACTTGCGGCAGCGAGTACTCCTCCACCGAGATCAACGAACTCGCAAATATCGTGTTCGTGTCCGAGCAGACGGCGAAGAACATCATCGGCAGTCGCTCCCCAGCCGCCTACATGCCGAGCGTAGGCGCCAGCGACCGTGCGGCGCACGCGATTCCGAACGACCCCGCAGTACTTGAACCGGAGGGGTACCGAGACTTCCTGGCTGCTCGGAGAGCTCTGCTCGCGGAACGGATCACAGCCCTTCTCGACCGGTTCCGGCCTGACTTCCTGCCCAAGGACGCCACTGCCACATCGACCCGGCCACCGCGATCGCTGGTGTTCGCTGGATACACGGGAGCCGGCCGGAGCGTACTGGTGGCGGAGGCCCGCAGCCGACAACCAGAGCTGGATCGGGTGGATTGACCCCACGGAGTTCGAAGCAGCACTAGACGCTGCCTCGACCGGCCTCGCCAGCGATGTACCGGTTGGCGACGAGATAGCGCCGCTGCGTGTCGACGACGAGAGCAGCGTGACCTTCGGACTCGGTCCGTTCGTGATCCGAGGGTCACTCGATCAGTGGCGCACCACCGTCAAGGACGCATTCGAGGACGCGCAGCCCCTTACCGAGTGTCCAGAACCCAACGACGACCAATGGCTCGCGGAGCCGGAAGAGTTTCTGCTCTCGGATACTGGAGTGCAGAACGTGGCCTAGCGCTCGGACACTCCCCTGAGTACCTCGGGCGCCGATTCGACGAGTATCGACGCGATGCTCGGAATACCAGGCACTGGTACCTCAGGGGGGATATCAAGTCGGCATGATTGCCAGCGTCCACGTGTCGTCCTGTCCGAGGGAACGTGGTCCGCGATCCATTCCCTTGGCACTGCGGCCACTTCTTTGAGTTTCAGCTCCGGAGTCAGACGGACTGCCACAAGTTCCCACGCGGGGTCACGCAACATCGTCTCGTACTCGTTGCGCGAGATGTATATGGTGAGTCGGCCCACTCGCAACGTGGTCTTCACTTCCAGGTGGGCTGAGTGCTGAGACGCATCTACGAAGATGTCGTAGCCGTAGCCGTCAGACCATGCCGCGACGTGTTCCACTCGGCCTTCGGCTGACTCAGACAGCAGTTCAAGGAGCGCGAGTTCACCGGCTGAGCCAATCCGGGACCGCTCCTCGGTGTCCACTTTTCCCCAGACAGCACCCACTTGCGCGTACGCCTCTTCTGGGGAGAGGCCGAGGGCCTCTGCGGCGCACAAAGCGTCCTCGGGGAGCTCGTCCGGCCGACGCACGAGCAGATCAGCGTCCCGGAACCACGGCACATCGCTGTGCGCCATCGCTGAGTCGAAAACTTGGCAGTTCACAGGCACACCACTGTTCACCTTGTCCAAGAGGCCTGCTTCCCGGATCCAGGCGTACGCCGCGTCGTACTGCGTCGGCGTTATGTCACTGAAATCGCTGTGCGTGGTAAACAGAGCGCGCACTCGGGCGACCCCGCTGACTGGAAGTCTCTCCAACCAGCGGACCGCCGCACGAAGGACTGGCTCAGGCGGCACGGGCACGGAGATGACCCATCAGCGCCTGAAGGTCTCGATGGTCCAGGCCACCGCCAATCGCCGGCTCTTCCTCAAGGTCAGCCAGTTGCTGGACCGCCGGATCGTCGAGGATACTTCCCATGAACTGGAGCTTGTCACTGAGCCGTTGATCAACGACTTCGTCAATCGTCCCCTCAGAGGCAAGCACGGTAATCCGTGTCTCCGTCTCCGGAGCGAGGCCGAGACGGTGAATTCGATCGAGGCTCTGCAGGAATCGGCCTGCCGCAAAATCGCGGTCGACATAAACGGCGTCATGGCAGTGGTGGTGAAGACTGATGCCCTCGCCGAGGGTACCGGGGTTGGACAAGAGGACCATGCAGTCGGGATCGTGCCGGAACCGCTTGATTGCTGCCTCACGGTCAGCGTCGCCCAAGGCACCGTAGACAAGGGCGGGCGAGAACTCACTGAGCATGCGCTCCAGCGTGTTGAGGCTACGTACGAACGTCGACCACACCAGGGTCTTTCGTCCCTGAGCCGCGTTCCGGCTGATGATCGCGAGGACCTCACGGTACTTCGGCGACATCTCGTAACTCGGCAGGTCCCGCATCAGCTCGAAGAGAGGCGTTCCCTCAGGCACGGTCAGCGGAGGCACCTGGTATGACAGCGGTTCATAGCGGGTGGTGCCGACAGCGAGCAGCGCAGGGCTGGTCGCCGCCATCAGCATGTAGACGATGATCTTTCCCAGAGCGAGGAAGTCGCCTTCCGAACCAGCGGCACGGGCGGAGAACCGTCCGACCAGGGCCTCATACACCTCTTGGTGCAAAGGCGACATAGGCACAGGCGTCAGATTCGTGGACACAGGTGGCAGACCAAGCTCACCCTTGGTAGTGCGCGTAAACAGAGGGCGCAGAACTTGGCTTGCCTTGGCAAGATCCCCGCCGGCCACCGCCTGGATCACCTTCTGGCGTCCATGGCCAGGCCATACGAACCCGAAGAGGTTCTCCAGGTCCTTGACGCCGTTCGGAGCCGGCGTCCCCGTAAGAATGAGCCGGTGCCTGCTTCGGGGACCGAGGGCGAGGCAGGCAGCACCATCGGTGCCGTCGGCTCCGCGCTTCATCCGGTGCGCCTCGTCGAGCAGGAGCATCGAGGGTCGTGCAGCCAGCCATTGGCCGAGTTCATTCACGACGCCGTCCTGGCGCAGGCGCTCGTAGTTGACGATGAGCGCATCCGCGCCCGGATCGGCGTCCTTGGAGAACACATCCATGCTAAGCGGTTCACTGAGACATTTCTGATTCTCGTACTTCCAAGACTCGTAGCAGGACTTCGGCCCCACGATCAGAAGCCGCTCAATACTCTTGCTGCGTCGCAAAGAGTGAAATACGGCAAGACCAACACGAGTCTTACCGGCACCGGGTACGGAGAAGTTGGCTCCGTGCCGCAGGGAGAGCAATTTCGCGATATCCCGGCGCTGGAACACCGTGAGATCCGCAATCCAGTCCGGGCCGAGCAGGCTCCCAACGTCCTCTGGGGCTACCTCCCCGTCTGAACCAGCCGTTGAGTCAAGACGTTTGGCAACCGTCTGTGCATCCACAGCAGAATCTGTAGCCAGAGCGGCCAGCTGAGGATCCCATGCCACACTGCTGGGCTCGGGCCAAGTAGCGAGCGCGACCAGATTCGTCAGGAGGTCATCGATCTCAACCTCCATGGTCCCCAGTGAGCGCTGCACGCTGCTCTGAAAACGCAGGGCAAGGCGGCGAAGGTCACTCTCGTACCCGGCTCCAGCCCGGAGCCGTGCTCGGGTCACCCCGTCGCCGAAACCGATCTCAAGACTGGGCGCAGGAGACTGCCCCGCCATCAGTTCTCCCGGGTGGAGTCGAGCAGCCAGGCAACCCCATTGCCGGGCGAACTGAAGGTGCGTCCCGCCTGCTTCGCGAGCCGGGTGAGACTGGCCTTCAGAGTGAGCAGCGCGTCGTCAAAGGCATCCTCGTCAAGTGCCCGCTTGGCCTTGGCGTCGGCGAACTCGGCGGCACACTGGTTGACGTAGTCAGCGGCGTCCGTGAGGCGCTCCGGGACAGCCACCTGACGCTTCTGGAGTTCGACGTTCGCTCCGGCCAGTTTCACCGCAGCGTCGAAGGTCTTGCGCGCAGACTTGATCAGCGCATCTGCCTGGGTCACGGTCGGGCCATCCAGCGTGTCACCGGCCTGCGCCGCGGCCTTTGCCTGCAACAGGGCATCGGTAAGAGCGCGAGTGGTCTTGACCGCAGCGGTGGCGTCCTGGACCGACACACCTGCCAGACCGGGAATTGCCACAGCGGCCGACTCTTGAACTGAAGGTCGCAGTTCACCCGGCAGACGCTCTTCGAGATAACGGCTGTGGAAGTCCGCTTCCGCCAGACGCACCGTCGTCTTCGCGTAGTTCAGCACCACCATGGCCAGACGCGATTCCTTGAGCTGCTCAGCAGCGTCCGGGTCGGTCTTGGCGAGCTTGGTGTAGTCACGGTGAAGCTCGCGCAGCTTCTCTTGTTGGTCCTCAAAGTCGATCAGCCGCAAGGCGGCGCCGTTCGCGGTCTGGCTGCGGTCAATCGCGTCCTTGATCAGCTGGTAGACCCAGCGGTCCTGCTGGAGGGTGGTTTTCTTGATGTTGAAGTCACGCGCCACGTCCTCCTCACGACGGCCGTCGGCGAGCTCATCTTCGATCGCGATGAGGCGGTTGATGTACGAGTACTCTCGGCGCTTGTCGCGGCGCAACTGCAGTGCAAGCTCAACGCTGTTGATGTCACGTCGGGACGTGTCCGCGGGGAGGACGCCGACCCGGATGTTCTTGATGCCCAGGTCTTTCAACGCGGCACAGCGGGTGTTGCCATCGACGAGGATGCCGTCCGGGCTGATGATGCCGGGCTCCCTCTGGCCCACGTCGTCCAGCTCATCCTGCAGCGCCACATAGTCTGGGTCGGTCTGGCTCGGGTTCGAGGGCCGACAACGCAGCAGGTCATGCAGATACGTTTGTGCGGATTCGCTCCACGGCTCCTCTTCCAGGACCCGGTTGCGGTCGGGGTTGAGGGTGCGCTGAGCGCGAATACGGTGGGTGTCTGGGTTGAAGTAGAGCATGTCGACTGGCATGGAGATCACATGCAAGTGCTTCTGCTCACCACGCCACTCCACGGTGATCTTCGCACCGCCCTCGGCCATGGCCTGCTTGAGCCGCTCGTCCACCAGCGAGCGAATTTTCTCACCCTCGGGCGGGACGCCGAACTTCACAGCCATAACCAGAGCCTCCAAGGAGCCAGACGCAGCGTGCAGCAGCATCATTGCAGGCCCCGCTGACAGAGGGTGTACCGATGTTCCACAATCAACGTCTCGATCACTTGGAGAACGGAGCACGACGTGATGCCGCCCGCTTGGAACGACCCTGAGCTCAAGGCTGGAACCATGGTCCGCGGGGCGCTCTGGCTGGTCCAAGTGATCCGCGAGGGGAACACCTTCACCAAGGAGCAGATCCGCAACGCCTTCCCGGGAATCTCGCAGGCGGACCGGCGCATACGCGATCTCCGTGACTACGGCTGGGTCCTTCTCACGAACTCCGACGATGCAACGCTCGTCGCTGAGGACCAGCGCTTCGTCAAGGCGGGCGTCCCTGTCTGGGACCCTTCGGCCCGCCGCGCTGCGGCACCGCAGAAGACCATCTCCAACAAGGAGAAGCAGGCCGTCTTGGCCCGCGACGACTACATGTGCAGCGTTTGCGGTATCTCCGGGGGCGAGCCGTACGTGGACGATTCGAACCAGACTGCCGTGCTCTCCATTACTCGTCGCGAGACCGTACTCCCGGATGGCCGGGAGCGGACCCTGCTGATCACGGAGTGCAAGCGATGCCGGGCAGGAAGTGACAATCATCCCGCCAGGGCCGACGAGGCAGTGGCTGACATCCGGTCCCTCGACCCAAGCGATCAGCGCCGCCTCCTCCGGTGGATCGAGCGCGGGCGGCGGGGCTCTACGGCTCTGGACCGGGCCTGGAACGCCTACCGGCGGCTCCCGGCCGATGCACGGGATGAGGTACGAGCGGCTCTCGAAAGCTGATCGCCTCCTGTGCATTATGGGGTGTTTGGGGCAAGCGGGGTTCGTGCCTGCCAGTGCGTCACCGTAGACTTCACTATCTCGCCCGGCTTGCCATCCCTACTGGGTGACGACATCGAAGATCGACGACTAGGGTGCTGCTGCGGGATGTTCAAGCTTGCGCCCGCTGTGATAGTGAGCCGAGCGCAAAATGTTCGGCCCCGCGCTGGCTTAGCCTGCGCGCCTGAAAGGAGATCGAATGGCGGCGTCAGAGCGCGACAGACAGCTCGAGGTCGTCGAGATCTGCGCGGGCGCGGGGGGTCAGACCCTCGGACTGGAGCGGGCTGGATTTCGCCACCGTGTCGCAGTGGAACTCGATGAAAACGCTGCGCACACACTGCGTTGCAACCTGCAAGAAATCCTTGGCTACAGTGAGCACGAGGCAGCAGAGACCGTAGCGATCGGCGATGTTGCCGACCCAGAGACCTGGACGCCGACAGAGCACAAGGGCGTCGACCTGCTCGCCGGCGGTGTCCCGTGCCCGCCCTTTAGCATCGCGGGCAAGCAACTGGGCGCCAATGACGAACGCGATCTCTTTGCCTGGGCGGTCGAACTCTGCGGCGAGATCCAGCCGAAGGCACTCCTGCTGGAGAACGTGCGGGGGCTCAGCGCGAACCGCTTCACGGCCTATCGGCAGCATGTCCTTGATCGGCTTCACGAGTACGGCTACATCGGTGACTGGAAGCTTCTCCATGCCAGCGAATTCGGCGTCTCGCAGCTCAGGCCGCGCTTTGTGCTAGTCGCCCTCAAGCGAGAGTACGCGGAGTACTTCGAGTGGCCGACACCCCGCGAGGAGGAGCCACCCACAGTGGGAGAGCTCCTTAAAGACCTCATGGCGAGCAACGGCTGGGAAGAGGAGCAAGTCACCGAGTGGGTCAAGCGGGCCGACCGCATCGCGCCGACAATCGTCGGCGGTTCCAAGAAGCACGGTGGCGCTGACCTCGGTCCCACACGGGCAAAGCGGGCATGGGCGGACCTCGGTGTGGACGCCATGGGTGTGGCTAACGAAGCCCCGCAGAAGGGATGGCGAGCGCCAGACGGCGTCCCGGGACCGAAGCTCACCACCGCCATGGTTGCCCGAATCCAGGGCTGGCACGACATGGAGGCGCCCAAGGGGAGCGACTCGGCCACATACGGCGACTTCCGCTGGAAGTTCCACGGGCGTAAAACGTCTGTCTACCGACAGATCGGCAACGCCTTTCCTCCGCCCGTGGCCAAGGCACTGGGAGTTGCCATCCGGAAGGCCATCCGCCAGGAGGGGGAGCGTAAGACCCTCGTGGAGAATACCGACCGAATCTTGGACCCCGTTTACAAGCTGCTCCGCGGTCTGGACCGGCCTCTGACTGTCGACCAGATCATTGAGAAGCTCGCCAAGAAGGGCACCGTCCTTGAACAGCCGGATGTCGAGCGACGCCTGAACCATCTTGGTCACGACTTCGTGGTACAGATGACCGCTCGGTCCAGCGGTGTCATCGCCTACAGTCTCGGCGAGTTCAAAGCCTTCACCGGTCAGGACGACCACCAGCGGCACGATCTGTTCACTCAACTCCGGGCAAAGATCAGCTAGTGCGGTGTGAGAGCAGCAGGGCGGCGCTTCATGCGATGGCGTCGCCCCGCAGTCGGAGTGCTACTCCGCCAGTCTGGTCTTCAAGCTATCCTTCTCAACCTCGGTGAGAGACTCAGTCTTATTGATCACCTTCGCTATGAGCTCCGGCACCTTGGAGTAGTCGATTTCCAGGTTGGCCAGGGTGTAGTACTGGCTGCCATCAGCCTCAGACGTAGCGATGTTGAACCCCAGCTCGCGTAGCTCTCTCGTGCGACGCTCTGTATGGATGTTGTCGCGGGTGGCAAGGCGGAGCTTGTCGCTATCGACCGGCTTACCGAGGCTCCGCAGGAGGATCATGAACAGAAGTTCGTGCACCTTGCTGCCGTAGAGGACCTTGAGGAAACGCTCTGGGATCCGGTCGGCGTAACGGTTCTCCATCTCAGCCTGGATGCAAGCCCGCAGCTCCGCGAACTCAGGGCAATGAGACGGCAGTTGCGAAAGAAGCAGCGCCTGCATGGACTGAGCAAGTTGGCGCTTCGCAAAGAGGTAAGCGTCGATGAGGGCATCCGGCGAGGCGTCCTCCCGCTCGAAGGCAGAGCTTAGCTCGCGCACCGCGTAGGCCGATGTCGGCTTGAGGCTCCTCCAGACCTCAGACTCCTCGTTCTCTGCTGGCACGGCAGCATCCCTTCTTCATTGTGGGAGTGGGTCGGACGAAAGCGCGTGACGCAATGGATCGCGCGACGATTTTCAATCCATACGCAAGGGTCGCGGGCAACCTGACCACAAGCGCGATCAGTCAGTGGGGCGTTGGTTCTCCGCGGCCTGCTCCGAGGCTAGGGCGCTCAGAATTCCGCGGTCGGCTGGAGGTACGGCCCCCAGAAGGTCAAGAAACCACGGTGCGATCCACGAAGACTCCCGATGGATCCATTCCCCGGAGGGCAGCACCGTGCCAGGCTCCCAATCGGGTGCAGGCCGGTCGCTTCCCCGCGCAGCAGCGGCAATGTCGACCCGAGGCTCCTCCTCGGAGACTTCCCGCCGCTGCAACTGTGCTGTGACGCCGATCAGCCACCACTGGACGAGCCGAGCCGCAGCCGTCGGCGACTCCATCATGTTGCGTACGGCCGGGGAGGTCAGCCCAGCCGACCGGTAGGCGGCGATCGGCAATTTGCTGGGCGGGGCTAGTTGCGCAGCTGTCCTCGCTGTGACCACTGCGCCGTCCTCCAAAGTCGGCGGGATGAACGTCGCGGACACTCGCCGGATCTCTTCATAAGTGTCGTCTGCGAGGTCGGCATCCAAGTAAGCGCCCACACCCGCGTAGAAGTCCGGCGGGGTCTCAAGGCGCAGCTCAGCGCCAGCACGGCGATGGATCTCGTCCAGGAGCGCCGGCCAAGGGCGCTGCTTGCCATTGCTGATGTCGTACCAGTCCTCCTTGACGTCGTTCGACACAAAGAGCACTCGCCGGCTCCCTTCGGGAAGGAGAGCGGCCCGCTCGATCACTTCCTCCCATATAAGGAAGTCGCCAGCCGCCATCAGCGGAGTGCCCTTGTCGAAGTCCGCGAAGCCTGGCGGTATCTGGTTGGGGAACCGGAACGCCACAGCTTCGTCCAGTCGTTGCTGGAGCAACTGATCATCTGGTTGATTGCCGATGCGATCTCCGTAGAGGTCTGCCACCCGAGGCAGGATCGGATCGGCCGTATCGACGTTGACGGGGGTCAGGTCGTGCCCGTTCTTCAGCATGCCCAAGTGGGCCTTGAATACATCGCGGTATGCAGAAAGATGCTCGTCGACGGCAGCCTCGCTGACCAATTGGTCCAGGGCGTCGATCTCGGCTGGCACCCGCGCGTACTTCTGCAGCTGTGCCCGTACGGTGTCCTTCGCTTCGATGATTGCCTTGCGCGCGGCTGTCAGCTTGGCGTTGACGGACTTCGATGCATCGGTGAGGACCCGTTTGCGTGACTCCAAGACGCTACGGCGCCCACGCACGAATTCGAGCCCCACCTGGTATGGCATCCACAGACGCTCCGACACTTGGCCCAGGGCGGTGAGGACTTCCTCTCGGGACTCAGCCGTGTACTCGTAGAGGCTGAGCAGTACGTTCGTGTCCAGAACGATCAGAGCATCCTGGAAGAAGGCGAGGCGGGCAGTGTCCTGAGGCGACGGCACGGGTTGGAGCCAGGCATGGAACCGCCGAAGCAGTACTGGATCCTCCATGTGCACATCCCCCTGAACTCGCTTGCTCTCAGCCTGAGATCATCCTGACACAGGGGCAGCGGCGGGGCGGATGCGAGTGCCCGCCATGGGGGATGCCCCGTTGGCGGGGCATCCCCCATGGCGGGCGGACGAGCAAGGACGCGATGACTAGGCCGCGTCCGCTTCGGCTTCGTAGTTCATCTGCGCCCGGTCGAGGATGTCGTCCGGGTCGTGGCCGCGAGCAGCGGACCAGTGGAGCAGATCCGCGATCAGCTCGACCGCTGACTCCTCAAGACCAATGTCCCGCCCGGTCCCCAGAAGCGGAGCACCACGGCTTGGCCCTTGATATCCCTCAAGCACCTGGACGGCACGCTCGATGCGTCGGCATGCCTGGTCTGAGCTGACCGAGATCTCGCACCAGACCGCCTTACCCGCAGCAGTCAGCACCGTGCCCCAGTCCACCGCCAACGCCGCGAGCAGATGCAGGCCACGACCACACTCCGCGTCACAATCCGCCATGCTTGGTGACGGCATCGTGCGGCTCTTGTCGTGCACTTCGAGACGAAGCCTCTCGCCGCGCCACTCAAGAATCAAAGTCGCTGATGAGCCTTCGCCGACGTGCTTGACGACGTTGGTGGCCAGCTCAGTGACGAGGAGCTCCGCCTCATCGACGGCAACAGGCGCGCCCCATCGGCTCAACTGTCGCGCGGCAGCCCTCCGAAGTAGGCGCACTTCCGCCGGCTCCGCCTCAAACGGCAGGACACAGCGGAAGCGAAACCCGTGCGCGTCGTAGCCAGGCATGGCTACTCCTCCCTCCCAAGCCACGCACATGCTGTACCTGCCGTGTCCGTACGGCTGCACTGCGTAGCGATCACGTAAGCGAGCATGACACGGAGAAGTCTCGCTGTGTAACTTCTCACGGGAATCCATCGAGTGAATCTGATGGTGAGGACGGCTTCTGGCTGCCTAGCCTGATGCTCATCAACGGGCTCACCGCCCGGCTCATGGGCGAAGGAGCCACATGCCCCAACGGACCACCACCCGCCGCCGTCAACTAGGCGCGATGATGCGTAAGTTGCGATCCCGCAAGGGGCTGACCCTGGAGGAGGCCGGCCGGCTCGTAGGGGTGTCCAAGGCAACGGTCAGCCGGTACGAGACGCAGGCCGGACCGGTCAAGTGGCTTGTCATTGATGCGCTGTGCCGCGAGTACGGGGCGACCGACGCCGAGCACAAGGCTGTCGTCAATATCGCAAAGGACGCCAAGCAGCAGGGCTGGTGGAGCTCATTCGCCGACTCCATCCCGGAAAGCATGAACCTGCTCCTCACCCTTGAGGACGAAGCCGTGCGCGAGAGTCACTTCTCGTGCGTCTACGTCCCGGGTCTCCTGCAGACCCGCGCCTACAGCACCGCGCTGCAGAGGGCCAACGAAGTCCCCCTGGAACCGTCGGAAATCGAGCGCCTGGTCGACATCCGCATGAAGCGGCAGGAGATCCTCGCCCGCCCGAAGCCACTCCGGCTGTGGGCGATCCTCGATGAGTCCGTGATCCGTCGCGTGGTCGGGTCACCGCAGATCATGCGTGAGCAACTCGACCGCCTGCTCGAAGCGAACGAGTCACCTCACATCACGCTTCAGGTGCTGCCCTTCGCCAAGGGCGCCCATGCCGCCGCGCTGGGAAGCTTCGTCATCATCGGCGGCCCCGAGCCGGCGCTGGATGTGGTGTACGTCGACTTCCACACTGGTTCCCTCTTCCTGGAGAAGGAAGAGGAACTGGAGCGATACAGACTTGCGTTCGAGTACCTCCAAGCACAAGCGTTGGACATGGAGGCCTCCTCCGCCATGATCCATCGCGCTCGCAAGGAGTTGTGAATGTCAGCCGGACCCCAGCCTGCCTCCGAGCCCGTCTGGTTCAAGTCGTCGTACAGCGGCGGCAATACAACCGAGTGTGTGGAGGCGGCCTTCGTGCCCGCAGGCGTGCTGGTGCGGGATTCCAAGACTCCGCATGGCCCTCGCGTCTCGGTCTCAGCTGATGCCTGGACCAGGTTCATGGGCGCCTCCGCGCTGTGATCGGAAACGTTTCGGCGATCTGAGGAGCTTCGACGGGCGCAGCGGGCATACGTCGGCTGCGCGTCTCGGGAATCTGGTTCTGGCAGTGCTTGGTGGGAGGTCCCTCGCCATATCCGCTTGCGCGCAATCTCAGACGACCGCCCGCTGGGAGCAATCTGCCGCAATTCAGAACGTGGTCTGAGGCAGTCCGCTCATCCTGGACTCCAACGACCGTAGACGGAGGGCGAGCATGACGCTTAGGTTCATCGGCACGACCAGCGAGGACGGCGACTGTCCCACCCTGTACGACATCGAGGGTACGGACGAGATGCTCGTCCAGGGTGAGCGAGAGACCGACCCGGAGCACCTGGTCCAGCTGCGGGACGTCAAGGAATCGGAGACATTCGTCCGCGTTCCCCGAAGTCTGCTGACCCGATATGCGCCCAGGAGTGATGACCCCACGCTCCAGCCGTTCGCCTCCGTCTCCGGACTGTTCCGGGACTTCAAGCACACCGCTTGGCGTCTGGAGACCCGCCGCGGCTATGCCTCTGACCGCAACAGCCCCAAGTGGGCCCGGTTCCTCACGGGCGAAGACGTCTCTCGCGATCCGGACAACCCCTGGCGGGAGAACGTCAGTACGCAGACGGCACAAGGCAAGCGGTTCGAGCGTGTCCGCGTCGTCGACGAGCCGCCCACCCAAGGACAGGGCTTCCTCCTCGCGACTGCGCCCAGCAACATCGCCGCAGGCGAGGACATCCGCAACCTGACCCGCGCCCAGGCACAGGAACTGCGGTTGCCGGAACACGACTTCTGGCTCTTCGACTCGGAGATCCTCGTCCGCTTCGCGTTCGACGACTGTGACACCACCCTCGGTGTGTACGTCACCGAAGACCCGACCGAAGTCCTTGCCGCCTGTCAGGTCCGGGACGCCGCCTGGCACCATGCCGTCCGTTCCGAAGAGTTCGCCGGGCGGGTACGTTCCCCCATGTGAGCACGGACTTCCAGACCGCCAGAGAAGCACTTGGTGCGCGACTGCGAGAGTTGCGCACCGAGGCCGGTCTGGAAGGCAGGCTTCTTGCCGTCAAGCTTGGTTGCCAGTCTTCCAAGGTCTCCCGTCTGCAGAACGGTAAACAGACCCCCGCACCAGCCGACTTGACTGCATGGGCGTCGGCGTGTGGTCGACCGGATGCCGAGGCTGAACTTCAAGGTCTGCTGGCCGGATTGGAAATGAAACAACGGCACCGCTCATGGCGACGCCAGCTGGCCGGCGGACACCGAGGCCGCCAGGAGATCGCCGTCCGGCAGACAGAAGTCACGAAGAGGATCCGCGGTCTTGAGGTCTCACGCGTTCCGGGGCTGTTCCAGACGCCGGAGTACGCCCGCGCCATCTTCGACGCCAACGCGGAGTTCCGGGGCATCACGCCGACGACCGAAGCTGCCGTCGAGGCCCGGATGCGCCGCCAAGAGGCTCTGTACGACCCCGCGAAGTCGTTCGGATTCCTCGTGTGCGAGGCCGCCTTGTACCACCGCTCATGCCCCGCCGACGTGATGGCCGAGCAACTGGACCGGTTGTACAACCTGGTGGGCCGAAGCCGGATCGAGCTCGGCATCCTGCCTTTCGGTGCGCAGCTACGCCGCACGGCCCCACATGCCTTCTGGATCTACGACCGGCGCTTGGTCATTGTCGAGACGATCAGCGAAGAGCTGTGGCTCAACGGCGAGGACGACATTCAGCTGTACGAACGAGCCTGGGATTGGCTGGCCGAGTCCGCCGAGTACGGTCCCCCCGCGCGTCGGCTGATCGGCCGTGCGCGAGCGTCCTTGGACCTCCCGTAGGCAATCAGCCGCAAGCGGCACACCGGCTCGCGCAATCACGCGCAATCGACGCGCGGACGCACAATCGCGCCGCCTAACGTCCCGGTCATGGTCATCAAGCCCGCCTGGTCCACCTGGCAGGCAAGCCGGGACTGGCTCCTGGCCTGCACTCGAAACCCGTCAGAGGTGCGCCGTGCCCCGGCCGCCGAGGAGCTCGCGCACATTTCCAACGGGGAGCACTGGCACGTAGCCGAGGGACCGGTGCTCCCCTCGCTCGGAGCGATGAGACACCCGGGCAGTCGGCGACTAGAACCCGTCCTGGTGGATGTCGCGGTGAGGTGGTCCTGGCCGCTTCTGACCGCGGGTCTCACTGACGGACTGGACGACGTGCCGCTGCCCACCCTGCACCCGCCAGGCTGGCAGCTTGCCGGTCCACCGGTCCAGTACTCGCCTGGCGAGCACGGATGGCAGGAGCGCCCGGAATGCTCCGGCCACCTCACGGACCCAACAGCCCTCGCTTCCACATGTGGCTTGGGTGGACGACTACTCGTGGAGGCACTCACGTGACGACCACTGCCGCCTCCCCGGATATGGCAGGGGACCACACGAGCACTCGGGCTCCGCAACCCGCCCCGCCGGAAGCAGGGACCCGTGTCCACACCCGCGCTGTTCGCGAGTTGGCCACTGCCTACTGGCTGTTGTCGGCTCACCCCGTACCCGGCCGCGCGGCGGCGGAGTGGACGGAGCGGGGCATCGCGCTGCTGCCCCTCGGCACCCTCATGTCGGCCGTACGCCTGCCGGAGGACCTCGTGCGCGCCGTGGCCGACCGCTATGGGCGCGAAGACGTCGACTCGTTTCTCGAGGAGGTCCTGGACGGTGGTCCGGTCATCTGCGATCCGCGGGGGGCCCGGGCTCGGTACTACGCTCTCGTCCCCGCCGGCATGCCCACCAGGTGGCGCATGGCCGTCATGGAATGGCGCGCGCTGGACGTGAAGTGCCTGGGCCTCGGCTCCTGTCTCGGCGTACCGAGACCGCAGGCCGTCTCGCTCGAACCCGGTACGTGGAAATCCTATTGGGCCGTGCCCATGCCCTCGGCGGGCGAACTGTGCCGCCCCCTCGACCTCGCACGGCTCATCGCCGCCGGAAAGCAGCTGACGGGCGATGAGCGGTGAGAGGCAAGTCAACGGCCCCCATGGCCGGCGGCCGGACCTCACGTTTCGTCTCGAAGGAGCTCACCCCATGGCCCCCACCACCGTCACCAGTCAGATCCGAACCGGCCGCTCCCTCGTCACCGACGTCGAGTTCGAGACTCTCGCCTCGTTCTGCGCCGACGAGTACGGCCTGGAACGCTGTGTCGCCGACCGGGTCGTCGACCAGGCCCTCGCTCTCGTCTTCGTCATGGGGTCGAGCGGTGAGGGCGTGAGCATGGCGCCGTCGCAGCAGGTCGACCCCGGATGGCACACGCTCATCCTGCACACCGGGTGGTACGCCGACTGGTGCGAGCGCAGCTTCGGCTACTTCCTGCATCACCAGCCGAAGTCCAAGGTCCGCACACGCGGGCTCATGGTCGACGTCGTCGGCAGGATCCGGGCCGCGGGCTTCGACGTCGACGAACGGCTGTGGGGTACGGCCGCCGAGTGCAACCCGCCCGCCTGCTGCGGCGACGGCCCCTGCTGCTGAACACCCCCTCCCCTCCCCTCCCACGCGGGCCGGCCGTCCCCTCGGCCGGCCCGCCCCTCGCCGCGCCAGAACGGACCCATGCCCGTGTCGCTGACCGTGCTGACCGCCACCAGCCGCGTCACCGTCTTCCCCCTGGAAGGCCTCAGCGTCGCTTACACCACCCGGTCCAGCGATGTACGCGGCCTTGGGGACATCGGGATCGTCACCGTCGTCGGCGAGCAGACGGACGGCGAGGAACTGTGGCGGCTCGCTCGTGACCTGGGCGGGCGAACCCTGGGCGCGGACCAGGCCCGTTGGATCCTCACGCAGGCGAGCCGGGCCCGCGTGGTCACGTCGTACACGGACCTGCGGAACGCGGCGTGGACGGCGCACATCCGTCGGCGCTTCGAGCTCAACGCCCTCTTCGCGAACCACCAAGTCCTCATGACCGGCCGGATCACCCTGCCGGGAAAACACTGATCCGGGGGAGCGGTCCCGCTGCGTCGAAGCCGGTACCGGGACCGGCCGGGAGATCGGGCCTACGCGTAACCCCGACCGGAGTCCGCGACGGCTGCTCGCCCTTGCCACGACACCCCTCGGCTCGCCGAAGTACGGCGGGCACTCGCCCGGTTGTGGCGGCACGAACGGGAGGTGATCGCGCGCCGCACGATGCGGGTCATGCCTGCCACTCGACAGATAGTCTGCGCGCAGATAATCTATGGATACATCATCTGATCGAGGAGGCCCCGCATGTGGACGTGCGAGCACAGCATCGAGACCAGTGCCACGCCTGAGGCGATCTGGGGGCTCTGGGCCGACGTCGAGCACTGGGGTGCCTGGAACGCCGAGATCGAGAAGATCGAGATCAGTGGCCCGTTCGCGGTGGGCAGTCAGATCACGATGACGCCGCCCGGGGACGACCCGATCGTGCTGCGCATCGCCGAAGCGGTCGAAGGCGAACTGTTCGTCGACGAGGCCCGCTTCGGCGACCTGCTGCTGCGCACCAGCCACCGGATCGACCGGATCGATCAGGGCCGGAACCGGGTGGTGTACCGGATGGAGATCACCGGCACGGGCGCCGACGAGATCGGCCCTCAGATCGGCCCGGGCATCACCGCCGACTGGCCGGACACCATGGCCTCGCTGGTCGAACTGGCCCTGCGCTGATGGCTCTCAGCCCCGGCGAGAGCCCCGGATTCCTGTTGTGGCACGCCACTCTGCGCTGGCAGCGTGACGTCGCCGCGGCCCTGGCGCCCCTCGGCCTCACCCACGTGCAGTTCGTGCTGCTCGCCTGTACCTGGTGGTTCAACAACCAGGGCGAACGCCCCAACCAACTGGCCCTCGCCCGCCAGGCCGGCACCGACGTCAAGATGACCTCCCAGGTTCTGCGCGCCCTGGAGAGCAAGGGGCTCATCGAGCGGGAAGTAGACCCGGCCGACACCCGCGCCAAACGGCTGCGCGTCACCGACACCGGCGCCGAACTGGCTCCCCGCGCGATGGCCGCCGTCGAGCACGCGGACGCGCTCTTCTTCGAGCCGGTGCCTCTCGACGACGCCGTAGCCCTGCTCGGTCGCCTGGCCCATCCTCAGCCCGGCCCTGAAGCTCCCGCCGGCGCCGACCACCTGGACGGATAGGGCGGGCACACGGGGTGTCGGATGCGGTGGCGAGTGTGAGCCACGCCACGGGAACTCTCTGTGCGGTCCCGGAGAGGTACATGTGTGAGTTCCAACGAAGACGATGACGGTGGCGACGACCGTGACGACGACGGGCGTTTGCGGGCGCGAGTTCGGGGTGGGGAGCGGGCCGCCTTCGGGGAGTTGTACGAGTCGTACGCGACGGCCGTGTACAACCATGCCCTCCGGCTGACCGGTGACTGGTCCGCCGCCGAGGAGGTCATGTCGGAGACGTTCCTGGCCGCGTGGCGGGGGCGCGGGGCCGTGGAGGCCGAGGGCGGGTCGTTGCGGCCCTGGTTGTTCGGTATCGCCACCAACAAGGCGCGCAACGCCGACCGGAGTCTTCGGCGGCGGCTCGCCTTCCTCGCCCGGCGGGCCGAGGCCGGAGCCGGTACGGCTTCCGGTTCCGGAGGGGACGAAGCGGTCGGCGACTTCGCCGAGGACGTCGTCGGGCGGATCGACGACGCCCGTCGGCTCGCCGAAGTGCGGCGGGTGCTCGGGCGGTTGCGGCGGCACGAGCGGGAGGTCATCGCCCTGTGCGTGTGGGGCGGGCTCGACTACGCGCAGGCCGCGGAGGCGCTCGGCGTGCCCGTCGGGACCGTTCGCTCCCGGTTGTCCCGGGCCCGTGCCCGGCTTCGGGAGATCGTCGAGCGGGAGACCCGGCAGTCCGGGCGTACGGAGGGACGTATGGAGGGACGTGCCGAGCGGCGTACGGAACCGCGTGCGGAACCCCGCTCCCGTCGCGGAGAGGTAGAGAGTGAGACCGCGTTCGCGGTCCTGCCCATTCAGGAGGAAGCCCGATGAACGCCGTTCCCGCCGGGTCCGAGCAGGAGGAGCGCGCGGAACTCGAGGAACTGGCCCGGCTGTTGCCGGCCGGTCCCGTCGAGCAGGTGCTGCCTCCCGGGCGTCGCTCCCACCACAAGGACGTTCTGATGCAGCTCATCGACCGCGATCACGAGACAGACAGCGGCGTTTCGCCGGTCCGGCCCCGTCGGCGGCCGGCGCGACCCGCTCTCGTCGCCGGTTCCGTCGCCGTCGCCGTCGCGTTGGCCGCCGGGCTCACCGTCGGGATCGGCGCGGGGCGGGGCGACGGGGGTACCGCGGGCCGGCCCGGTGCGAGCAGCACGACGGGCGGCACGGCGGGCGGCACGGCGGGCGGGAGCCGTGGCGCGGTCGTGACCCTCGACCGTATCGCCGCCGTCGCCCTGCGGACGGACGTCGAGCCCGTGGACGACGGTCAGTTCGTGTACGTGCGCAGCAAGGGCGCCGGGAACGAGGGCGTCTTCGACGGACCCGTCGAGCTCGGGAAGATGCACGAGCGGCAGGTGTGGTTCTCGCAGCGGCAGGGGCCCGTGACCGACGTCGGGTTGATCCGCGAGTACGGGCAGGACTGGCCGATCGAGGTCGGCGTGCCGAACGGTACGGATCCGGAGGACGCCGCGGTGCCGGCCGGGTTCGACCGGCCCACCTACGCCTGGCTCGCCTCGCTGCCCACCGACCCCGACGCCCTGTTGAAGCTGCTGTACGCCGATACGCGCGTCGAGCAGGGGGAGGACGAGGATCAGGAGGTGTTCGGCCGGATCGGTGATCTCGTCGGCGAGCAGATCATGCCGTCCGCTACCGCTGCCGCGTTCTACCAGGCCACCGCGCGGATTCCCGGGGTGACCGAGGTGGCCGACGCGGTGGACGCCGTCGGCCGGCACGGTATCGCCATCGCCCGGGAGGACACCCGGCACGGCACCCGCACCGAGTGGATCTTCGATCCCGGCACGCTCGACTACCTCGGCGTACGTACCGTCTTCAGCCGGGACACCGAGCGGGCCGAGGCGGGGACGGTCTACGACACGAGTGCGGTGCTGGAACGGGCCGTCGTGGACAAGAGCGGTCAGGAACCGGGAGCGCGGCGTCGGGCCGGGCGCGGCTAGCCCAAGACGCCGGGCGGCGCGGGCACGGCGAGGACTTCCTCCCGGGCCCCGCGCTCGGCAGGGGACTTCCTCGTGCGGCGGCTCGGGGCCCGGTGGTGCGGGGGCTCAGGGGCTCAGGGGCTCAGGGGCTCAGGGGCTCAGGGGAGCGTCGGGATGTGGGTGCCTCGGCGCTCCCCCGAGTCCCGTCAGGCACCCGTCATCCGCTGAGCTGCCTGCGGTCGTTCCTCGCGCCGCCCGTGATCTGGATACGGCGCGGCTTGGCCTGTTCGGCCACCGGGATGCGGAGGGTCAGGACACCTGCCTCGTAGGACGCGTCGATGCGGTCCGTGTCGAGGGTCTCGCCCAGGAAGAGCTGGCGGGTGAAGGTGCCGGTCGACCGCTCGGCGACGATCAGCTCCGCGCCCTCGGGGGCGGGGGAACGGCGCTCGGCGCGCACGTTGAGGACGTTGCGTTCGACGTCGAGTTCGATCGTCTCCGGGTCGATGCCCGGGAGGTCGAAGTGGACGAGGAACTCGTCGCCCGACCGGTAGGCGTCCATCGCCATCGCCGCGGGGTGGTGGTCGGTGCCTGTTCCCGTGCCGGGACCGAAGAACTGCTGGGCGAGTCGGTCGAATTCACGGAACGGGTCGGTCCGCATGAGCATCACGGGTCACTCCTTTCCTAAGTGCTGGGTGCGATGCCCTACGCCTTCTTATATAGCTCGCGAGAGGAAAGTTGACAAGCCTCGGCTCATGTTCGTGGTGTCGGCGGGCCCGCGCGTTAGCCTCGGGGCGACCGAGGAGAGGGCAGGCACACATGGCGAAGGTTCCCAGTGCGGTGATCGCGGCGGGCGGTTTGGTCGGCGGGTACGGCGTGGCCCGGTGGACGAGGAAGCGGCCGCTGGGCGGGGCCGTCCTCGCCGTCGCGGGGGCCGCGGCCGCGCGGCAGTGGCGGCAGCAGGCGGGCGGGAAGGCGGCGGGGGCGCTGACCGTCGCGTACGTCGCCGCCTTCGCGGGGTCGCATCCGCTGGCGAAGAAGGTCGGCGCCTGGCCGTCCGTGTTCGGCGTGGCCGGCGCGGTCGCCCTCGCGTCGTGGGCGGTCGCCGACCGGCACGCCTGACCGGAGGCCGATCTCAGGAGGACGGCGGGTAAGGAGGGTAGGGGGCCGAGGGCGCCGTATACGGCGATGCCCCGTGACCGGGGTCCTGGCCCGCTACCGGCAGCGTCGGCTCCCACTCCGGCTCCGGCTCCGGCGTCCACTCCGGCCCTCGTCCCATCGCCGACGTGAACGTCATCCCGTACCGCTGGTTCAGCCGTCGTGTCTCCCACACCGACAGAAGAGTCACCGACAGGGGGCCGCCCAGCAGGAACGGGTAGAGGACGAGCGGCGGGGCGGCCACTTCGGGGCCGTCGAGGCAGCTCAGGACGAACAGGGACCACACCAGGACCGGGGAGATCAGCGCGGGCAGCAGCTCATGCACGTCGCCGAGGCGGAAGCAGGAGTTGAAGGAGTACCAGACGCAGCTGAGCACCGAGAATCCCCCCATGACCACGACGACGAGGCAGAGGGGCAGGACGAGGACGAGGAACGGCACGAACGCCGCCACCGTGGCGAGGATGCCGTGGGAGTGGATGTCGCTCCACGGGATGATCTCTCCCCGCAGCAACTTGGCCAGCAGCGTGCCGCCGCCACCGGCCAGGATCGCGCCGATCAGCAGAGCGCGAAGCGTCTCTCCCGGCGCCTTGAGACGGCTGACGTAGACACGACGCAGCGGAGGACGGGTCGCGGTGATGAAGACCGCCACGGCGACCAGACCGGCCACGCAGAGGATTCCGAAGCCGGCCACCAGGTCCACCAGCTTGCCCAGGACGAACTCCGCGCGCCCTTCGGCGAGCGGGTAGGACACCAGCATCCATCCCGTCGCAGCGAGCCCGGCCACCGTACGGCCGGACTGGAGCCGCTTGATGACGGGGTCCTGGATCTGACCCGGGCGCGGGTCGGCGGCGCCGGCGCCGATCTCGAGGAACTCGCGAACAGTACGGAACATGCCGTTGAGATCCCTGCCGTCGCTGTTGACCAAGACGTTCGGCGGATCACCTTATACGATCTTTACTCCCCCGAGCTCGGTTCCCGCCCCCTGTCCGGCTCCCCCGAGCGGAACGCCCGCCGGTACCCCTGTGGGCTTGTGCCGACCACCTTGCGGAAGCGTTCGCGGAAGGCCGTCGGGGAGCCGAAGCCCGCCTGGGTGGCGATGCGTTCCACCGGGTACGCCGTCGACTCCAGCAGGTACTGCGCGCGCCGCACCCGCGCCCTGTGCAGCCAGCGCAGCGGTGTCGTGCCGGTCTGTTCGCGGAAGCGGCGGTTGAGGGTGCGGGCGCTCATACCGGCCCGCCCGGCGATCTGCTCCAGCGTCACCTCCCGGCCGCAGTTGTCCTCCAGCCAGGCCAGCACGGGTTCGAGAGTCGCCCCGGCCGGTGCGGGCGGCAGGTCGTGGGCGATGAACTGGGCCTGACCGCCCTCCCGTTCGAGTGGCATGACACACATCCGGGCCGCCTGCGCGGCGACCGCCGAGCCGTAGTCGCCGCGGATCATGTGCAGGCACATGTCGAGGGCCGCGGCGGCGCCCGCCGAGGTGAGGAACTGGCCGTTGTCGACGTAGAGGACGTTCGGGTCGACCGTCACCTTCGGGTAGCGCTCGGCCAGTTCACGCGCCGCGATCCAGTGCGTCGTCGCGCGCAGTCCGTCCAGCAGGCCCGTCGCGGCGAACAGGAACGCGCCGACGCAGACCGAGGCGATCCGGGTGCCGTCCGCCGCCGCGTCCCGCAGGGCCTGCGCGACGCCGATCGGCAGCTCGTCCGGCGGGTTCGCGACCCCGGGCAGGATGATCGTGTCCGCCTCGGCCAGCGCCTCGAGCCCGTGCGGCGCCCGCACGGTGAACGCCCCCGCGCTCACCTCCCCGGAGGGGGACGGCGAGCAGACCCTGACCCGGTACGCCGGTCGCCCGTCGGGCAGCCGCGGCCAACCGAAGGCGTCGATCGGGGCGGACATGTCGAACGGGACGACCCCGTCCAGGACCAGTACGGCGACGGTGTGCATGGCAAGAGGGTAGGCACACGACGGATTACGGCCACCTCGGCCCCCTCGGCCGCCTGGGCCACCACTGCTCCCTCGGCCCCCTCGGCCCCCCTGGTCGCCGACGGCCACCGCCCGCGCCCCGCCCTCGCCTGGACCGCGCCTCGCCCGCGCCCCGCCCTCGCCCCGCACCCGCCCCGCACCCCCACTCACGGCCCGCCGCCCCACGCCCACACCCACGCCCACACCCACACGCTCACCCCCCACTGGCGAGAACCCGTCGCCCCCTGGCATTTCCGCCGCTTCTGCGGGTCGCCCCTGCCGCCTAGCGTCGGGGCGTGACCAAGTTCCTCCTCGCCGTGCACGTCCTCGCCGCGATCGTCGCGATCGGGCCCGTCACCGTCGCCGCCAGCATGTTCCCGCCCGCCGCGCGCCGCGCCCTGGCCGCGCCCGACGACGCCCGCGCGAGCGAGACCGTACGGCTGCTGCACCGCATCTGCCAGGTGTACGCGGCCGTCGGCCTCGCCGTCCCCGTCTTCGGGTTCGCCACGGCGGGCGCGATGGGCGTGATGGGCGACCCCTGGCTGATCACGTCGATCGTGCTGACCGTGCTGGCCGCGGGAGTGCTGCTGGTCCTCGTGCTGCCCCGACAGGAGGTGCTCGTCGAGGGCACGGGGGCGCGCGAGACGACGGTGCAACTGGCCATGTTCACCGGGGTGTTCAACCTGCTGTGGGCGACCGTGACGATTCTGATGATCGTCCGGCCGGGGTCGACGACGGGGGCCTGACCCCGGGCCGGCCGACGGCCAGGTTTTCGTTATCGGCCCGGCCTCTCGGCCGTCTCCCCGGCATGCATCCGCAACCGCACCTGAACCGACCCGCACAGATCAGCCTCCGCCAGAACGGCCCCCGACAGGACGGCCTCCGCCAGAACGACCCCCGGCAGGACGGCAGTCAACAGACCGGCAGCGGGCACGTCAGCGTCCGGCAGGTCAGCCGCCGTGGCGTGCTGAAGGCCGCGGGCACGGCGGCCGGCGCCGTCGGTGTGGCGGCGGCCCTCCCCGCGGCCCCCGCGGCCGCCGTCGGATACGCGCACCCGGGCCTGCTGCACACCGGCGCCGACCTGGCCCGCATGGCCGCCAAGGTGAAGGCCGGCGCCGCGCCCTACACGGCCGGATACGCCAGACTCACCGCCAACCGGCACGCACAGAGCGGCTGGACGGCCAACCCGCAGGCGACCGTGTACCGGGGTTCGGGCTCGCCGCAGAACTACGCGATCCTCTACAACGACCTCCACGCCGCCTACCAGAACGGCCTGCGGTTCCACATCAGCGGTGAGAGCGCCTACGCCGACACGGCCGTCGCGATCCTCAACGCCTGGTCGGCGAAGCTCACTTCGCTCGCGGGCTCGGCCGACCGGTTCCTCGCGGCCGGGCTCTACGGCTACCAGGCCGCCAACGCCGCCGAACTCGTGCGCGACCGGCCCGACTTCGAGCTGGAACGCTTCCAGAGGATGCTGAGCACGGTCTTCTCGCCGCTCAGCGAGAGCTTCCTGACCGACCACAACAACGCGGTCGTCACCAACTACTGGCCCAACTGGGATCTCACCGCGATGGCCTGCGTCCTCGCCACCGGCATCTTCTGCGACGACAGCGCCAAGGTGGAGCAGGCCGTCGAGTACTTCAAGAACGGCTCCGGGCTCGGCGCCGTCGAGAAGGCCATCCCCGTGGTGCACGACGACGGTCTCGCCGAGTGGCTGGAGGCGGGCCGGGACCAGGGGCACGCGCTGCTCGGCGTCGGTCTCATGGGCACCTTCTGCGAGATGGCCTGGAACCAGGGCATCGACCTCTACGGCCACGACGACAGCCGTTTCCTCAAGGGCGCCCAGTACGTGGCCAAGTGGAGCCTCGGCGGAGAGGTCGGCTATACGGCCAACACCCGGGCGAAGGGGGCCGTGGGCGGCTGGTCGGGCCGCGAGACCGCCTCCGACGCGGCCGCCGTCGACCCGGCGATGACCCGGCCGATCTGGGCGATGATCGCCAACCACTACACGAAGCGCCGGGGGCTGTCCGCGTCCTACCTCACCCGTATCGCCGCCAAGGCGGCGCCCGAGGGCGGCGGCGGGGACTACGGGCCCAACAGCGGCGGCTACGACCAACTCGGCTTCGGGACACTGGCGTTCACCCGGGACAGGGCGACGACGGGTGCGGGCGGATCGGCAGCGGGCGGATCGGCGGCCACCTCGTCCCCGTCCCCGGCCCAGTCCTCGGCCCAGTCCCCCTCCTCGTCCGGGGCCGGAGTGGCTGCCTCGGGCGGCTCGGCGGCGCCCTCCGCCTCGACGGCGGCCGGGGCGGAGGCCGCCGCCGCGAAGAGCGGCGGCCTCGCCTCCACCGGCTCCACCGACCTCGTCGCGTGGACCGCGACCACCGGCCTCACCGCCCTGGTCGGCGGCCTGCTGTTGCTGCGCCGGCGGGGGCAGCGGGGACGGGCCGGGGGCGACGCCGAGTAGGAGGCGCCGAGGGGCACCCAAGGGGCGCCCGCGTGAGCCGACCGCGCGCCCTCGGGCGGTGGCCTCGCGCGGCCCGCCCGACGCCGACCCGTCTGCCGCCGATCCGCCCGACGTCGGCCCGCCCGATGTCGTCGCCTCGCGTTACTTCGTTGGCGCCGCCGTCAGCGGCTGGGCGATGTCCTCCAGGGAGCGTTGCTCGGCCTTGACCGCCAGGAACACCGCCACCAGACCCGCCGCGCACATCAGGGTCGCGCCGATGCAGAAGGCGAGGACCGTGTCGCCGACCTTGCCCGTGTCGGTGAGCTCGGCGAACAGCAGGGGGCCGCTGATGCCGCCGGCGGCGGTGCCGAGGGCGTAGAAGAAGGCGATGGACATCGCGCGGGTCTCCATCGGGAAGACCTCGGACACCGTCAGATAGGCGCTCGACGCGCCCGCCGACGCGAAGAACAGCACCGCGCACCAGCAGGCCGTCATGGTCGTCGCGGTCAGCGCGCCCTGGTCGAACAGCCAGGCCGTGCCGAACAGCAGCACACCGGAGAGCAGATACGTCGAGGAGATCATGATCCGTCGGCCCACCGTGTCGAACAGCTTGCCCAGCAGCAGCGGACCGCAGAAGTTGCCGATGGCGATGACGGCGAAGTAGTAGCCGGTGTTGCCGCTCGGCACGTCGAAGAACTTGGTCAGGATCGCGCCGAAGCCGAAGGTGATCGCGTTGTAGAGGAAGGCCTGCCCGATGAAGAGGGAGAAGCCGAGGACCGAGCGGCGTCGGTAGGAGGAGAACACCGTGCGGGCGATCTCGACGAAGGAGACGCTGCGGCGCTGGTGGATGGTGAGCTCGCCCTCGGCCCGGGGCAGCCGCTCCCCCTTGTCCTCCTCGATCTGCCGTTCGATCGAGGTGACGATCTCCTCGGCCTCCCGGTCCCGGCCGTGGATCAGCAGCCAGCGCGGGCTCTCCGGGACGTGCCGCCGGACGAGCAGGATCACCAGGGCGAGGACGGCGCCCAGCGCGAACGTCAGCCGCCAGCCCACGTCCGCCGCGAAGATGTCCGTGTTCAGCGCGACGATCGACAGCAGCGAACCGGCGACCGCGCCCAGCCAGAAACTGCCGTTGATGATCAGGTCGACGCGGCCCCGGTACTTCGCGGGGATCAGCTCGTCGATCGCTGAGTTGATGGCCGCGTACTCGCCGCCGATGCCGAAACCGGTGAGGAACCGGAAGAGCAGGAACCACCAGGTGTCGAAGGAGACCGCGGTCAGGGCGGTGGCCGCCAGATACACCGCGAGGGTGATCATGAACAGCTTCTTGCGGCCCCACTTGTCGGTCAGTCGGCCCCAGAACAGGGCGCCGACACAGGCGCCCGCCACATACAGCGCGGCCGCGATGCCGGTGACCTGCCCGGAGGTGATCGGCAGGCCGCTGCCCGGCTCCGACAGCCGGCTCGCGATGTTCCCGACGACCGTGACCTCCAGGCCGTCCAGGATCCACACGGTGCCGAGTCCGAAGACGATGGTCCAGTGCCAGCGCGACCAAGGCAGCCGGTCGAGGCGGGCGGGGATGTCGGTGGTGATCGTGCGGTCCTGCTCGGCCGGCACGGCGGCTTCGGTGCTGGTCATGGGCTCCCTCCTCGGCACGCTCCCCATCGGGCGGCACGGGGACCGGATTCCCACGACCGGCTGATTCACGCCCCGAGCGCGCGCGCCACCGTGTAGATCAGCAACCCGGCCAGCGAACCCACCACCGTGCCGTTGATCCGGATGAACTGGAGGTCACGACCGATGTTGGCCTCGATCTTGCGGGTCGTGTGCTCCGCGTCCCAGCCCGCGACCGTGTCGGTGATCAGGGAGGTGATCTCCTTCCGGTACGTCGTCACCACGTGCACCGCCACGCCCTCGACCCAGCTGTCGACCTTCTCCTGGACCTTGCGCTCGGTGGCCATCCGGGCCCCCAGGGTCAGAAGCGAGGCCCGCACCCGCAGCCGCAGCTCACTGCGCTCGTCCTCCGCCGCCGCGACGATCATGGAGCGGACGGCCGTCCAGGCGGACGCGATCAGATCCTGCACCTCGCCCCGGCCCAGCACCTCGCCCTTGAGCCGCTCCACCCGCACCCGGGTGTCCGTGTCGGACTGGAGGTCGGAGGCGAAGTCGGTGAGGAACCGGTCGAGGGCGCCCCGGGCCGGGTGGGACGGCATGTCCCGCATCTCCGCGCAGAACCGCAGCAGCTCCTTGTAGACGCGCTCGCCGATCCGCTTGTCGACGAAACGGGGCGTCCAGCCGGGCGCGCCGCCCTCCACCGCGCCCATCACCGAGTCGCCGTGCAGCATCAGCCAGTCGTACGCCCGGGTCACCACCAGGTCCACGGCCCGCCGGTGACCGCCGTCCGCGACGACCCTCTCCAGCATCTTCCCGATGCCCGGCGCGATCTCCTGCGCGTCCGCGCGACGCGTGATCGCCTCCCCCACCACCGCCTGCACGTCCGAGTCGCGCAGCACCGTGAGCGCGCCCCGCAGCGCCGTCGCCAGCTCGGCCGTCACCCGGTCGGCGTGGACCGGGTCGGCCAGCCAGGCGCCCAGCCGGGTGCCGATGCCGACCGCGCGCAGCCGCTGCCGTACGACGTCCTCGGAGAGGAAGTTCTCCCCGACGAACTCACCGAGCGAGACACCCAGTTGGTCCTTCTTGTTCGGGATGATCGCGGTGTGCGGGATGGGCAGGCCGAGCGGGTGGCGGAAGAGCGCCGTGACCGCGAACCAGTCGGCGAGCGCACCGACCATGCCCGCCTCCGCGGCGGCCGCCACATAGCCCGCCCAGGGGCCCGCGCCCCGATGGGAGGCCCACTCGGCGAGGACGTACACCACCGCCACGAACAGCAGCAGCCCGGCCGCGGTGAGCTTCATCCGGCGCACACCGCGCTGCTTCTCCTCGTCGGCCGCGCTGAAGACGGTCATCGTGCGCGCCGCCCTGGTGCCGGCCGGCCGCTCCGCTTCCGTACGTTCCATCCGCTCCATCCGTTCCGGTCGACGCCCCGAGCCACCCGTGTCCCGCACGCAGATATTGTCCCTACTTGACCGACTCCTGGAACGGAACAAGAGTTCCCGGCGTCTGTCAGGTGGGGGAGCTCAACGGTGAACTCCTGCACGAACGCATGAACACAGGACCGCAGAACCACATGCCCCGCATGCCCGCATGACTGCATACCCCTCATGCCCGCATGCCCGCATGACTGCGTGCCCCGGAGCCGCGCCGCTCCCCTCACCGAGGAGAACCCCCGCATGACCAGGCCACACGTCGGGGGTGCGGGGATGTCCCCCACCAGACACAGCGCCCTCCTGTCGGCGATCATCGCCCTGGTGGTGGGCCTGTCCGCCGCCATATACGTCTCCGTCGCCTCCGATCACGGCGCCGGGCTCGACCCCCGCGCGGTCACCCGCGCCGCCGCCCCCGGCCCCGGCAGCGCCGCCCCCATCTCGACGGGCGTCTGGGTCGGCACCTGGGCGGCCTCCCCGGTCAGCGGGGAGCCGGGCACCGCGACCGACGGCATGGCGGGCCGCACGGTCCGCAACGTCGTGCACACCAGCGTCGGCGGGACGAGTGCCCGCGTCACGCTGTCCAACCTCTACGGCACCGGCCCGCTCGCCGTGACGCACGCCACCCTCGCCGTCGCGGCCGGCGACGGGAGCGCGGCCGCCGTCCCCGACACGCTGCGCCGGCTCACCTTCGGCGGCGCCACCACCGTCGTCGTCCCGGCCGGCGGGCAGACGGTCAGCGACGCCGTGACCGTCGCCGTCCCGCACGACTCCGACGTCCTGGTCAGCACCTACTCCCCCACCTCCGCCGGGCCGGTCACCTACCACCCGCACGCCCGGCAGACCAACTACGTCGCCGAGGGCGAGTCCACCGAGGACGTCAGCGGCGCCGCGTTCACCGGGGCCGGCGAGTCCTGGCGCTACCTGACCGCCCTCGACGTGCTCAGCAACGAGGCCGACGGCACCGTCGTCGCCCTCGGCGACTCCATCACCGACGGCATCACCTCCACCGCGGGCGCCGACCTCCGCTGGCCCGACGTCCTCGCCGACCGGCTGCGGGCGAGCGTCGCCGCCGACGGGGACACGCCCCGCTACGGCGTCGTCAACGAGGGCATCAGCGGCAACCGGGTCCTCGCCGACGACTCCCGGCGCGGCGCCGCCGGCGTCAACCGCTTCGAACGGGACGTCCTAGGCCGTACGAACGTCAAGGTCGTCGTCGTCGATCTCGGCGTCAACGACATCCTGCGCGACCCGGGGCTCGCCGACCCACAGGCGATCGTGAACGGACTGCGCACCCTCGTCGAACGCGCCCACGCCCACGGCATCAGGGTCGTCGGCACCACCCTCATGCCGTTCCGCGGCCACCGCGGCTACGGCGACGGCCGCGAGGACGTACGGCAGCGGGTCAACCAGGCGATCCGGGCGGACGGGGTGTTCGACGCGGTCGTCGACTTCGATCAGGCCCTGCGCGACCCGTACGACCCGCGCAGCCTGCGCTCGGAGTACGACTCGGGCGACCATCTGCACCCCAGCGACCGGGGCTACCGCAAGATGGCGGAGACCGTCGACCTGACGGACCTGGAAGGCCCGGCGCCCGCCCGGCTGTGACAGCCGCCGACCCGCACGACGGCCCCAGCCCTCAGGGCGGCCTCGGCCCCCGGGGCGGGCTCAGCACCCGGGGTGGGCTCAGCACCGGCAGCGGCTCTTGCTGCCGCAACGGGGCCAGCCCTCGCAGCAGCGGGCTCAGCCCACGGCCTCCGCCCCCACGACGGCCCCAGCCCTCGTGACCGGCTCAGGCCACCGGCTCAGGCCACCGGCTCAGTCCTCGTGGCGGCGCTCCCGCTGTTCCTCGCGGGGCGCGGCCCCTGCGCCGTGACCGTGGCTCTGGCCGAGGCCATGGCCGTGCAGGATGTCCTTGTGGCCCTCCAGCACCCGCCGGTGGGCCTCCCCGGCCTCCCCCTCGTCGTCCCGGGACGACGAACGCAGCCCGCGCTTCGCCGCCTTGCGGTCCAGCTTCTCCTGCCGCCGGGCGGCCCGCGTCTTCTTGCGCTCGATGCCGACCCCGCCCCAGAAGGCGAACCCGCCGACGACCACCCGCGGCGCGCCCGGCTCACCGGGAGCATCGGTCTCGCGCTGGTCGAAGCCGCCCATCACGCCGATCCCGCGGACCACGACCTCGACCCCCGGCGGCACCGTGATCTGCACCCCGCCCATGATCGCGACACAGTTGATCTCGATCTCACCGGCGGCGAAGTTCGCCTCCCGCAGGTCGATCTCGCCGCCGCCCCAGAAGGCGAAGCAGTTGAACCGCCGGGGGGCCGTCCAGCGGCCCCGGCGCTGGAAGCCGGAGAGCACGGCCACCGCCCAGGTCGACGAACCTTCGCCGCCCACGATCCGCCCGGCCCAACTCCCGTCCTCCAGCGGCTCCTTGTGCAGCGACACGACGGGCGGGGACACGACCCCGGCGACCGGCAGATCACGGGTGATCGGCGCCAACTCCCGGTACGTGCGCGCCTTGTACGTCTCCTCCAGCCGCTCCTCGAACTCCGTCATGTCGAGCCGGCCCTCCGCGAGGGCGTCCCGCAGAACCTCCGCGACCCGCTCACGATCGGCGTCGGAGGCACGGAGATCCGGCAGGCCCGGGGCTGCGTCGTCGGTCATGTCAGCAGCCTACGAGTTGCCGGCCCCCGGCACTACGGTCTCCCGCGCCGCCTCCCGGTCCGGCGGTTCGAAGGCGTCCGGCGTCGAATACAGCATCTTCGCGATCACGGCCTCGATGTCCGGCTCGCGCACCGACAGGTCCACCAGCGGGTACTCCGCCGCGATCCGGGCGACGAGCGGAGCCGCCGACTCCGACGCCGGGAACGCCAGCCACTGCCTCGGCCCGTCCACCTTCACCACCCGCGCCGCCTCCCCCACCTCGACCGGCGGCAGCTCCCGCTCCAGGTCCACCACCAGCGTCCGCTCGCTCTCCCCCGCCTCGTGCAGCCCGGCGAGCGCGCCGTCGTAGACCAGACGACCGCGGTCGATGACCATCACCCGGGAGCAGAGCAGCTCGATGTCCTGGAGATCGTGCGTGGTGAGCAGGACCGTCGTGCCGCGCTCGGTGTTCAGCTCGCGCAGGAACTCCCGCACCCGCGCCTTGGAGACCACGTCCAGCCCGATCGTCGGCTCGTCCAGGTAGAGCACCTCGGGGTCGTGCAGCAGGGCCGCCACGATGTCCCCGCGCATCCGCTGACCGAGCGACAGCTGACGCACCGGCACGTCCAACAGGGACGACAGATCGAGGAGCTCGACGAGCCGGTCGAGGTTCTCCCGGTAACGGCCGTCCGGGATCCGGTACATGCGGTGCATCAGCCGGTAGGAGTCGATCAGCGGAAGGTCCCACCACAGCGTCGTACGCTGCCCGAACACCACCCCTATGCGATGCGCCAGCCGCGTCCGCTCGCGGGACGGATCGATCCCGGCGACCCGCAGCCGGCCCCCGCTCGGCGTCAGGATCCCCGTCAGCATCTTGATCGTCGTCGACTTCCCCGCGCCGTTCGGCCCGATGTAGCCGACCATCTCACCGCGCGCCACGGTGAAGGAGATCGAGTCCACCGCCCGCACCCGCCGCAGCTCCCGCTTCAGGAAACCGGTCCTCCGCCGTACGTCGAAGACCTTCTCGACCCGGTCCACCTCGATGAACGCGCTCTCCGACACCCTCGCACCCTCCGACACGGTCACCCTCAACTCCCCGTACTCCGATACGTCCGCAGCCCCGCCCGCCACGCCAGCCCCGCCGCCGCACAGCACGCCACCGCCACCAGCGGCGGAGCGAACGCCGCCCACTCCGGCAGCCCCAACGGATACGGCCGCCCCAACACATACGCCGCCGGAACCCAGTTGACGAACGCCAGCGGCAGCACGAACGTCACCCCGCGCACCAGCTCCTTGCCGAACACCGTCGGCGGATACTGCAACAGCGTCTGACCGCCGTACGTGAACGCGGCCTGCACCTCGGACGCGTCCTGCGCCACGAACTGGAACGCCGCGCCCGCCACGAACACCGCCGAGAAGATCACCCCGCCGCACACCAGCATCACCGGCACCAGCGCCACCTTCACCGGCGTCCAGGCGACGTCCAGCGCGACACACGCGTAGCCCAGCACCAGCGCGCCCTGGATCAGCCGGGCGACCCGCCGCAGCGCGAACCGGTCCGCGGCGACCTGGGCCAGCACCGGCGCCGGCCGCACCAGCAGCGTGTCGAGCGTGCCGTCCCGCACCCGCGTGCCCAGCCGGCCCGCCGAGCCGATCGACAGGTCCGCGAGCCCGAACGACATCGCCGACAGCCCGTACAGAAACGCGATCTCCGGCAGCGTGTAACCGCCGAGCACGTCCACCTGCGAGAACATCAGCAGGATCGCGACAAAGTCCAGCCCGGTCACCAGCAGGCCACCGACCACGGTCAGCACGAACGACACCCGGTAGGCCAGCGTCGAACGGATCCACATCCCGGCGATCAGCCGATAGGCCCGCAGCCCCTCCGCCAGCCGGCCGCCCTCACCCACCCTGCACCACCACCCGCCGCGTCGCCGCCCCCTGCACCAGCCGACCCACCGCCAACAGCACCACCGCCCAACCCGCCTGGAAGGCGAACGCGGGCAGCGGATCGGTCCGCCCCATCAGCACGTCGGCGGGCATCTGCAGCAACGCCGACCACGGCAGCAGCGTCACGATGTCACCGAGCGGCTGGGGAAACGCGTTGAGCGGCAGCGCCATCCCCGAGAAGAACATCCCGGTGACCATCAGCACCTGCACCGCGCCCGTGCCGTCCATCAGCCAGAACCCGCTCAACGCCACCAGGAACCGGATCCCGTAACCGACCACCATCGCCAACGCGATCGTCACCGCGAAGGCCAGCCAGATCACCGGATCGTGGGGCAGCGCGGTGGGAAAGAACAGCGACCCGAAGACGAACGGCAGCACCCCGCGGCCCAGCAGCTGGAACAACGCCCGCCCCAGATCGGCCGCCAGCCACCACGCCTGGAGATCGGCCGGCCGGTACAGGTCGATGGCGATCTCACCCGTGCGGATCCGCTCCATCAACTCGATCTCGAACCCGCCGCCCTGGATCGCCAGCGTCGCGAACAGCGCCTGCCCCAGCCACACATAGGTGACCGCCTGCGCCTGGTCATAGCCCCCGAGGTGCGGCCGCTCGTCCCACAACGCCAGATACGCGTAGACGAGGATCAGGCCGAAAACGGTGTTGGTGAACACCCCCGCGGCCGTGGCCACCCGATAGGTCGCGTACCTTCTGAAACCCCCCGCCGCGACGGCCGCGTACAAACGCGCCGATCCCAAGGCAACCGTCCTCCTCGCCCGCTAGTCACCCTTGGCGCCCGCTTCGACACCGAAGCGCAGGAGCCTAGTGCGCCGCCGCCGTCGCGTGCCACGCGTTTTCCGGGCACGACGTGTGACCCAACGCGCGCCGATTGTCGGGAACGGAACGCTGGGTGCGAGAGTCTTCAACAGGGGACGCAGAAGGCGTACGAGGCTTACGAGGCGTACGGAACGTACGACGCGAAACAGGAGTCCAGCAACACATGAGTGACGAGCCACAGCCGCAGCAGCCCACCGAGGGCTCGGCGCCCGGAGCACCCGAGGCGGGTGACGGGGGAAGTGGCAAGGAAGGCAAGAAGATGAAGCGACCCAAGCGCACCGGCTGGCGCCGCCTCCTGCCCACCTGGCGGATGGTGCTCGGCACGTTCGTCCTCGGCGTCCTGGTGCTCGGCGGACTCTTCTTCCTCGGCTACTCCATGGTCGAGATCCCGCCGGCCAACGCGCTCGCCACCAAGCAGTCCAACGTCTACCTCTACGCCGACGGCACCGAGATCGCCCGCGACGGCACCGTCAACCGCGAGAACGTCACCCTCGCCCAGATCTCCAAGGACGCCCAGCACGCCATCCTCGCCGCCGAGGACCGCGACTTCTACACCGAGTCCGCCATCGACCCCAAGGCGATGCTGCGGGCCGGCTGGAACACCGCCACCGGCAAGGGCAAGCAGTCCGGCTCCACGATCACCCAGCAGTACGTGAAGAACTACTACCTCGCGCAGGAGCAGACCGCCACCCGCAAGGTGAAGGAGTTCTTCATCTCGATCAAGCTGGACCGCGAGAAGTCCAAGGACGCCATCCTCGAGGGCTACCTCAACACCAGCTACTTCGGCCGCAACGCCTACGGCATCCAGGCCGCCGCCAAGGCCTACTACGGCGTCGACGCCACCAAGCTCACCCCCGCCCAGGGCGCCTACCTCGCCGCCCTGGTCAACGCGCCCAGCGAGTACGACATCATCGCCCACCCCGAGAACAAGGCCGCCGCCGAGGCCCGCTGGAACTACGTCCTCGACGGCATGGTCACCAAGGGCTGGCTCAGCGAGTCCGCGCGCACGGGCATGAAGTTCCCCGCGGTCAAGGAGACCTCGGGCGCCGACACCGGCATGTCCGGGCAGCGCGGCTACCTCGTCAACGCGATCAAGGACTACCTGAAGAACAACAAGATCGTCACCTCCGACGAGCTGGAGGCCGGCGGCTACCGCATCACCACGACGATCGAGAAGAAGAAGCAGACCGCCTTCGTCGACGCCGTCAACGACAAGCTGATCAAGAAGCTCGACAAGAAGGACCGCAAGGTCGACGGCTACGTCCGCGCGGGCGGCGCCGCCGTCGAACCCAAGACCGGCAAGGTCCTCGCCCTCTACGGCGGCATCGACTACATCAAGCAGTACACCAACAACGCCACCCGCGAGGACTTCCAGGTCGGCTCCACCTTCAAGCCGTTCGTCTTCACCTCGGCCGTCGAGAACGACTCCGAGACCCAGGACGGCCGCCAGATCACGCCCAACACGGTCTACGACGGCACCAACAAGCGGCCCATCCAGGGCTGGAGCGGCGGCACCTACGCCCCCGAGAACGAGGACTACGTCAACTACGGCGACATCAACGTGCGCACCGCCACCGACAAGTCGGTCAACTCGGTGTACGCGCAGATGGCCGTCGACGTCGGCCCCGCGAAGGTCAAGCAGACCGCGATCGAGCTCGGCCTGCCCACCGACACCCCCGACCTCCAGCCCTACCCCTCCATCGCGCTGGGCACGGCCACCGCCAGCGTCCTGGACATGGCGGAGGCCTACGCCACCCTCGCCAACCACGGCAAGCACGGCACGTACACCCTGATCGAGAAGGTCACCAAGGACGGCTCCGACGTGGTGGACCTGCCCGAGCAGAAGGCCTCCCAGGTCGTCAGCCGCGAGGCCGCCGACACCACCACCTCGGTCCTGCGCAGCGTCGTCCAGAACGGCACCGCCACCGCGGCCCTCGCCGCCGGCCGCCCCGCCGCCGGCAAGACCGGCACCGCCGAGGAGGACACCGCGGCCTGGTTCGCCGGCTACACCCCCGACCTGGCCACCGTCGTCGCGGTCATGGGTCAGGACCCGGAGACCGCCGCCCACAAGTCCCTCAAGGGCGCGATGGGCCTGCCCCGCATCAACGGCGGCGGCGCGCCCACCGAGATCTGGGCCCAGTTCACCAGGAACGCCCTCAAGGGCACCCCGGCCTCGGACTTCAACCTCCAGATCCAGGAGGGCGGCGAGGACTCGGTCTACCCCTCGTCCCCGCCCTCCGAGGACGAGCCCAGCGACGACGAGAGCGACAGCGGCACGCCGAGCTCCGACGCCACCAAGGGCCGGACGCAGGGCCAGACCCAGGGGCAGACGGGCGGCAACACGACCACCGGCACCACGTCGACCGGCGCCACCTCCGGCAGCACCACCCAGGGCGGCACCACCGACGGCGGGACGTCGACCGGCACCACCGACGGCGGGACGACGACCAACGGGACGTCCTCGGGCACCAGTTCGGGCACCACCGACGGCAACACGTCCACCGGCACCACCGACGGAGGGACCGGAGACACCGGCAACACGACGGGCACCACGACCGGACCCCAGCTCACGGCCACCGGCTGGGACTGACGTCCCTCAGTGACCGCTGGTCGCCTTGAGCCCCACCACGGCGACCAGCAGCAGACACACGAAGAAGATCCGGGCGGCGGTCGCCGGCTCCCCCAGCACCACCATGCCGACCACCGCGGCCCCGGCCGCCCCGATCCCGACCCACACGCCGTAGGCGGTACCGATGGGGAGGGATCGGGCGGCGTACGACAGCAGCAGCATGCTGGCGACGATGCCGGCGCCGGTGAACAGACTCGGGACGAGCCGGGTGAACCCGTCCGTGTACTTCATCCCGACCGACCAGCCGACTTCCAGCAGACCGGCGACGACGAGCAGAACCCAGGCCATGAGGGACACCTCCGAGACGCGAACCGACTGACGGCGGTGCGTCGTCTTTTCCTGCGTCCCGGTACGGCGCGTCTCGTCGGGCTCCTTCCCAACGTAGCAAAGAAACGACAAAAGGGCTGGTGACCATGGTCACCAGCCCTTCCTGCCAACCAAATCAGAGGTACAGGCCGGTCGAGTCCTCCGACCCCTCGAACCGGTCGGCCGCCACGGCATGCAGATCGCGCTCCCGCATCAGCACGTACGCGACACCCCGCACCTCGACCTCCGCACGGTCCTCGGGGTCGTACAGCACCCGGTCCCCCGGCTCCACGGTCCGCACGTTCTGCCCCACCGCGACGACCGCCGCCCAGGCCAGCCGACGACCGACGGCCGCGGTGGCGGGAATGAGAATGCCACCACCCGAACGCCGCTCACCCTCGCCGGTCTCCTGCTTCACGAGCACACGGTCGTGCAGCATCCGGATGGGCAGCTTGTCGTGCGTGGTACTCAGGTCGTCTCTCTTGGCGCTCACACCACTGAACCTACCTGCCCGAAGCGGATCCGTACGCGAGTGGGCCCCGGGGAACACCCGGGGAGGCACGGCGGTCAGCGCTTGCGGCGCAGCCCGCTGAACGTGAGCAGCCCCACGACGCCGACGACCACGAGCGCCACCGGCACGACCCGCTCCAGCCGGGGCGCGCCCTCCTCGTCCACGAACTGCGCCCGCACCTCGCTCACGGCGCGGTTGACCTGGACGTAGGCCCTCCCGAGCGTGTGATCGACGTTGGCGACGACCTTGGCCTTGGCGTCCCCGACGATGGTCTTCGGGTGCACCCGCACCCCGATCTCGTCCAGCGTCTCCGCCAGCACCTCGCGGCGGGCCCTGATGTCCGCCTCGATCTGCGCCGGGGTTCTGGTGTCCGACGTCTCCGCCACGGTAAGGCCTCCGAAGTCAGCTGTGTCTTGTTCTGGACAGTGTGTCAGCTCTGCCCGCCGCCGCACTGTCAGGACCCCCGGTTACGCTGGCCCGATGAGCGAGCGACTCCAGCCCGGGGACGTGGCCCCGGCCTTCACCCTCCCCGACGCCGACGGCAACCAGGTGTCCCTGTCGGACCACAAGGGCCGCAAGGTCATCGTCTACTTCTACCCGGCCGCGCTTACCCCCGGCTGCACGAAGCAGGCCTGCGACTTCACGGACAACCTGGAACTGCTGACCGGCGCCGGGTACGACGTCATCGGCATCTCCCCCGACAGCCCCGAGAAGCTGGGCAGGTTCCGCGACAAGGAGTCCCTGAAGGTCACCCTCCTGGCCGACCCCGAGAAGACCGTCACCGAGGCCTACGCGGCGTACGGCGAGAAGAAGAACTACGGCAAGACCTACATGGGCGTCATCCGCTCCACGATCGTGGTCGACGAGTCCGGCAAGGTCGAACGAGCCCTGTACAACGTCCGCGCGACCGGCCACGTAGCAAAGATCATCAAGGACCTCGACATCTAGGCGGAACGCGCCGAGCGACTGCCGGTACGATGACAGGCGACCGGCGGCGGTGGTGCAATGGCGACACAGCAGACTTAGGATCTGTGGCCCTTGATCGGGCTTGAGGGTTCGAATCCCTTCCGCCGCACATGAACGGCCTGTGAATCGAAGGATCGATCACAGGCCGTTTCCGTGCCCTTCTCAGCCCAGCAGTTCCCGCACCACCGGTACCAGACCTCGGAAGGCCTTCCCCCGGTGGCTGATCGCGTTCTTCTCGGGCGGCGTCAGTTCCGCGCAGGTGCGTGACTCGCCGTCCGGCTGGAGGATCGGGTCGTAGCCGAAGCCGTTGGCGCCCGTGGGGGAATGCCTCAGGACTCCCCTCAGCCGGCCCTCGACGACGCGTTCCGTGCCGTCCGGGAGGGCCAGGGCCGCCGCGCAGGCGAAGTGGGCGCCTCGGTGTTCGTCGGCGATGTCCGAGAGTTGGGCCAGGAGCAGGTCCAGGTTGGCCCGGTCGTCGCCGTGCTTGCCCGCCCAGCGGGCGGAGAAGATGCCCGGGGCGCCGTTCAGGACGTCGACGCAGAGGCCGGAGTCGTCGGCGACCGCCGGGTGGCCCGTGGCCCGGGCCAGGGCGTGGGCCTTGAGCAGCGCGTTCTCGGCGAAGGTGACGCCGGTCTCCCTGACGTCGGGGATGTCGGGGTAGGCGTCCGCGCCGACGAGGTCGTGGGGCAGGCCTGCGTCGGCGAGGATCGACCTCAGTTCGGTGATCTTTCCGGCGTTGCGGGTGGCGAGGATCAGGCGGGTCATGTCCACCAGTATCCCGGCCGCCTCGGCCGTCCCGGCCCTACGGGGTGCAGACCTTGGTCAGTTCGCCCGCCGCGTCGGTGACGGGGCTGAGGTCGGGGGTGTCGTCGCCGTTCTTCACGGCCGTACGGACGTTGGCGACGGCTGTCTGGAGGTCGTCGACCGCCTTGTTGACGTCGGTGTTGTCCGTCTTGTCGCCTATCTTGTCGAGGTTGTTCTCGATGGAGGTCAGCGACTCCTCCGTCTGCGTGGGGTCGTTCGCGGCGTTCTCCACGGCCTGCTGGAGGTCGGTGACGCTGTCGGCGATGGAGTCGGCGGTCTGGACGCAGTCCAGGGCCTTGTTGACTGCGTCGCAGCCGGTCACCGTCAGCCCCAGGGTGAGGGCGACGGCCGCCGTGGTGGCGGCTATGGCGGTACGACGACGCCGCTGCGGGCGTCGGCTCGCGGCCGTGGACATAAGTGGTTCCTCCCCTTGTCAGGCCCAGGAGGCCCCCGTTGACGTATGTACCGCCCAAGACGCCATGACGGGCGGGGTGGTTGCTCCCGCCCGTCGTCCCGCTTGGGGTGCTCTTTACTTTTCCAGGACCGTATCAAGTGCCGTGCGCTGGAGGACAGTCAGTTCCGTGCAGCCCAGAACGGCCAGGTCCAGCAGGGAGTTGAGTTCCTCGCGGGCGAACGGCTCGGCCTCGGCGGTGCCCTGGACCTCGACGAAGCGGCCGTCGCCGGTGCAGACGACGTTCATGTCGGTCTCGGCGCGGACGTCCTCCTCGTAGCGGAGGTCCAGGAGCGGGACCCCGCCCACGATGCCGACGGAGACCGCGGAGACCGTTCCCGTCAGGGGCTGGCGGCCGGCCTTGATGAGCTTCTTGCCCTGGGCCCACGTGATGGCGTCCGCCAACGCGACGTACGCGCCGGTGATGGCCGCCGTACGCGTGCCTCCGTCGGCCTGGAGGACGTCGCAGTCGAGGACGATGGTGTTCTCGCCCAGCGCCTTGTAGTCGATCACCGCGCGCAGGGAGCGGCCGATGAGGCGGGAGATCTCGTGGGTGCGGCCGCCGATCTTGCCGCGGACGGACTCGCGGTCGCCGCGGGTGTTGGTGGCGCGGGGAAGCATGGAGTACTCCGCGGTGACCCAGCCCTCGCCGCTGCCCTTGCGCCAGCGGGGGACGCCTTCGGTGACGGAGGCGGTGCAGAAGACCTTCGTGTCGCCGAAGGAGACGAGGACGGAGCCCTCGGCGTGCTTGCTCCAGCCGCGTTCGATGGTGACGGGGCGGAGCTGTTCGGGGGTGCGGCCGTCGATTCGAGACATGGCGCTGAGCCTAGCCGCACCTGCGGAAGGGCCCCTCCCGCGGTGGTGGGAGGAGCCCCTCAAGGGTGAGCGCGAAGGCTCACATCATGTCTTCGATCTCCGCGGCGATGGGGTCGGCGTCCGTGCCGATGACGACCTGGATGGCGGTTCCCATCTTGACGACGCCGTGGGCGCCGGCGGCCTTCAGGGCGGCTTCGTCGACGAGCGAGGCGTCGTTGACCTCGGTGCGCAGCCGGGTGATGCAGCCTTCGATCTCTTCGATGTTGTCGAGGCCGCCGAGTCCGGCGACGATCTTCTCAGCCTTGGTGGCCATGTTCCGTCTCCCTGAATTCCCTGATGCGAACCGCGATGTGAACCGCTTTGTCGCAGTAACCCACAGTTGGCCCAACTTTGCGAGCGATTGTGCCGGGTGTGCCGAAGGATGACGTCAGGGATGACGTCGCAGCAACCCGATCGAACAATGCCCATCGTCCGTAGCTGGTCTACACCACCTGACAGGCGGTCGCCAAACGATGAGTGCCGAGAGCGCCGAGACCGAGATCAGCCCCGCACGTCGGCGCTGGCACACCGCGTTCCAGGGTCTGCAGAAAATGGGGCGCAGTCTTCAGCTGCCGATCGCGGTCCTGCCGGCCGCGGGCATCCTCAACCGGCTCGGCCAGCCTGATGTGTTCGGGGACGACGGGCTCGGCTGGACGAACGTGGCGAAGGTGATGGCGGGTGCGGGCGCGGCGTTGCTCGACGGTTCCCTCGGGCTGCCCCTGCTGTTCTGCATCGGTGTGGCCATCGGCATGGCGAAGAAGTCGGACGGTTCGACGGCGCTGGCGGCGGTGGCGGGATTCCTCGTCTACTACAACGTGTTGCGGCAGTTCCCGGAGGACTGCGGGCCGGGTTCGAAGGTGATCCCGAACATCGGGTGCCAGGCGACGGACAACACGGTGGGCGCCTTCGCGTACCAGAATCCGGGGGTGTTCGGCGGGATCGTCATGGGGTTGCTGACGGCGTTCTTCTGGCAGCGGTACCACCGTACGAAGCTGGTGGACTGGCTGGGCTTCTTCAACGGGCGGCGGCTGGTGCCGATCATCATGGCGTTCGTGGCGATCGTGTTCGCCGCGTTGTGTCTGTGGGTCTGGCCGCCGATCGGCGACGCCCTGGAGAGCTTCAGCGACTGGCTGGACGGGCTGGACGCGTGGGGTGCGGGCATCTTCGGTGTCGCGAACCGGGCGTTGCTGGTGATCGGTCTGCACCAGTTCCTGAACGTGCCCATCTGGTTCCAGTTCGGCAGTTTCACGAAGCCGGACGGCACGGTGGTGCACGGTGACATCAACATGTTCCTGGCGGGCGACCCGGACGCGGGTCAGTTCACCTCCGGCTTCTTCCCGATCATGATGTTCGCGCTGCCCGCGGCGGCGCTCGCCATCACGCACTGCGCGAGGCCGTCCCGCCGCAAGGAGGTCGGCGGTCTGATGCTGTCGGTGGCGTTGACGTCGTTCGTCACCGGTATCACCGAGCCGATCGAGTACTCGTTCCTGTTCGTCGCACCCCTGCTGTACGCGGTGCACGCGGTGTTGACGGGCGCGTCGATGGCGGTGACGTGGGGGCTGGGGGTGCACGACGGTTTCAGCTTCTCCGCCGGGCTCATCGACTACGTCATCAACTGGAACCTGGCGACGCGGCCGTGGGCGATCGTCCCGATCGGCCTGGGCTTCGCCGTCGTCTACTACGCGATCTTCCGTTTCGCGATCACGAGGTTCGATCTGAAGACCCCCGGGCGGGAGCCGGAGGAGGAGCGGGAGGACGTCACGAAGGCGTAGCTCTGCGTAATACCACGATTACGCGAATCGTGGGTTCCTTATGCCACCTTCATCGTGCTACAACATGGTCTACACCACTGAGTGGTGTAGACCACCACCGATGGAGGAAGTCCATGAGCACCGCCACCGCGCCCCCGGCGGCCCCCGCGAAGAAGCGGGGGTCCGGCCTGTTGCAGGGTCTCCAGAAGGTCGGCCGCAGCCTTCAGCTCCCGATCGCCGTGCTGCCGGCGGCCGGCCTGCTGCTGCGGCTCGGACAGTCGGACGTCCAGGCGAAGCTGCATCTGCCCGACAAGGTCACGGCGGTCTTCGCCACGGCCGGCGGTGCGATCTTCGACAACCTGCCGATGCTCTTCTGCATAGGCGTGGCGATCGGCTTCGCCAAGAAGTCGGACGGCTCCACGGCGCTGGCCGCGCTGGTCGGCTTCCTGGTCTACAGCAACGTCCTCAAGGCGTTCCCGGTCTCCGAGGCCAAGGTCCAGGCGGGTGCGGACATAGCCGCGACCTACAACAACCCCGGTGTCCTCGGCGGCATCGTGATGGGTCTGCTCGGCGCGGTGGTCTGGCAGCGGTTCCACCGCACGAAGCTGGTGGACTGGCTCGGCTTCTTCAACGGCCGCCGTCTGGTACCGATCATCATGGCGTTCGTCGGCACGCTCATAGGTGTCTTCTTCGGCCTGGTCTGGGAGCCGATCGGTGAGGTCATCTCGGCCTTCGGCGAGTGGATGACGGGTCTGGGCGCGTTCGGCGCGGGCCTGTTCGGTCTGATCAACCGCGCGCTGATCCCGGTCGGCATGCACCAGTTCGTGAACTCCGTCGCCTGGTTCCAGATCGGCGACTTCAAGGACGCCACCGGTGCCGTCGTGCACGGCGACCTGACCCGCTTCTTCGCCGGTGACCCGACCGCCGGTCAGTTCATGTCCGGCTTCTTCCCGATCATGATGTTCGGTCTGCCGGCCGCCGCCCTGGCCATCGCGCACACCGCCCGCCCCGAGCGCCGCAAGGCCGTGCTGGGCATGATGATCTCGCTCGCGCTGACCTCCTTCGTCACCGGCGTCACCGAGCCCATCGAGTTCTCGTTCATGTTCATCGCCCCGCTGCTCTACGCGATCCACGCGGTGCTGACGGCCCTGTCCATGGCGATCACCTGGGCCCTCGGCGTCCACGCGGGCTTCACCTTCTCCGCGGGCTTCATCGACTACGCGCTGAACTGGAACCTGGCCACCAAGCCCTGGCTGATCATCCCGATCGGCCTGGTGTTCGGCGCGATCTACTACGTCGTCTTCCGCTTCGCCATCACGAAGTTCAACCTCCCCACCCCGGGCCGTGAGCCCGAGGAGGAGGTCGAGGACCTCACCAAGGCGTAGGCGCGCACCACGCCCGCGCAGGACACGCGAAGGCCCCCGGAGCCCTGAACCGCTCCGGGGGCCTTCGCGTGCGTCGGGGTCTAGATCTCGTACGTCTTGCGGGGCGCGGCCAGTTCCACCGGGCCGTCGAACACCGTGCGGGCGTCCGCCAGGTTGACCCGCGGGTCCGTCCACGGCGGGATGTGGGTCAGCACGAGCTTCCTCGCGCCCGCCCTGCTCGCCGTCTCGCCGGCTTCGCGGCCGTTGAGGTGCAGGTCGGGGATGTTCTCCTTGCCGTGCGTGAAGGCGGCCTCACACAGGAAGAGGTCGGTGTCGCGGGCGAGTTCCTCCAGCGCGGGGCTGATGCCGGTGTCGCCGGAGTACGTCAGCGACCTGCCGCCGTGTTCGACGCGGATGCCGTACGCCTCCACCGGGTGCGCCACGCGTTCGGTGTGCACGGTGAAGGGGCCGATGTCGAAGGTGGACGGCTTGACCGTGTGGAAGTCGAAGACCTCGCTCATCGAGGAGGCCGACGGGGTGTCGGCGTAGGCCGTGGTCAGGCGGTGTTCCGTGCCCTCCGGGCCGTAGACCGGGATGGGGTCGCAGCGACCGCCGTCGTGCCGGTAGTAGCGCGCGACGAAGTAGGCGCACATGTCGATGCAGTGGTCGGCGTGCAGATGACTCAGGAAGATCGCGTCGAGGTCGTAGAGACCGCAGTGGCGCTGCAGCTCGCCCAGGGCGCCGTTGCCCATGTCGAGAAGCAGCCGGAAGCCGTCGGCCTCGAGGAGGTAGCTCGAGCAGGCCGATTCCGCGGACGGGAACGACCCCGAGCAGCCGACGACGGTGAGCTTCATGAAGGCGAAACCTCCGCTGGCGGGAAACCGAGAAGTACCGGGTGAGGTCCGGGGGACGGATCGTGGAACGAATGATCGTTAAATGGGGCGACGGGGGTCGTGCGGTGCGTTGAGCGTAAGGCGCAAAACCCCGGGTCGCTCCTCCACCAGGGGCCGTTGTGGGCGAACTCACCTGTGGTGTCACCGGTTCGGCTGGACCGGGGGCATGTGAAGTGTGGATGGGGCGCGCGAGGGCGCTCACGCGCCGGTAACGTCGTCGTATGGACACGTCCTGGTGGCTCGCGCTCGCGGCGGTGATACTGCTCGCGCTGGTCGCGACGCTCGTGGACGGCTGGGGGCGGGGACGACGACCGCAGCGGCGCAGGACCCGGCCGCCGGGCCGGCCTTCGGGCCGCTCGACCCGGGGCCGCGGCTCGGCCGACCGTCCCCGGCCCGCGGAGATCTGGTGGGCGGACGTGCCCTTCGAGGACGGCCCCGGGGCGAAGGACAGGCCGTGTCTGGTGCTCATGGTGCGCGGTGACCGCGCCACCGTCGCGAAGATCACCAGCAAGTACCACGACGAGCGGGCCGGAGTGATCCCGCTGCCGCCGGGTGCCGTGGGCGACGCGCAGGGGCGGCCGAGCTTCCTGGAGACGGACGAGCTGCGCCAGATCCGGATGCGCGACTTCCGGCGCAGGGTGGGTGTGGTGGACCCGGTCCTGTGGGACCAGGTCCGTCACCTGGCTACCTGAAACCCTACGCCCAGAGCTGGCCCTGAAGGGTTTCGATCGCTTCCTCCGTGGTGGCCGCGGTGTAGACGCCCGTCGACAGGTACTTCCAGCCGCCGTCCGCCACGACGAACGCGATGTCGGCGCTCTCCCCCGCCTTCAGCGCCTTCTTGCCGACGCCGATCGCCGCGTGCAGGGCGGCCCCGGTGGAGACGCCCGCGAAGATGCCCTCCTGCTGGAGGAGTTCCCGGGTGCGGGTCACGGCGTCCGCCGAGCCGACCGAGAAGCGGGTGGTGAGGACGGAGGCGTCGTACAGCTCGGGTACGAAGCCCTCGTCGAGGTTGCGCAGGCCGTAGACCAGATCGTCGTAGCGCGGCTCGGCGGCGACGATCTTCACGTCCGGCTTGTTCTCGCGGAGGAACCGGCCGACGCCCATCAGCGTGCCCGTCGTGCCGAGACCGGCGACGAAGTGGGTGATGGACGGGAGGTCAGCGAGGATCTCGGGGCCGGTGGTGGCGTAGTGGGCGCCGGCGTTGTCGGGGTTGCCGTACTGGTAGAGCATCACCCAGTCGGGGTGCTCGGCGGCGAGCTCCTTGGCGACGCGGACCGCGGTGTTGGAGCCGCCCGCGGCCGGGGAGGGGACGATCTCGGCGCCCCACATGGCGAGCAGTTCCCGGCGCTCCTGCGAGGTGTTCTCGGGCATCACGCAGACCATGCGGTAGCCCTTGAGTCTGGCCGCCATGGCGAGGGAGATGCCGGTGTTGCCGCTCGTCGGTTCCAGGATGGTGCAGCCGGGGGTGAGACGGCCGTCCTTCTCGGCCTGCTCGACCATGTGCAGGGCGGGGCGGTCCTTGACCGAGCCGGTGGGGTTGCGGTCCTCGAGCTTCGCCCAGATGCGGACGTCGGCGGACGGCGAGAGCCGCGGCAGGCGCACCAGAGGGGTGTTGCCCACCGCGGCCAGCGGGGAGTCGTAGCGCATGGGGTCCGGCGGCCGATCAGGCCATGCCGCCGGCCACGGCCGGCAGGATGGTCACGGTGTCGCCGTCGGTCAGCTTGGTGTCGATGCCGTCGACGAAGCGGACGTCCTCGTCGTTCAGGTAGACGTTGACGAAGCGGCGCAGCTTTCCGTCGTCCACGATGCGGGCGTGGATGCCCGCGTGCCGGGTCTCGAGGTCGGTGAACAGGTCGGCGAGGGTGTCACCGCTGCCCTCCACCGCCTTCTGACCGTCGGTGTACTGGCGGAGGATGGTGGGGATGCGGACCTCGATGGCCATGGCTCAGGGCTCCTGTCGGAAGGTGTGGGCAGCGCGGTTCATGCGTGTGGCTCCCCACGCTCGGCTGCGCTCGCGCGGGTGGTGCCCCCGTCGGCTCACGGCCGTACGGCGGCGGGTGGTGCGTCAACAGATGGCGCTGGCGAGCCTGCACAGGTCGACGTGCAGCCGCGCCACGAGCAGTGCGCCCGGCGTCTTCTCGCTCACGTCGTTCAAAACCATGGGCTCATCGTATCGATTCCCGGTCCGGCTTCCGGAAGGTGATCCCACATCGCGGACGGTATGGGGCCGGTGAGTGAGATGTCACCGCGCCGTCAGGCCGACGCGCGGCGCACCAGGCGGGTGGGGACGATCACCGAGGGGCCGTCCGGTGAGCCGCCGGGCGAGCCGTCCGGTGAGCCGTCGGGTGACGTGTCCGGCGCGTCTTCCCGGGCGAACAGCAGCCGGGCCATCAGCCGGCCCATCTCCTCGATGTCCTGGTGGACGGTGGTGAGCGGCGGCTCGGTCGTCTCGGCGATGGAGGTGAGGTCGTCGAAGCCGACGACGGCCACGTCCTCGGGGACCCTGCGTCCGCGCTCGCGCAGCGTCTGCAGGGCGCCCGAGGCCATGAGGTCGGAGGCGACGAACACGGCGTCGAGGTCGGGGGCGCGGTCCAGCAGCGCCGCCATCGCGTCGGCGCCGCCCTGCCGGGTGTAGTCGGCCCGCTCGACGAGGTGCGGCCCGGCGTCGCGCAGGACGTCCCGGTACCCGGCCAGCCGGTCCGCGGCGGAGTTCTCCTGGTCGTAGGGCCCGGCGACGGTCGCGATCCGCCGGCGCCCGACGGAGACCAGGTGCTGGACGGCCAGCCGGGCGCCGCCCCGGTTGTCGCCGTCGACATGGGCCTGGCCGGGCCGTACGGGGTCGCCGTCGCGCAGCAGCGGGCGGCCGCCGAACACGGCCGGGAGACCGAGCCGGTCGATCATCTCGGCCAGCCGGTCGCCGGGGCGCAGGGAGAACAGGATCGCGCCGTCGACGTGGCCGCCGCCGAGGTAGTCGGCCACGCGCGGGTAGTCGTCGGGGTCCTCCAGGAACAGCAGGACGGCCTGGGCGCCGTGGAGCGCGAGTTCGCGGCGCACGCCGCGCAGGAGGAGGTCGAAGAAGGGGTCGATGAAGAGCCGGTTCTCGGGCTGGGCGGCGACCACGGCGACGGCGTTCGTGCGGTGGGTGACGAGTTGCCGGGCCCCCTGGTTGGGGACGTACCCGAGCTCGGAAATCACCTGACGGACCCGGTCGACGACCTCCGCCCGTACCCGGGCCTCCCCGTTGATCACCCGGGACACGGTCGACTTCGAGACCCCCGACTGCCGGGCGACGTCTTCGAGCGTGGGCCGCCGTACGTGCGAGCGTTGCGTCAACACCATCTCCGTCGGGGTGAGTTGTGCGTGCACCTGACGGAAACGGTAACCGGCGGGCGGAGACGGCGCCGGGACCAGGGCCTGTCGTTTGGATCATGCCGCGCGTCAGGCCGACCTGATCCGAACGACAGGCCCTAGGCCGTGTCTTCAAAAGATCTTGAGTGGTGGATCATGGTCGGGTGATACGTCGCCATGAACTGTCCGATGCCGAGTGGGAGTTCGTCGGACCGCTGCTGCCGGTGTCCCTGCGGGGCCGGAAGCGGCTGGACGAC